>JALHMA010000127.1 GCA_022844265.1 Saprospiraceae bacterium | reverse complement strand
TGAGTTCTCCCTATCAGTCCAAAGGGAACGACGAGACCATCGCCGGGATACTCTCGCAGGATGGCGGGTATCTCCTGATTTACAATTCGGGGAAAATCGAATTCACCACTTCTTTCGGGGCGGTAGGGAAATACGAGGTCCTGGGCAATGCCCTGCAAGGCAAGTATGTTAACCACGTCCTCCAGCTGGCAGACGGCCGCCTGGCCATCTCCACCCAAACGGCCGGTTTGTTCCTGTTCGATTTGGAAAAACAATCTATCGAAAACATCACAACCCGGGAAGGTTTATTGTCAAATGCCTGTCTGCGGACCTTTCAGGACTACTCGGGCAACCTGTGGGTGGGCATGCAAAACGGGATTGCCCTCATCGACATCAACTCCCCGATGCGCTTCATCAACCGGGAATTGAACATCCAGGGAAGTGGTTACGAAGCATACCAACGGGATGAAGGCGCCTATTTTACAACCTCCGGCGGCATCTACTTTTTGGCAAAAAATGCTGCCCAAAGCACGTTCCTCAAAGGAACGGAAGGCCCCGCCTACGGCATGCAAAACATTGCTGGAAAACTTTATGCCGGACACCATACCGGGCTTTTCCTGCTGGCCAATGGAACGGCGAAGCGGATTGCTCACACGCATGGATTGTGGCAGGTAAAACAGTTGCAATCCAAACCGGAATTTGCCATCGGGGGCACCTACTCGGGTTTGCATTTATTCAGAATGAATGAAAAGATGGAATTGCAGAGCGTCGGCAAAATCAGCGGCTTTGAGGAATCCAGTCGTTTTTTTGAAGAAGACCGGGGAGGGAAAATCTGGGTCGGGCAATTTTACAAAGGCTTGTACGAGCTGTCTTTATCGCCTGATTTAACGGTGGCGCTTGTCCATAAAATATCGGTCGCGCAGGGACTCCCGGTGAATGAGCAGATTATTTTGAGCAGAATTGACAACGAACTTTATTTAGGTACTCCGAAAGGCGTGTATAAGCTCGACCAGGCCAACAACCGAATCGTAAAGTCGGAAATTTTTTCCAAAGTGATCGGGGAACAACAAGTCTACCTGATGGTACAGGACAACCAAAAAAACGTCTACATCTACACGGAAGATATTGCCGGTTTTTTTAAACAAATCAGTACCGGCAACTATTCGTTCGTTCCTTCCTCCTTGTTTCAGTTGCGCTATTCTTTTAACAACGACCTGCTGAATATATCGGTGCACATGGGCGCCGGCGTGTTGTTCAATGCCAACGAAGGTTTTATCCAGTACAGACCCGAATTGGAAAACCGCCTGGCAGCAGAAAAACCATTGCTCGTAAGCAAGGTGGTTAATATGTCGGAACACAGTATTTTATATCAACGAAAACCCTTTGAGGTTCAATCGGATCATCCAGTTCAACTGACCGTTTCCTACCGGGCCAAAGTGTTGCAGTTTGAAGTAGAGGCATTTCAGTTTAATGAAGTGAACAACCAGCAGTTTCGCTATTATTTGAAAGGTTTTGACGAGGGCTACGGCGCATGGACCCACGCTACGGCCAAGGAATACACCAATCTTAAAGAAGGCGAATATGAGTTCAGTGTGCAGACCAAAAACTTTCTGGGGCAGATCATTAGCAGCCAACCCATTTTTTTGAAGGTGAGTCCGCCGTTTTACAGGAGCCTGCTGGCCTGGATTTTATATGTGGTACTCGGAATCTTGTCCTTGCTGCTGGTATCCAGGCTGCAAAAACACCGTTACAACCAGAAGGCAATGGCCATAGAAGATGCGAAACAACGGGAACTCCTGCATAAGCAACAGGAATTGATCGAAATAGAAAGGCAAAAGACGCAGGAACTCCGGGAAATAGAGGACGATAAAATGAAAAGCGAACTGCGACACATCAACAACCTGTTGGCTGCATCTACCATGAACCTGGTGGTGAAAAACGAATTCATGGAATCCATCAAAGAAGAATTGGAAGAGGTAAAGCGTATGGGGAAAAGTGTTGAAACGAAGCAGGCGTTGGAGAAAATCGTAAAGGAAATCGATACCACCTTAAGGCTCCAGGAAGACTGGGAACAGTTTGAATATCATTTTGACCAGGTTCACGGAGACTTTCTGAACCGCTTGCGGGAGCAATTCCACGACCTCACGCCCAATGAGCAAAAACTCTGCGCCCTGCTGCGGCTCAACCTGAGTACCAAGGAAATCTCCAACCTCATGAGCATTTCCCTGCGGGGAGTGGAAATTGCCCGTTACCGCCTCCGTAAAAAACTGGGGCTGGATTTGGGGCAGAATTTATCGAAGTTTATTTTGGAGTATTGAGGTTTGAGCAGTTTTTCCGGGTGGGGCATTTCAGTTTGTGTTCTACCTGAGAAATTATTTCGTCGATATTATTTCCCCAACATTGCCTCCAATTTTTTTAAATCAAAATGTTGTTTAAAAGCCTCCATCCCTTTCAAGGAAAGCGGATAATCTTCACAAAGCCACCATACGACAAAAAACTGGGGCACAGTAGGGGGTAGTTTTTTATCCAAATAAGCCGGGTTGATGATGACCCACTCGTGGCCATTACCGCCGGTATGATCGTAAAAACTTGATTTTTTCACATCCTCCGGGGCAATTTCGGAGGAGTTCGTGATGCAGGGTTTGTTTAAAAAATCGGCTTCTGTTGTAGAGATAAAATCATCGATGGCCTGAATAAAGCCTCCGTACATGGTTTCCTGAAATTGATGGCTATCCTCAAAAATGGTCTTTAGTTTTTGCTGCTCTTTTTCAAATTTGGCCTTTTTTTCTGCCATTTCGGCTGCATATTTTTTGGGGCCATCGGGGTATTTTGCATACGCGGCTCTCAGTCGTTCATATTCTTCGGCATTCGATTTCAGGTTTTCTTCCCAGGTTTGGACAGGCATTGTTGTGCCTTCCGCTTTTATTTTGGCAAATTTTTTCCGTTCATCGGCCAAAGATTCGACAAACTCCTGTCGTTTTATTTGTAAAAACTGCTGTACAGTTACGGGAATAAAAAAATCAATGCCCTGTTTGACGATAATCACGCCCTGGTGTTTCCGTTGGTTGACATTTTTGAAAAAATACGAGTAGCCCTGAAAGGACGCATTGGGTTCGCGGACATCCAAAACATACACGGCACTGCCATTGAGATAGTTGGTCGGGCTGTTTCTTTCGCCCTCCAAAGGTTTTCTAATGGATATTTGGGCCAAACGAGATAGACTATTGGTGACAATATTAACACCTACGCCAGTAGTGTATAAGGGCGTGAAACCACCGTCTTTTTTACACCCGGTGCGAGGCAAATCGAGCGTAAAGGAGGAATAGAACAAGCCTTCGGGGGTTTTGTCATGCACAATGGGATACCATCTTCCCATAAAACCTTTGGTATGATCCAAAAAAGGTTTAAACAATGGGAACAACTGATCGCCCCGTTTGGCGCCATCCTCAATTTGTGCGGCTGTGGGGATGCCCCATGCGTTATTGTAGGTGATTTGCCGTTTTTCATCGTTTTTTCTGCTGCATACCGTCGGCCGGCTTTCTGCAAGGGCTTCGGTGCAAGGTTGGGCGACTACGTGAATATGCGTTGGCAATAGCAGCCCAATGGCGATGATATAATGGATATTTCTCATGGTTTAGATGTAATTGACATGCCTTTAAAAATTCCGGAGCCTGCCACTGAACCGACGCCGCTCATAAATCCGATCTTAACGTTTGCGCCCGCTTTTAATTCGGGCAGTACCTTTTGTACGGGCGATTTGACTATGTAAATATCAATATTGCTGCCTTCCAATTTGACTTTGCCCGCATTGATAATGTTGTCGTTTATTTCTTTTCCGACAATCTCTTTATAGTTCAACCCTAATTTCGCTTCTATCCCGCCTTCAAATCCGACATCTGTGACACCCTTTTTAGCTCCATATTCTACAAATATACCACCGCCTGCTTTGGCGCCAATTTTTAGGGGGCCTTTTTCTGCAATGGTTTTGCCAACCGTTATTCCGATCCAGGCAGAGCCTTTGACAAAATTGTTGAATTCATCTTCCGTCCCGCTTATTTTAAATATGGGTGTGGTGAATTCCCAGGTAGTAGACGTGCAATGAATGTTCGCTCTATACAACCCGAACGGGTCGCCTATCACGATATTGTAGGGGCAATGGGTGTCGTCAAATTTTTGAAGAACTTTCGACGTTCTTTCCACTTTGCCGGGTCTGCACGGCGGGGGACTAAAGAAACCCTTCGTCCTGAGCAGTATATCCAGATAGCCAATTTTAGATTGGATTTTAATCGCCTCAAAGGCCCTTTCATCGAAGATATATTGGAGATAATACAAAGATTCGGACTGGAATTTGATATACTCGTTTATCTCTGATTCCAGGAGTTTCTTAGTCGCGTCGTTTTGAGCAATCCTATACTCCAAAGGTGGTCTCGATGCATTGCAACAGTCGGCCTCTGTTACTTTTTGACCCATACCGATACAATTTTTTTCACGCCACTGCACTGCTTCGTATTGAAGATGTTCGTACCCTATTTTTATGGTTTCCTCCCGCTGTATAGCGGCTAAAGCCATCGCCTCGGAGTGTTTTGAATATGCGTTGATATAATAACCATCCGGATTGTTTTTTTGCAATTTTTCCAGATAGCTGTTCATCTTGATAGCCATTGGCCCCATACTGCCCACTTTTAAAGCCACGTTGAGGTCCCCGGTTTTGATATACTGCGCTCCCGCTTCTTTCAAGGCTTCATCACTACCTTTTTCTTTGATCTCTTTTTCGATGGCATCAAATTCTGCCTGCAAGTCTTTTTTCATGCTGATGGCTGCGGCCTGCCAGTCTTGATATTTGCCATAGTCAACGTAATAAGAATTCAAGTTATATTGAAATGGGGGAAGTTCTATGTTTGAAAAACCAAGCGGATCCTGCGGCATGCGCTCGGGCAGCGTATAATCGCTTTCCTTGATTTTAAATCCCATCTTACCGGCCTTGTCTTCCTTTTCTTTGGAATAGGTTTTTTTAATGGACTCCTTTATGGCATTTTCGGCTGCCGCCACATTGCCCTCAGCCATAGACGTGCCACAAAGCCCTTCATTGGCCTGCGGGTTGTCGGGCATCAGTCTTGTGCTGGCCAGAAAATAGAATTTGGCAGAATCCTTTTCCCCGCAAGTGTACCATGCTTGCCCGATATTATTCAGCACCATGGTGTTTTCAGGAAATTTATGGTTGATATAATTGAGAATTGGAAGAGACACTTGTACGCCGCCCATCATATTGCAGAGTGCGGAAAAGTTATTCAGGTCGTTGTAATCGCTTATGCTGCCTTGCTGAAACTCTTTGCTGTATGCTGCCAAAGCCGGCTTGGCATGATTAGTCAGCATAAACGAGGTAGCGATTGTCGCATAAGATGCTTTCTCGCCAGACTCTTTGTGTTTTGCGTCCTTCAGTATGTTGTCAACCATGTTTAGCGTTTGGGGGTCCAGCGCTCTTTGAATGGCCGCGCAGCTGTTGCTTACAAATGATTTCAGTTCTATTTCAGTCTTCAAGCGCTTGTTTGCCACTGCGATCAGGGCCGTATTTTTTTTGGGAATCCATCTTTTTTCATCCTCCATTGCTTCCTGCAATTGTTTGTCTGTAACACCTGCCGGTATCATTTTCGTCAAATCCTTCGGCATTTTGATGCCCATTTTCTCCATTTCGGCCCGCTCCTCGGGACTCATGTTGTCTAACTCACGTTGGGCCTCTTCCAACATTTTTTTGGTTTCGTCCTGTTCAGTTGCCGGCTTGGTCTTTTTTTGGGGCTGTTGGGCGTGTAACGTGCCAAACGAGACGAATAGGAACAAGTAAAGGAATGTTTTTTTCATGGTTTATAAAGTTTTAACTTTGGAGATAAGCCCTGTCAATAGATAGATTAATGATGGAAATGAATGGACATTTCTAATCATCGGCGGAAAAATCAAGGACGGGTTCTTAAACCTTGCCCGGAAACCTGTTTTCCACAAATTGCGCTTATATTATGAAGTTCGTGCGTACAAATATAGCATTACTTTGTTATAATCCGCCTGACCTGGTCTTCGCATTCGGCGGCTTTTTTATCTTGTTTTACCAATCGTAAAATCTCAAACCAATTTCCAGGCGTTCTATCATTTTTAAAATAGTATCTACTGCCAACGTACAGCACAAAAAATCCAAGAAAACTTATTTTTGCACTCAAAACAGTATGAAATTGTTCTCTGCCGAAGTGATGCATGATGCGCGGCAGGATGCTGTACATATGCAGGTCGGAGACACTGCGGCGGCGCTGGAGGGGGGAGGGAGCGAAGTGATCCGTTTCGAGGTGTCACCTCCTACCTGCGTCAGGAGATGACACCTCTTCACGATCCTTAAGTCAATGGATTTGGGGTTTGAGAGCGGGTGTTTTGGGTTAGTTCGCCTGGGTGCCGGCGGTGCATTATGATACGTAAAAAGGCCGAAAAAGCCAAACATACTTTTACTGCCTGGCCACTAAAGACACTTTCAAGCCAAACTCGTCGTAAATGGTTTTGTCGCCGAGGTTGTCGAAGAAGGAGCCGGAGCCATATTTGACGTCAAACTTGGAGCGGTCGACCACGATGTCGCCGGTAGCCGTGAGGGAGCCGGCTGCTTCGGCCACGTTGGCTTTAAACGTGATTTCGTCCGTTTTTTCCTTGATGGTCAGGTTGCCGATGATTTTATAGTTGCCTTTCGTGTCTTGTGGGATCGCGCGGGTAATGACAAATTTAGCGGTTGGGTATTTGTCAACGCCAAAAAAGTCGTCGGATTTGATGTGGCCCACCAATTTGGCGGCCCATTCGCCTTCGAGGTCGATGTTGTTGATGCTGGTCATGTCGATTTCAAAAGAACCGCCGACCAGTTTACCGTGGTCTGACTGAAGCACGCCGTTTTTGATTTTCACGGTACCGGTGTGTTTGCCGGTCACTTTCTCAGCGTTCCAAATGATGTTGCTGGCGGTGGTGTCTACTTTATAAGTAGTCACGTGGGTGAAAGAGAACACAACGAAGGCCAAAGCGGCGAGTAGGATCGTTTTTTTCATGATGTGGTACATTTTATTTGAACAGTGATGAAATTCAAGCGGAGACCAAAAAGTCAGGCTCCATTTGGATAAAGCGAAGTAAACGCAAAACGCGGGAGTTTGGTTTGCGTCTACTGCCCGATTCCCTCCCGGCTTCTTCATTCTACAGCCTCACCAGGTTTCTCAGTAGTTTTCAAACCAATCAAATACTTCCCTGATGATTCGTTCCTTCTCTTGTTGAAGAAATCCGAGATAGGCCTCTGCCACAGGCGACAACCGCTTTGCAGAAAGCCAAACCAGGTTCCAGTGGGTGATGATGGGAAGCGCTTTGAAAGGGATGATTTCCAGTTCTCCGCTTTTAAGTTCATTTTTTATGCCGATTAAGGGCATGACGGAGTAGCCCAAGCCCGCTATCACGGCCTGTTTTAAGGCTTCATTGGAAGTCAGTTCCATCTTTTTATAGGTAGGAAAACCTTCCTGTTCAATAAACATCTCCATGGAATGCCTGGTTGCCGAACCCTGCTCCCGGTAAAGCAAGGGATGTTTTTCAAACAGTTTTTTTATAGGTGTCTTTGGGTTTCGGATGATACGGGTACCTCCAACCAGGTAAAGTTTGTTCTGTAGCAGCTCAACGCTATTTAATTGGAGGTGCTCGGGCACGATGGATACGAGGGCAAAATCAATTTCATTTTGCTCCAGGCTTTTTACCACCTGGGTTTTGTTGGTCACATCCATGATGAGGTCTATATGGGGATGCAAGTGCATAAAATCGGAAAGGAAGTAAGGCATCACATATTTGCCGGTGGATGCAGTGGAGATTTTTATCCTGCCGGCAATCTGACCTTTAAAGGACTTCGTTTTATAATTGATGGCTTCCATTTCTTCCAGTATTCTCTGGGCGTTCACAGCGATTTCTCTGCCAAAATCGGTTACATATAACCTGCGCCCGAGTACCTCTGTAAGGGGTATTTCGAACTGGTCCTGAAATTTTTTTAACTGGATGGACACCGCCGGCTGACTCAGATAGAGATCTTCCGAAGCCTTTGTAATGCTTTGAAATTCAACTACTTTTAAAAATACTTTGAGCTGGTGAAGTGTGTAATTCATAAGATTTGTTTATGATATTCATTGCAAATATAAATAAATGCTTATAAAAATATGCTTCACCTTTGTTCCAACAAAAAATAAAAATCATGGTAGCAAAAGAAATCAACCAATTCATCCAAATTGTAAATGGAAATTTTCCACCCTTTGAGGCCAGTGATATACTCAATGAATTGATCAGGAGTAGAATCAATTATCACAAAATTCAAATGTTAAAAATGTGGGAAGGCAATCATCACTTCGATTCCAAGGAATGGAATAAGGAAATTGAAAATATGATGATGGAAAAGACGCAGGCGCTTGCTTTGATTGCAAAGGCAAAAGAGGAAGGCCTGAAGGTCGAAATTGTCGGAAACATCGAGGTCAGGCTCTCTTAGAAACTTTTTTATGCTCCGACAAAATTCCCCAACACGCTCTTAAAAGCACCAAAACTCAAGTATTAAAAATGATCAAAAGCAATATGCAGAAAATAACTGTTGCAAAAGGTGATGGCATCGGTCCGGAAATAATGAATGCAACCCTTGAAATTCTGAAGGCCGCTCAGGCACGCATTGAATTCGAGGAAGTCGAAATAGGAGAAAAAGTTTATTTGTCTGGCAATACCAGCGGGATCGAAAAATCTGCCTGGGACAGCATCAGGCGAAACAAGGTGTTTCTGAAAGCTCCAATTACCACGCCTCAGGGCGGTGGTTATAAAAGCCTGAATGTGACCATGCGCAAAGCGCTGGGCTTGTACGCCAACATCAGGCCGTGCAAAAGTTTCCATCCATTCATTGCGACCAAACACCCGGATATGGATGTTGTCATCATCCGGGAAAACGAGGAAGATCTGTATGCCGGAATTGAGCACCAGCAAACAGATGAAGTGGTACAATGCCTGAAATTAATTTCAAGACCAGGCTGTGAAAAGATCATCCGCTATGCTTTTGAATACGCGAAACTGTACAAGCGGAAAAAAGTCAGCTGTTTTGTCAAAGACAATATTATGAAACAGACGGACGGTCTTTTTCACAAAGTTTTCAGGGAAATTGCCGTTGAGTATCCCGACATTGAAGCAGATGTTTGGATCATAGATATTGCAGCAGCCAGGCTGGCGGATACGCCCGAGATTTTTGAAGTAATCGTCACGTCAAATCTGTATGGAGATGTGGTATCTGACATTGCTGCACAGATATCAGGCTCTGTGGGTTTGGCAGGCTCTGCCAATATCGGTGAGGCGTGTGCCATGTTTGAAGCGATACACGGTTCAGCGCCCACCATCGCCGGACAAAATGTTGCCAACCCCTCCGGCCTGCTTAAAGCGGCCATTATGATGCTCAATCATATCGGGCAGCAGGATGTAGCAGAAACCATTAAAAATGCCTGGCTCTGTACCATTGAAGAAGGTATCCACACCGCGGATATCTACAAAGAAGGGATTAGTAAGGAATTGGTGAGCACGAGTGCTTTTGCCGCCGCAGTGATCAGCAGGCTGGGCCTGAAACCAAAATCTCTTAAAGTGGCTGAATACGAAAAAGGAGTGCGGCTAAACTTGCCAAAATACCAACGCAAACCATCTACAAGTAAGGTGCTAAAAGGCATAGATGTATTTGTTGACTGGAAAGGGACCGAGGTGAATAAACTGGCAGAACACCTGGAAAAATTGAACAGCGACATCCGCCTGACCATGATTACCAACCGCGGGGTTAAAGTGTGGCCGGATGGCTTCGAGGAAACTTTTTGTACCGACCACTGGCGCTGCCGCTTTGAGGTCAGCAATGGAAAGCCCGCTGACAAAAGCAGCATTCCTGTTCTGTTAGCCCAGGCTTTACAAGATAATCTTGACGTTATCAAGACCGAAAACCTTTATGAATTTGATGGCGTAAAAGGTTATTCTTTGGGTCAGGGACAATAGAATTGTGGCATTTCGTAGTATTCTTTGAAAACATCTTAAAATGACCTAAACATTTGGGTTACATATCCAAATGTTTAGGTTCAGGCGCTTTTAGCCTCGCGCGAGCGCTTGAGTGGGTTGGGTAGCCAGAGTACCGGCGGGGCCTGATGGTCACCCCGGTCATGGCGTTTGACCAAAAACACAATCTCGTTGTTGAAACATCTTTTTGGAAGATTTTCCAATTGCAATGTTCACCGCAAGCAAAATCTCGCTGCGGAAAAGTTGTGTAAAATCAGTTACGGGCGAAAATGCACCGATTTGGGGAATAGGATAATCCAGAAATGCGCCTTCTTCCGTGACGAAATTGGTCAAGGCACAATGCAAACGAACGCCGGATTCTATTGCTATTATACCAGATTGCCACAGATATCCGCCAAACCCAACCATTCCCGACAGGTATCGATTTCGGTAATACTGTCCGTCAGGCAGGGGCTCGTCGTCTTGCGCCACCGAATAGGCAAAGTCAACTTCCGGTCCGATTTCCAAATAAATGGGTGATTTCGAGTACCGGTAAAACAAACCGGAACTGATGGTATTCCATTGGATAACAGTTTCATCGGTTGCCGTTCCTGTTGCAGGGTATATGAATGTATGCGCCGAATGATTGAACGACCCTTCCATGGCGATTTGGTGAGAAAGGTCAAAGTTAACCGCAAACTTCACCGCTGCTCTGTAACAGGGGCGAAATTTACTATGCGTATATTCCCAATTAGCGATGCCTTTGTTGTAAAGGTAAGCCGAGCCAAACCCGAATTTTAAGCCCGCTTCCACCCAGGCGGTTTGAGCAGATGCCGTTTGACACAATAGGAGTAGAAATGAAAAGTGTAATATGGTTCGTTTCATTGATAACTATTAATTGCACGAAATCCTGCCTATTGCAAATGTGCGGTTAGCGGATGCCCTTTTTCTGCGTACTATGTTATTTGTCATTTGCACTAAAGTCGTCTGCCCATTCTACAATGTCAGTATTATTAGTTGAAAAAATTATTGTTGCACTGTCACCAATACTGTAATTCTTAGGGCTTAAATTATTGATATATTTTTTACCGCCCAAGTAGAAGTCGAAAAATGCGTATGGCGCACCTTTTCCTTTGCGATGTATGTCCTTAATTCTCACTTTTTGGAGTCGTCCAAAAGTCATCAATTGGTCTTTTTTATACTTGTTTAGAGCAGAAACCAACCCATAAGCTGTCCCTGCAAATAAAATCAAGAACAAGGAAATGTAACTTGCATTTATAATTTTTATTTTAGTCGAACCAATAGTGTCTTTTAGAATTTGATATTTCTTTTGGTCTGAAAGTGTCGAAAAACTAAAGTCTGTTTTGGTCGGAATAATAAACCTTGTCAATAAGATACTTAAGAAAAGCGAACCAAACACCACAAGAACAAAGGCAATAATCCCTAAAAATCTCGCGGCTCCATTTGTCCACCAAACTTTGAATGCAATGAATACACCAAACAAAATTGTCAGTATATAAATGAATGAAAATTTTATGGCTTGTTTTATTGTCATTATTGTGGGTTGGTTTGTGTCGTCATAGGGTTGCCGCTAACGGTTGCTTTCCTGTCAAACCGCCGCGTTAGCGAGTAGCCTGTGTGCTAGCGGGTCATCAACCATTTCGTCGCTTTCATTCTTTGTTTTTTCTTTCAAGTCCTTTCTTGTGCCATGATAGATTTTCGACATATTTATTCTTTTGTAACGATTAATTTGTCAAAATCAATTTGGTTACCATATTCATAATTCCAACTGTTAAAAACGATTTCTTCGATTTTGGCTAAGTCCGCTTTTGATTCCTTATTTTTTAGTTCTTTCAATATTGCTCTTGATGACACATACGCTAAAACTATTGGATTCGTATCTGTTGTTAAACCATTGGATTCCAAAATCGTAACTCTAAAACTTCTGTTGTCATCAATCATTCTTAAAGCGTATTCAACGCCGATTCTAACTCCTTTTTTCCAACTGTCATATCCATTTTGAGGAATTGATTCTAAATAACCTTGACTTTGAAATCCTTTTGCATTGTATTTCTCAACTACATCGTGCTTATCTGAATTGGGTAGTAATTCCATTTCTAAAATAACTTCTCCGAAAAATGGTTTTCCATTTTTGACAGTTGCCAATTTGTATTTCGATTCGATTTTCATTTTTTCTTAATAGGTTATAAGGATTGGCTTGCTGCCGTGCTGGTCGCGTATTTTGTACTTGACGCTCATAAAATGGAGTTCATGCGTACAAATATAGCAACACTTTGTTATATGGTTCACCCAGCTGCTGCCAAAAGTTGACGCACTCTTTCCTAATCACTCAAGCGCTTGATACATTGTCCTGCGTTCGTATTTTTTACCAAGGTCCATTTTGTGTAACATTAATAAATCTATCATTTTCATAACGATATGCACCACCATAACCCACAAACCATAGCCGATTTTGTCGGTCTTCATAAATTTGAAAAGTAAGTGGGCCATAATTTCCTTCTGCTATTCGATATTCTGTAAGTTTCTCCTCATTTAAACTGTATATATTTCGAGAACAGTTAAACCAAACATTACCTTTAGAATCCTCTATAATACTTCCTGTGCCTTTATCGCCCTCAAATAATATTTCTGTCATATTAACAAGGGATTCTCCTTTGAGATAGAAAAGCCCTTTTGAAGTCGAAATCCAAAAAAATCCACTTTTGTCTTCTATAACTTTATTGACAAAACTGGTGTTGAGTCCATCTTTTTCAGATATGTTGATTAGTAAATCCTTATCTTGGATATACACTCCTCCATTAGTGCTAAACCACATCCTTCCGCGACTGTCTTCCATAATGTTGTGTATCATTTTAGGACTTGAGACTCCAACCGTTGTGTCCAATTCTCCCTCAGGAATTTCAAAATTCACAAAGTGTTTTCCGTCAAACTTGCAAATACCTTCTATAGTTCCAATCCAAACTTGATTATTTTTATCAATCGTGATGCACCAAACATCATTACTTAAAAGTCCATCACTCTCGTAATAATTAGTTATTGATTCACCGTCAAGCACACTGATTCCATCTGTATGACCAAACCATATTCTACCGTTTTTATCTTCAGTGATGTCTTTTATTGTTACACCAAGACCTAATTCACTTTTAATACTATCAATGTGAATTAATGACTTTCCATTATATCTAAAAGCTCCACCTTGACATCCGAACCAAATATGTCCTTTACTGTCTTGAAATACAGTCCTTACAACGTCACTTATCTGATTGTCAAAATTCGGAAATTGAAATGAAGTTGGAGAACTTTGATTATTTGACTGGTTATCTTCCAAAGTTGAATTAAGAGATATTGTTTTCGATTCTTTAATTACTTCTTGTATATGATCTTTATTCTTTTGTCCACTACACGAAGATGTTATAGTACAAAAAGTAATTAGTATCAATAATTTTACTTTGCGAAATGGTATTTCTGTTCTTTCCATTGGATTCCTTTTATGACGCAGAATGTTTGCACTCACGCCCGTGCCGCCCTGCGTTGGCTTTGCGGGTAGGGCTTTGGGCAGCATAGGCGACCATGCATTGTGTTTGCCCGGAATGGTCATCGCGCCGCTTTGCTTGCAAATATGCGTATTAGTAATCAAACGGCCAACTTGGGAGATGAAAAGTTCTCTTCACGCTTAGGCAGCGAGGCGTGTAGCAAGCCGCAAGGGCGTGTGCCGTGAGGCACGGTCTGAAGTAAGCGGGACTGCAAAGGGTGGTACGGACGGACAGTAAGTGTGGCGTCCTGAAATAACTTTACATAGGCAAATATGTCTTTCAGACCGTCGGACCATTATTTCATCCCGTCTAATACGTCAATTTGACCGTCAGATAGGTCTGTTACCAAAACAGATAGGTGGATCGACGTGTTCGTTTACATCAAAGACCTATTTGACGGTCCAGTCAACGTATTAGAATACGTAACCTTACGTATTCGGACAGGTAGTACAACGTATTATTTTGGAGAAAAGACCTATCTGATGGTCAAACGGACGTATTCGGCGGTATTTTTGGTAAAGCAGGAACAACCGACGCGCCAGCGGGGGCGTTTGGCTTAGGTAGCATGGGTGCCAGCGGGCTTTTGTCCTGTAAGAATTCAATGAATTTACGGGCTGTGTGTGCTTTGAAATCGCGAATCGTATCTTCTAACCGGAACGGCGGCGCTGTGTTCACGATCATGTGCAGGTGATTGGACATAATGACATAGCCCCATACCTGCAAACCTTTGTGCTCGCCGCAATATCGCCAACTATCCAAAACAATATCCCTGTATTCCGAACGGCTGAAAAGGTCTACCCAGCCGCAGATGGTACATGTGAGATAATTTAAACCATGCTGGTCGCGTATTTTGTACTTGACGCTCATAAAATGAAGTTCGTGCGTACAAATATAGAAACACTTTATTACAAATGTGTATGCTTTTTCTTCAGACCTGGCCCAATAGTTAAC
>JALHMA010000126.1 GCA_022844265.1 Saprospiraceae bacterium | reverse complement strand
CCGTAGCGCAGTTGTTCCAGCCCGATGTAATTGTTCAGCAATTGCACTTCTTTCGATATGGGCACCTTGTCCAGATTGGCCCGGTAAACCAGGTAATCCAGCAGTTCGGTGAGTTTCAGGATGCTGTCGGCGGTCAGGTCCGACTTGGTCAGCGCGAGGCTGTAAATGTTGTTCAGCGAATTGAACAAAAAATGCGGGTGCAACTGGCCTTTCAGCAGCTTGATTTCGGCTTCCGCCTTCGCTTTGACCAGTTCCAGGTTCGCCTGCTGTTTGTTGCGATAATCGCCGATGATATAAATGCAAACGGCCAGCGCGATGATGGCGTAATCGCGGATAACATTTTTCAAAACCTTGGAAACCGGAATCCGGTAATATTCCTCGTACAGGATGTAATTCACCAATTCCATCCATTTCATCCGGCCGTACAGGGCAAAAAGGGCCGTCAGCACCACGCATAAAACAAACCATGCCCAACGCTCCGTTTTCAAAAAACGCGGCACTGCGAACAACGCGATAAAGTAGGTGGACAGCAGCAGCACGGGCAACGAAATTAGCATCGACTGAAAAAACTGCCAACCCTCCCCTACCCGGATGTGCACCCGGTTGGCGTAGTACTCCGAAACGATGTATAACATCCAGAATACGATGTGAAAAGCGAGCGTTTTTAGTGAACCGGTTTGAAATTTCATGGAACCAAATAACGACAAAATCACAGGGACGAATTGGAAAGCAGAGCAACGACCGGTTTGGGTAGAGCAACGACGGATGTTTGGCCCGAACGTTCATTTATGCATCAAATCTGCTGTTGCTCTACCGGGACTGGTCGTTGCTATGCTTTCCGTTTTTCGGGCTAAAAGTGGGCATAAGTTTGTAAAAAAATTCGTTCACCAAACCATTTTAGTCATGAAAAACAAAGTAATGCAGATTTTCAACCTGATCGCCCTGCTCCTGATCGCCTGTTCTTTCGCACCTGCATCTGCGCCGTCCGGCGGCGCCATCAAAAATACCGACGCTTCGGTCGAGGTGCCCATTGGAGGCGCCCACCTGGTTTTCGCCGGAAAATTTGGCGGCGAAATCAGCAAAAAAGAAATGTCCGGGCAAACCGAATTAAAGGTAGATGGTTGCGCCAGAGGCTCCCGGATTTTTGAGTACACCATCCACATCACTAAAGGTGGCAAAACAAGCAAACTGAGCAACCGGTCCAACGTACTGACCAGCGAAATGCTGGCCGCGCTGAACAGCCTTTCCAAAGGCGACGAATTTGAATTCAGGAACACCAAAGCCTACCTGCCCAACGGAAAAGACGTGGTGGACGTGCACACCAACAAGTTTGTGGTAGTTTGAGGCAGTTATTTTGCCCTTGTTGTGTGATTATCACGTACATTTAGTTATCCATTATGGGTTAAAGGTTATCCGTGTTGATAACCGTTAACCCATAACGGATAACTGCTTATGATGAAAACAACAAGGTTATTTAGAAATTTGGTTGTCGCAAGTTCCCTGTTGCTGACAATTTTCCGGACGGTAACAGCGCAAAACACGCAGCCACCGGCGGCTCAAAATGATTCTACCAACGCAGTATTGTCCTCACCCCGTGCAGAAAAAGGGTTGTTTGAAACCAACGAGGTATTGCACATAACCCTCAGCGGCAATATCCGCCCCTTATTGAACAACAGGGTGGAAGAACCTGTAAATTACGCGTTAACGCTTTCCTACACCCGACCCGACAGCAGCATTTGCGCCATCCCGGTGGACGTGCGAACACGCGGGCATTTTCGACGGCTGCAAGGAAATTGCAATTATCCGCCGTTGATGATTCGGTTTGCAAAAGAAGGCGCTCCTGAAAACAGTATTTTCAGGGAGCAACATAAGTTGAAATTAGTGATGCCCTGTGTAGGCGACAAGTACGTTATCCGGGAATGGCTGGTGTATCAACTGTATAACTTGGTGACGACTAAAAGTTTTCGGGCGCGTTTGGTCAACGTAACCCTGAAAGACGATAAAAGCAAAAAACCGGGCGCCACCTTTTACGGGATTTTGCTGGAAGAAGTGGAGCAAATGGCTGAAAGGAATGGAATGGTGGAAGTAGAGCGGCAATTGGGGCCGCAACAAACCCAGCGGGAAGATTTTTTAATGATGGCGACATTTGAATACCTGATCGGCAATACGGACTGGTCAGTGCAATACCTGCAAAATATCAAACTGATCGCGGTGGATTCCACAGCAGCGCCCGTTGCAGTGCCTTATGACTTCGATCACGCGGGTATCGTGGATGCGCCGTATGCCCGACCGGCGGAGGAATTGCTCATGCGTTCGATCCGCCAACGCCGTTACCGGGGTTATTGTATTCAAAATATGAAGGCGTATGAAGGGGTTGTTGCCCGGTACAAGCTCCTGAAAAATGACATATATGGTGTGTATACCGGTTGTGAACTGCTGGAAGAGAAGTATGTTAAAAGTACGCTGGCTTATCTGAATGCGTTTTATGCAACGTTGAATGACCCGGTAGCCCTGGAAAAAGATTTTTCCTATCCCTGTGATTCCAAAGGAACCGGCAAGGTGGTGATCAGGGGTTTGAAAAAAAATTGAATCTTTAGGACACTTTTCAGAGGCTACGGCTGTTCTGGAAATTCAATTAACTTTGCGCCGAAATGCATCTTATGGGTTGATAAGGGTTGATGAAGGTTTATAAGGGTTGATGAAGGTTGATATACATCCGCTCGAAAATGAAGCGATTTTACTTTCTCCGAGCGGATGGATATCAACCTTCATCAACCCTTATAAACCTTCATCAACCTTAATAAACACTGATAACCAATAACTAATAACAGATAACTACTATGTCAGAAGAAACAGATAAGCCTACGCCTGAAGAAAAACCGGTTGCTGCAAAACCAGCCACCAAAATTCCGGCGCCGAAGAAGCAGCCTTTCCAGCCTTTCGGTGGCAAAAACAACCATTTCAACTCCTCTAAATCCGGAAATCCGAGCAACAGAGGAAAGTCCTTTAAGGGCGGCGGTGTAAAGAAAGGCAAGTAAGAATTTATGAATCATTGAAAATTACAACCTGTATGTTGTAATTTTCAATGATTCATTATTTTGGTCTGAAACAGGTATACTTGCTCCCTAAATAACCGCTACGGCAAGTATGTCCCATCTTCAGAAGAAACTCACCCTCTACGGCCTCACCATGATCGCCGTAGGTTCCTGTATCGGCTCCGGCATTTTTGTCACGCCGGCGCAAATTGCCGGCGCCGTTCCAAATGCAGGTCTTGTGCTGGCCGTCTGGGCGCTCGGCGGGGTTATCGCACTGAGCGGAGCGCTGACATTCAGCGAGTTAGGCGGCATGTTTCCCGGCTCGGGCGGCGTGTACATTTACCTGAAAGAAGCATACGGCGAAATGGTCGGATTCCTGTACGGCTGGGTCATTTTGCTGGTCATCAATACCGGAGCGCTGGCAGGATTGTGCGTGGCTTTTGCCGAATACATGAAAATATTCGCGCCCGATATGGGCGAGGGAACCAAAACCGGTATCGCCGCCCTGACCATGCTTGCGCTTACCGGCATCAATATCCTGGGTGTGAATGTCAGCCAGGGCCTTTCCAACCTGTTCACCGGGCTAAAACTGCTGGCGATCGGCGGTATCATTGCCGCCGGATTTATTTTTTACGATCCCGCCCGGGTACAGATTGATTTTTCCCTGACAGAAAACATGCCGCCCCATCTCCTGACGGCCATGCTCACCGGCCTGATCGGGGTCTTGTTTTCCGTCGGTGGCTGGCACCATGCTTCCTACATGGCCGGAGAAGCCATCGACGCACCGCGCACAGTGCCGAAAGCAATGTTTCTGGGCGTTTTAGTTGTAATAACCATGTACCTGTTGGTCAACCTGGCCTACCTGCGCCTGCTGCCGCTCGAAACGATTGCCGGTTCGCCCCGTGTAGCCGGCGACGCCATTGCAACGCTGGCGCCCTGGGGCGGTCAAGCCGTCGCCATCGCCATTGCGCTATCCATTTTTGGAACCATCAGCATCTATACGATGTCGGCGCCACGGATATATTTCGCTATGGCGAAGGATGGTATTTTTTTCCGGCAACTCGCTTACGTGCATCCCCGCTGGCGCACCCCGGTAGTGGCCATGCTGGTGCAGGTCGTATGGGCTTTGGTGGTGCTTTTGTATTTCCGCGGGCTTTTCGACCAGATTATCACCTTTGTCACCTTCCTCGATATTGCTTTTATGGGATTGGCCGGCGCGGCTATTTTTGTATTGCGCCGCAAACAAAAGGACACCGCGCGGCCAGTTCGGGCCTGGGGTTACCCTGTTGTTCCGCTGGTTTTTGTGCTCATCTCCGCCGCTTTTGCGCTGAATACGTTGCTGGAGCGGCCTGAACAGGCGCTACCAGGATTGGGATTATTGCTGCTGGGAGGGCTGGTGTACTGGTGGCTGAAAAGGCAAGGAAAAACCCAGAAGTAGTTATCAGTTATCCGTGTTGATACTTAAGCATTTGTGAAGAATTTAAACAAAACTAATTTCGCACAGGGTGTATTTCAAATTGTCGTTGTGGTATATTGACGGGGTGACTTCAAGTCACCCCGTCAATAAGCTTGGCGCTTTGCCAAGCGATAATTTGAAATACACCCTTTCGCACACCTACTTATCTAATTAAATTATATCTATTACAAGTATAATACGCTGAAAAGCAGGCGCATTGCATCCTGATCTTTGTGCTGTCAATACCGAATACACTCCCGGAAAACCGCAGTCCACTTCTCCCCTCTTACAGTTACAACCGTGATATTGTAAAAACCACCTTTTTCGGGGTTTCCGGCGCAGCGGCGCTGCTGGACATTTGTGCTATGATTCATGGCAACGAACAGCCGGATTATTGCACCTCTAAAAACCAACAAACACACATTTTTTCACCACTTTTTACCAAAATTCTTCCATCATGAAAAAAGTATCTATCCTGGTATCTGTCATTTTGCTAACAACGATCTGCGCGCTTCAGGCACAAACGAGCAAAGGCACTTTTATGCTCGGTTTACACAACTTTTCGCCAAATATACCACAGGCCAACGGTTTGCTGGCCCCCACCAATGCATTGGGGCTCTCCTTCGGTACCATGAAATCAGAAGACGGCGGCGACGAAAGCGAAATCAGTTACTCGACCATCGGACTGAACGGCAGCGTCCACTATTTTGTGATCGACAATTTGTCGGTAGGCCTTAACCTGAATTTCCTGAACCAAAAACTAAAGGATAAAACGGCCGGCAACGACGATGACGAATACAAGGTAAACCTGTTTATGGCAGGACCGGAACTGCGCTACTACATCCCCGTAACTGCAAAATCAAAAATATATGTGAGCGGCAGCGGTGCAGTGGGAAGTATTAAAACGCCTTCTTTCGGACAGGATGACACCGAAACAACCAAGATAAGCCGTTTCGGCGGCGGCGCAGGACTGGCCATTTTCCCCAGCCAAAACTTTTCCATTGATATTGGTCTGGGCTATGGCGCCTTCATTACAAAAGATAATTACACTTTTGGCGGAGCCACCATTGAAACGAAAGATACCAATAGTGGCGTCACGCTGGATGTGGGATTTTCGGTGTTTTTTTAAGTTGTTGAGAATGTTGAGGGTTGAAAATGTTGAGATTGTTGAGGGTTGAGATTGTTGAGGGCCACTCTAATGAACGGGATTGTCCAAATAAGTATGGCCCTCAACATTTTCAACCCTCAACAACCTCAACATTTCAGCGCTTAAATCCCGTCGCTTTCTGTCCCCCTACCTGCACCGTATAGCTTCCTTTCGGCAGGTGTTCGATCTGTAGCGACCAGTCGGTCATTTTGGAGGAAAAGGTTTTTTCCAGTACCACTTTACCTTTCTGGTCGAGTACTTGTACGTTCAGGCTTTTAACGGACATTTCATCCGCCACCAACCAGATGCGTTTGGCGCTGACCACCACTTTCACTTCCGGGTCGGAAGTCGGCGTCGCGGCGGCAACGGGTTGTAACATATTGAAAAAGAAACAGATAAGAGCCGATGCAAAAATTCGGGTTTTCATATATAAGGTTTGTTGTTTGCTGATGAATGATGCGCTAATAGACGGTAAGTTTTACCCGGAAGTTGCATGCGCGGACGGTATCTATGATGGAGAGCCTTTTTCAACCGACGAAAGGCTGTTTTTCGGAGATGCTTTTTTTTACCGAGGTGTTTTTTACCACATAGGCACATAGGTTTTACACACAGATCACATAGTGCAGAGTACTCTAAAAACTATGTGATCTATGTGTAAATTCTATGTGCCTATTGTGGTAAAAAAAGATTATTCACAGAAAGTTCAACTGGTGCCGGAGCGCCGAACTGAACAATAAATACACTTTCCTTTTATGCGACACGCTGAAACGCTCCTGGGCCACACGTTGCACAGGGGCGTTTTTTATTTTTGAAAACAACTGTGTGTAGTATTTGTAGGCCAGATAAACCCCCAGTCGGGCACCGCGCGGCAATCGGCGAATACCATCGAGGGCCGCGTCAAAATCATCCTTGATATCCGCTTCTATCTGTCGTTTGTCTTCTATACTGAATTGCTGGAAATCAACCCCGGGAAAGTATACCCGGCCCCGTTCATCGAAATCGCTTTTAATGTCGCGCAGGAAATTGATTTTCTGGAAAGCCGCTCCCAGTCGCCGGGCCGGATCTTTCAGACTCTGGTAGCGCGCATCATCGTTTTCACAAAAAACGCGCAGACACATTAGTCCCACTACTTCCGCCGAACCATAGATGTATTCATTGTAGCCGGCAGTATCGTAGGCAGATGAGGTCAAATCCATCTCCATACTGTGCAAAAACGCTTCGATCAACTCCATTTCTATCCCATAGAAATGTACGACTTGCTGAAAAGATTGTAAAACGGGATTAAGACTGATGCGTTCTTCGATGGCCCGGTACGTATCTTCCCGAAAACGACGCAACAACATCTCTTTCGGGTGGTCATGAAAAGTATCCACTATTTCGTCTGCAAAACGTACAAAACCGTAAATGCCGCAGATCGGCGCACGAAACCGCTGATCGAACAGGCGGATACCCATCGAAAAAGAGGTCGAATAACGCCTGGTTATCAATCCGCTGCATTCAAAGCAGGTGTCATTAAAAAGTTGAAGGTGATTCATCGTGAGTCGTGAATGGTGAATCGTGAGTTGTGAGTTGTGAGTTGTGAGTAGTGAGTTGTGAGTGGCATTTGTTTAGAAGAACATTGAGTTCGATCTTCTAAACAAATGCCACTCACAACTCACCACTCACTACTCACTAAAAAGTCTGCTTATCTCCTTAGCCACCACCTGACCGCTGATCAGCGAAGGTGGTACGCCCGGACCGGGAACGGTTAATTGCCCGGTATAGAACAGGTTATCAACTTTACTACTTTTCATTTTGGGTTTTAAAAAAGCCGTTTGCAGAAGGGTATTGGCCAGGCCGTATGCATTTCCTTTAAACGCGTGGTAATCACGCACAAAATCAGCGTGGGCATACGAACGTTTGAACACAACAGCATCGCGGATATTTTCCCCCGTGTACCGTTCGAGTCGCTCCATCACCATATTGTAATAGTGTTCGCGTACAGCCTCCGTGTCTTCCAGACCTGGCGCTACCGGGATCAGTAAAAACAGGTTTTCGCAACCATCCGGGGCCACCGAAGCGTCCGTTACGGAAGGCGCACTCACATAAAACAGCGGCTTGGTCGGCCATTTCGGGTCTTCGTAAATCTCCTCCGCATGCAGGGCAAAATCTTCATCGAAAAACAGGTTGTGGTGCTTCAGGCGCGGAATTCTTTTGTTCACGCCCAGGTACCACAACAGGCTCGAAGGCGCCATGGTGCGGTTTTCCCAGTAACGATCAGAATAATTGCGCAGGGGCTGATCCAGCAATTGTGTCTCAATATGATGATAATCAGCGCCTCCCACCACTACATCCGCCTCAAATTCCAGCCCTTGCCGGGTGCGGACATGTGTCGCATGGCCCTTGGGCGCCTCAATATGAGATACTTCCTGGCCTAATTCTATTTTTACCCCCAATTCTTCTGCCAGCGCAACCATTCCTTCTACAATTTTATACATACCGCCCATGGGGTACCAGGTACCCAGGGCCATATCCGCGTAATTCATCAGGCTGTACAGGGCCGGCGTTTTTTGCGGCGTAGCGCCCAAAAATAACACCGGAAATTCCAGCAGATCGACCAGTTTTTTGTTGCGGAACAAGCTGCGCACCTGTTTGGAAATCGGCGTAAACATTTGCAGGCGAAAAAGACTGCTGATAATACGCCAGTCGGCAAACTCAAAAATGCTGTCGCTGGGCTTGTGCACAAATTCGGTCATACCCACCCGGTATTTATACTCCGACTCCTCGAGAAATTTACGCAAACGCATGGCGCTGCCGGGCTCATATCGCTCAAACATCGCTTCCAATTCCGGCATTTGAGCCGGCACCTGCATCACGTCGCCGTCGCCGAAAATAACGGCATAAGATGGATCGAGGCGCACCAATTCATAATAATCAGACACTTTTTTCCCAAAACGGGCAAAAAACTGTTCAAATACATCAGGCATCCAATACCAGGACGGCCCCATATCGAACGTAAAACCCTCCGCCTGAAACTGGCGCGCCCGACCACCTGGCACCGTGTTTTTTTCCAGCACCGTTACGTCAAAACCCGATGCCGCCAGATTACAGGCGGCAGAAAGTCCGGCAAAACCTGACCCGATGACGATTACTTTTTTCACCATTGTATGTTTACGAAGTTCTACCGTCATGTAGTTTTAAAAATAATTCCAAATTTGCCGCTTTTTATAACCAAACGCAACATAATTGCTTTTTGTTTAAGATTTGCTTTGAAAAGTTCAACAAAGTTAACAATATTTTATTACCAACCGGGAATAATGCAAATAATGGGTTACGAAATGTGCGGGGTCGTAAGACCCACGCACATTTCGTGGCAACCCACAGTGCGCGTTAATATCTGTTTACTACATCGCGTCATAAATATCCCGGCGAACGAATGAAAGTGTACATTTGCCTTATGAAGTAGGTGTGCAAAATTAGTTTGATTAAATTCTTTGTAAATATTTGATTATCAACACTGATAACCAATAACTAATAACGGATAACTACTTTTTTGCAGAATATGGACTTATATACCCGCAAATCATATTGGAAATGGTACCTGGCCGCCGGCGCTGTATTGATCATCATTGTTTCAATGATTTATACCAAATATTTGGCCGACCAGCTCATCGAACGGGAAGAACAGCAGGCCAAATTGTGGGCGGAAGCGCAACGCGCCCTGAACAAGGTGGAGTTAGATACCTTCCAGTTTTTTCACTGCGACCTCACCATGCCGGTCAAAGTGCTGGAACTCAACAACACAATCCCGGTCATCCTGGTCAATAACAGTGGCCAGATAGAAGATGCCCTCAATGTGCCCGGCAGTGAAGGCCGAACCATCGACACCGTTCGGGTGCGACAGGAACTGGAACGGATGTTTCGGGAAGGCGTCGATTCGGTGGATGCTTCCATTCCACCTGATATTTACAAAAAAGTATACTTCGCACGGTCAAAATTGCTGGGGCAGTTGTGGTGGTATCCCATCGTTCAGTTCGGTCTCATTGCCGCCTTCATCGCTTTCGGATACATCGGATTCAGTACCGCCCGAAGGTCGGAGCAAAACCAGGTGTGGCTGGGTATGGCCAAAGAAACAGCGCATCAGCTCGGCACACCGATAACGGCTATTCTGGGGTGGATAGAAACCCTGAAAGCTGTGAATGAAGAGCGCCCCGACAACCAGGAGATGCTCGACGAACTGCGCAACGACGTGACCCGCCTCGAACTGGTCGCCGATCGTTTTTCAAAAATCGGCGCGACGCCCGAACTGCGCACGGTCAATTTGTATGAAGAACTGGAATTGTGCAGGGTTTATATGCAACGCCGCAGCCCGCGGAAGGTGTCGTTCGAGTTCCCCGATCCCAATGAATATCCGCCCCTTCTGGTAGATTTGAATACGCCCCTGTTCGACTGGGTGATTGAAAACCTGCTCCGCAATGCCATCGACGCCATGGAAGGCGGGGTGGGAAAATTATCGGCTGTGGTGTACGAAGAAGGCCGTTATGCCTGTGTAGAAGTCAGCGACACGGGAAAAGGAATCCCCTCCGGGAAATTTAAAACTATTTTCAAACCGGGTTATTCCACCAAAACCCGCGGCTGGGGACTGGGGCTTTCACTGGCCAAACGTATCATCGAGCAATACCACGGCGGTAAAATCTACGTCAAGAAATCAGAGATCGGCAAAGGCGCCACCTTCCTGGTGAAAGTGCCCAAAACGAGATGAATGGCTCAATATTTGTTTAGTGTTTGGTGTGTGGTGTTTGGTGTTTAGGGTTTAGTGTTTAGTGTTTAGGGCGCTTCGCCATTGGCAGTAGTTGGTATTTTGGACAAATTTTCACAAGTGCCAAGCCCGAAGCCCCCCCAAACACTAAAAACTAAACACCAAACACCACACACCACACACTAATTTTAATCCGCATACCCGACCAACCTGTCGGAATCCCATGTTTTAAACATATCCTTATATGAGAAAATCGGTTTACCCGCTTATGCTTTTTGCATTGGGCTGGGGTTTTGTGCCGCCAACGTACGGGCAAAACTGCCCAACTATCCTCCAATGCCCGGTACTCCCGCAAACCATCTGCGACCCAACGGAAAACGACTCCACGTTCTGGAATGAAGACCCTTATACTTTCAGCAACCTGCTGCAATCGTCTGATTTATATGAAGGTGTGGCTGACCTGAACCTGCGGGCAGTTGCCTGTGCCGGTGGCGAAATAACCGTTTCGTACAGGATCGTTTTAGACCTGGACAGCGACTTTTTAGGTGAAACGGTGATCAGCAGCAATAATTTACCACCTGCCGGCATGGTCTTCGCTAACAACGCGCTGAATCCGAATTATTTGGGTGGCGATACGGTTTGGTTTGATAAACGCCCTGTACCGGCTTCCTCCAAATTCCGGTTCGCACTCGAAACTCATTTCAGCAACGATACCGTACGCGCTTATGTACGCTGGAATATGTCCGACAACCCCAATCAATACCTGGCCCCCCGATTGCCTGAAGGACAGCACACTATTTTCTGGACAATCATACAAAACGGCGTCACACGCAACTGCCAATACAATTTTAAGGTAACGGATTGCGCCCCACCTACCCTTTTTTGTGGAAATAACCTGATCGACGATATCGGCCCGGACCGGGCATACACGATCACTGCGACACAATTCATTGATTTTGTGTCGGATAACATCAGTTCTGACGAGGATATCGATATTTCCATGCGCAGGGCCGGAACCGGAACCGGCTTCCCGCTTCAGAATGGCAACCCGGTCAGCCAACTTACTTTAGACTGCTCCACACTCGGAATGCAGCAAATACAAATCTGGGCAAGGGATGAGCACGGCAATAGTTCCCTCTGCAACGTATCGGTCAGTCTCTCCGACAGCGCTTATACCTGTACCGAATTGCCCCGAGTATGCTCCCGAACCTACTGGGATACCACACAGGTTATAGAACAGGTAGAAACCATTGTCAGCTGGGTAGATACGGGCAATATCATCAAAACCCATATTCTTTCGGAATTGCCGGATGGCTGCCATATCCTGGATACATTCCCGCACTATCCTGTTTATGTAGCGCCCTATAAATCGGCTGATCCGCTCAACGGCGTTACCACATTCGACCTATTGCTGATTTCCAAACACATCCTGGCCATCGAAGCGCTGGATCAACCCTGGAAAATTATTGCAGCGGACGCCAACACAAACGGGAGTGTAACAACGAACGATATCGTGCAACTGCGGCGGCTTATTCTGGGCCTGATCGACCAGTTGCCGGGCAACCGGTCGTGGCGCTTTTTTGTGGAAGACTGCGTGTATCCCCCCAATCCGTTTGATGCAACGAATTGCTCAACCGGTTATAATTTTGATGCCATGCCGTTCTGGGCCTACCCGGAAGAAATCCGTTTTTACGGTCTGAAAACAGGCGATGTAAATAATTCCGCTTTGACCAATTCAGCGCAGCCGGTCCCAGAGGATCGCTCCGTAACGAAAGTCCAACTACCCGATATTTCTCTGAAAGCCGGCGAAGTAATGGACATTCCCCTGCGTATGCAACAGGCCGGAAACTGGCTGGGATTCCAGTGCAGCCTCCCCTTCGATGCCACAAAAATGGAAATAACGGACGTAATCGCGGGCAGCCGCATCAATCCGCAAGAATTTGCTTTCGCCCAGCCGGAAGCCGGTATGTTGCGCATCAGCTGGTTCGATGTGTCGCCGCAAACGCTGCTGCCCGACGACAACCTGCTGCTGCTGCGCGTGAAAGCGCTGGCGCCGCTGCGTTTACGGGATGTTCTTGCAATACCTGTGGATGAGACTGTTCGCGCTATTGCATCGGAAATGTACACGGCAGAAAACACCACCCAAGCGTTGCAATTTGAATTCAAGCCTCCGGCAAACAACCAATCCGGCACGCAGGTTTTTAACCCTCAGCCGAATCCGTTTACTGCCGGTACCAGCATTCCTGTTCGACTCGAACGGGCCGGTCAGGTGCAGGTTTCTGCGGGAAATATGGAAGGTAAAACCTTGTATTCCAACACGTTCGATCTATCGGAAGGGGCTCATTTACTTGAAATTCCGGCGGCGACTTTTACCGAAAAGGGCGTCTATACCTGGCAGGTTCGGGCGGGCAAGGAGGTGTTTCAGGGGAAGTTAGTGCGGCTGTGAGTAGTTATTGGTTATTAGTTATCAGTTATCAGTGTGGTAACGCTTGGCTTTAGTATTTGGTCAAACCAAAGGTTACCACACTGATAACTGATAACTAACTAATAACCAACTGCCAGCCACGCAACGTCAGCCACGCAAAACCCAGCGTATTCAGCGTGCCGTGCCAGATTTTCATATTCGGGATGTGCACCCATTCCACCGGATAGACAAACCGCAGAGCATACAGGGAAGCCAGTAAAATGCCGGCCAGCAGGCAAACAGCGCCGCCCAACCAGTAGCCCCGCGCCGCAAGGGTGTACTTTTTATCCGGCCATTTAGATACATGCCAGGCTACTATGACTGCCGCAAACAACACAAACAGCAGTGCTGCCATCCACTCAAAAGCAGGCGCATAACCCAATTTTGTGAGCGTGATACCTGCCGCCACCGAGGGCATACCAGCCAGAACACCCCAGCCGGAAACCTGCGTTACCCTGCCCGGCGCCGCCAAAAGCATCCGGTAAGCCACCGCCGCCAGCACAAAACCGGCTACATGAAAATGCGCCGCCGTGAGTGATACAATGACCAGATCGAAATCCAGCGGGCGGAAACCCGTCAGGAAACACAACGCCCATACTGCTCCCGTCGACCAGTATGCAGTCGCCGCAACCCGAACAATATCAGGGAGTTGTATTTTGGGAAGCGTGAATAATTGTGTCAGTTCCCTCACGGTAATCCAGGCTGACAGTCCGACGTAAGGCAGCGCCAAAAGTCCGCGCCAGGAAACAGGCGCATCCGTGAGGTAATAGGCCAGACTCAAGGCAGATACCGTCAGCCAATACAGCGGCTGAACCGGCAAACGCAGCAGGGACAAGCCCGGCGGAACCAGCGCCCATGCCGCAAACAGCAGCAGCGCGACCTCCCAATTGCTTTGCAGCAATGCTGGGCCGGCTGCGATCAGCCAAAGCAGCCAGGCGATGATGGGTAGTAAGGTTTTCATTGGGTGCGCTGTTGGACAAACTGAAACATGGCGGCTTTGGAATCCCGGACAAACTTCCGCTGATAGGCCCGTGCTACCGGGTAAGCCAGACGCGCCAGCAAATGCCTCGGCTTCGAAAATGCCTTGAGGACGTAGCGCACGGAACCGTCGGCGGATCGCTCCACCATAAATATCTCTTCGCCACATTCCACATGCCCCGGCAAGGTGCCGTAAGCAAAGCCGAAACGGTCGGTTTCCCTGATTTCATACACGATCCGGCAGGCATTCAGCCACCAAAAACCCATAACCCGGGCCGTCATCGCCACCACCGTGCCAGTCAGAATGGGCGCATCGGAAGGGGTGATAAATGCCCAGGGAGCAGGAAACATACGCCATTGCCGGATCGCCTCTTTTGCAGTCTCCCACACCACGTCTCCACTGCCTAACTCTATGGTATTCAAATCATTGTCGTAACCGGGAACACTTTCTGTGCGGCGGGTATGGCCGACTTCCGGGTAACTGTGCGGCAAGGTTCGCTGCTGCTCGATGTGTTGTTGAATCCGGGTTTTGGAAGGTGGGGAGAGGAACATGGCTCGTTGATTTATAGGATCAAAACGAGCGGGCGGGGGCATTTGTTCACAACTTTCAATATTTTTTGAAAATAAAATGAGGCACGGATTTTCGCGCTTCGCGCTCGTAGGAATAATGGGGACGCGGATTTGGCGGATGAGGCGGATGAGGCGGATTTTCGCGGATTTTCCCGCTTTAGAGTTGACACGGATCAACTAATGTTCACATATTTG
>JALHMA010000125.1:1737-14608 GCA_022844265.1 Saprospiraceae bacterium | reverse complement strand
TTTGAATTCACGGGCCAGTTGGGCGCATTTTCAGGCATGGAAGCACTGGCAGAAGGTCCGTTGAATAAAAAGAACAACGGTTCGTTCGTGGTGGCTTACCGCCATTCGTTTGTGGAACTCGCTTCCGCAGCAGGCCTCAATGTGGGTACTGCCGCCACGCCGCGTTATAAAGACTTGTCGTTCAATGCTGACCTGGGCAACACGAAAGCGGGCAAATTTTCCGTATTCGGCATCGGCGGCTGGAGCGCCATCGACTTTCTGGGCGCCGAAATTGATACAACTGACCTGTTTGCCGATCCCAACCAGAATGCTTACAACATCTCGAAATTCGGCGTACTGGGACTGAAACACAGCATCCTGCTCAACGACCGTTCCTATATCCGCACGGTGCTGAGCGCTTCCTATACCGGCAATACCTTCACCAGCGAAGACCTGCAATTGGATGAAAACAACGGTCAGCCCTTCCAGCTCAACGACGTGAACGACGGCCTGACAACGTATCGCCTGTCCTCGTTTTACAACAATAAAATCAACAAGCGCCTGACGCTGCGCACCGGGTTTTTGCTGCAAAACCAGCACGTCGACACATATATTAATACCCGCGAAAACCAGGCGGACTACGATGGCGACGGCCGGCCGGACTGGGTGACGCAACGCGATTTCAACGGCGCTTTCAACCTGCTGGAAGCGTATGCCCAGACGCAATACCGCCTGACAGAAAAACTGACCCTGAATGCGGGACTGCACAGCCAGTATTTTGACAAAACGGAAGATTTCGTCCTGGAACCCCGCGCAGCACTGAACTGGAAATTTACGCCTAAACAGTCGTTCAACCTGGGTTACGGCATCCACCACCAGACGCAGCCGCTGCCGGTCTTTTTCTTCCGCGAACGCCAGCCCGACGGTTCCTACCTGAACAACAACGAAAACCTCGGTTTCACCCGCAACCAACATCTCGTGCTGGGCTACGATTTCAAACCCGCCGCCAACTGGCATTTCAAAGCCGAAGCCTACTACCAGTGGCTGAGCAATGTGCCGGTGGACAAAACAACCTCCAGTTTTTCCATACTGAACGCAGGCGCCGATTTTGTGTTCCCTGAAAAAGGTTTGCTGGTCAATGAAGGTTCCGGCACGAATGTGGGTCTGGAACTGACTGCGGAGAAGTTCTTTTCGCACGGCTATTACGCCATGGTTACGGTGAGCCTGTTCGACTCTAAATACAAAGGTTCGGACGGCGTGGAGCGAAGCACGGCTTTCAACGGGCGTTATGTCGCCAATGCGCTGGCAGGTAAAGAATTCCAGCTCGGCAGCACGGGCCGCCGGTTCCTGACCCTCGACTCGAAAGTGACCTTTGCAGGTGGCCGCCCTTACACGCCGGTAAATCTGGAAGCCAGCCGGGCCGCCGGTCGCGAAATCCTGTATGAAGACCTGGCTTTCAGCGAAAACCTCGACGATTATTTCCGTTGGGACGTGAAATTAGGTATCCGGTTGAACAGCGCCAAACGCAAATTGTCGCAAACTTTTTTCCTGGATTTCCAGAACGTTACCAACAACGAGAATATATTCGCCATGCAGTACAACGAAGTTAAAGGAAATGTGGGCCGCGTGAACCAGATCGGGTTTTTCCCGGACGTACTGTATCGAGTTGAGTTTTAAAAAACAAAATATGCAACCTTACACCATTATAGGTTCCGGTGGCGCTATCGGTACCCCGCTCGCACAATTATTACTGGATCAACAACAGCCTGTCCGGCTACTCTCCCGATCCGGCAAGACCATGCCCGGTGCGGAATCGCGTCAGACGGACGTATTCAACCTGGCTGATTTAACGGAAGCCCTGCGTGGCTCCCGGGTAGCGTTCCTGCTGGTTGGACTGGACTATAACACCAAAATCTGGCAGGAAAAATGGCCCATTGTGATGCAAAACACCATTAAGGCCTGTTCGGAAACAAACGTCCCGCTCATTTTCTTTGACAATGTGTATATGTACGGCCCGGTTGAGGGGAAAATGACGGAAGAGACACCTTTCCGACCCAGCAGTAAAAAAGGAGTTGTGCGCGCTCAGGTTGCCAACATGCTGCTCGATGCAGTACAACGAGGCGAACTGACCGCCGGCATTGCGCGTTCGGCAGATTTTTACGGTCCCTGGGCAGATGAAAAAAGTATGTTTTACCAGACGGTGTTTAAAAACTACGCAGCGGGTAAAAAACCGCAGTGGCTCGGCAATGCTTCCATGCCGCACTCCATGTCGTATACATTAGACTGTGCAAAAGGGCTTATACTGCTTGCAAATGACCCTACGTCATTCAATCAGACCTGGCACTTACCGACATACAATCCGCCGCCTGTACCAACCGATTTGATTCGACTGGCCGCAGCAGGTATGGGTGTGCCCTACAAAGGTGTCCAGGTTGCTTCCAAAAACCTGATTCGGCTCATCGGGTTGTTTGTGCCGATCATGCGTGAAATGGTGGAGATGGTATATCAAAATGAACGTCCTTATTGGTTCGACTCGACAAAATTTGAACAACACTACCACTACAAACCCATCTCTTATGAGCAGGGCATCCGGGATACCATTGCGTTTTATCAATTGAGAAAAGCATAAATTTGGGATGTTTATCGGAGTGTTTAAATTTTGAATAAGATGAAAAAAGACTGTATGCTGCTGGGATTTGATGACCGTTTGTTTCGGCTCATTGGAATGCCTGTGGTTGCCATGGTGATTCCCCTGTTATTTTTCAGGGACATCATACATGATGCCGAAAGTTACTGGGGGAAAGTGCCTTTCTCATTCATCCATACGGTAGTCACCTGGCAAGGTGTAAGGGCTATTTTTATCCACCTTTCCAGGAAATTTCCAGATTGGAAGGATTGGAAAAAACGGATGAAGTGGATCATCGGATCGGTTATTCTTTACACGGGAAGTGTTTGTACGATGGTCACTTTAGTAGCGGGTATTTTTTCCATTCAACTCGATCCTGCCTTGGTTCCCAGTCCGATTTCAGCCTACGGTGCCTCATACATGATGGTACTGGCATTGGGCGCTGTGTATGAAAGCATCCGTTTTTTTCAACTCTGGAAAACAACCGCCATGGAAAAAGAGCACCTCGAACGCGCGCACCTGGCGAGTCAGTTGGAAGGTTTGCGCAACCAGGTGAATCCACACTTTTTGTTCAACAGCCTCAATACGCTTACGTATCTGATCCCGGAAGCGCCTGAAAAAGCGGTGCGTTTTGTGCAACAACTCAGCAAAGTGTACCGCTATGTGCTGGAAAGCCGGGAAGACCAGGTCATTCCCTTGCAAACGGAACTGGATTTTTTGAAGTCTTATATTTTTCTGTTGCGCGAACGGTTCGGCGATAATTTGCAGGTGGAAATCAGCCGTGTTGACCGGAAAAACACGGCAATTGTGCCGCTTACCCTGCAAATGTTATTTGAAAATGCCATCAAACACAATGTCATTTCCACCCATAAACCTTTAAAAATTGAAGTGTTTATGGAAAACGGTCACCTGATCGTGCGCAATAATTTGCAGAAAAAAAACCAGGTCATGGACTCCACCGGGGTAGGTTTGCAAAATATCCGCGACCGCTACCGGATGCTGACCGACCAGGAAATTGAAGTTATCGCATCGCAACAGTATTTTACGGTGATACTGCCCGATATTCAGATTCAACAGGAAGCGGCTGTTGAAAAGGTTTGATGGTTGATGAAGGTTGAGAATGTTGAAGGTTGAGAATGTTGAGATGGCCATGAGTTACCACCCTCAACCTCTCAACATTCTCAACCCTCAACATTCTCAAACTTCATCAAGCCACCTCCAACCCTCTTCAACTACTCTAATTCATCCAAACCATACCCGTGAAAGTCCTCCTCATAGAAGATGAAATTCCTGCCGCCCGCCAGCTCAGCAAACTCCTGCTGGAGCAGCGCCCGGCCATCCAGATTGTCGATACGCTGGACTCCGTGGAAGGAGCCGTGCGCTGGTTTCGCACCTTCCCGACACCGGACCTGGTTTTTATGGACATCCAGATCGCCGACGGATTGAGTTTTGATATTTTTAAACAGGCGGACATCAAATCGCCGGTCATTTTTACCACGGCTTTCGATCACTACGCGGTGCAGGCCTTTAAAGTGAATGCCGTTGACTATTTGCTCAAACCCATCGATCCCGAAGACCTGGGCAGAGCATTGCATAAATTGGAAAATCAACGCAGCACTGCACCCGTGTTCGAGTACGAAATGCTGGCCCATTATTTCAAAAAAGAAGCTTACAAGGAACGTTTTCTGGTCAAAACCGGACAGCAACTCGCTTTTGTCGCCACTACCGACATCGCTTTTTTCCGCTCTGCCGATGGCCTGACCCAGGCATTTACCTTTGCCGGAAAAAAATATTTTGTGGAAAACACCCTGGAGGAACTCGAACGCATGCTGAACCCGCGCGATTATTTCCGCATCAGTCGCAGCATGACGTTGCGGATCGACGCCATTGCCAAAATTTTACCACACCTGAACGGGCGCCTGAAACTGGAAACCAACCCCTCCGCACAGGAAGAACTGTTTGTCAGCCGGGAAAGGGTCCCCGAATTCAAAGCCTGGCTCGACAAGTAGTCGTCAGTCCGAAGTGCGAAGTCATCAGTCCGTAGAGTACACCGTTGCAAGTCCGAAGTGCGAAGTGCGAAGTCATCAGTCCGTAGCGTGTACCGTTTCATACTTGGGTTTCCTAAACATGAAACGGTACACGCTACGGACTGATGACTTCGGACTTCGCACTTGCAACGGTACACTCTACGGACTGATGACTTCGCACTTCGCACTTCGGACTACCTTACTGCATTCATCATTTCCCGGATCAGACCCGGGTCTTTTTCAATCGCATTGCCCACCACCACCAGGTCGGCGCCGGCGCGCAGGTTGGCGGCTACTTTTTCCGGGGTGCGGATGCCGCCGCCGACGATCAGGGGCACCGATACGGCGCCGCCGACGGCTTCTATCATACTTTCGGGCACGGGATTTTTTGCGCCCGAACCGGCATCCAGATAAATCAGTTTCAGGCCCAGCATCTCGCCGGCTAAGGCGGTACACACCGCGATATCGTCTTTATGCGCCGGAATAGGATAGGTGTTGGACATGTACTGCACAGAGGTTTGTACGCCGCCGTCGATGAGCATGTAGCCGGTGCTGATGATTTCGAGGGGCGACATTTTTAAAAAAGGAGCGGAAATGACATGCTGCCCGATCAATAATTCGGGGTTGCGTCCGCTGATCAGCGACAGGAACAGCAGCCCGTCGGCCCGGTAACTGAGTTGGAAGGAATTGCCAGGAAAAAGGATCATCGGAATGGCGCAGCGCTCCTTTATTTTACTCAACAGGGCATCCAGCATATTATTGACGACCAGGCTGCCGCCGATGAAAAAGTAATCTACCCCGCAGTCGGCAGCCAGATCGAGCGCCTGCTCCATTTTTTGAAGCCGCAATTTGTCCGGATCGAACAGCACGGCTAATTTTTTTTCGCCGAGCCTTTTGGCTTCCACTAAACCCGAGTAAAGTTTTTTGTCGTTCATGCTAAGTAGTTATCCGTTATTCAATTTTTGAGTATTTGAAGATTTGAGTATTTGACTGGTAACTTTTGGCATTGGCCATCGGTATTCGAGTCCTCAAATATTTAGTACGAAAACCATAAGTTACCAGTCAAATACTCGAATACTCAAATCTTCAAATACTCAAAAAAGCCCCATCAACTCCGCAGCATCTGCCCGATTACCTCTACATCCCGCCAGATATTCCAGTCTTTGGCAAAAAGATAATTCAGGCGGTCGATCATCTGGGCGGTCGGGCGAATATCCCGCAATTCGTCGAGCGGAGAAAAAACGCCCGTTTTCAGCTGTGGCAGGCTGGAAATATTACTTTTTGGCGCGTAACCCACCCAGGTTTTTTGTCCGCTGAAAACAGCGCGCCAGTTGGACAACCACTGGTTGCGGTGGCTGGAAAAAAGCAGCCAAAACGGCGCAGTGGGCAGCAAAGCAACACAGACGAGCAGGTCGAGCATCCGTTTGTTGCGGCGTTGCCCGGGTTGCGCGATATTGTAACGGATCGCGATGGTGTAGAGTTCGCCCGGCTCGTCTTTGCTGCTGCTGCCGATGATGCTCATACTTTCTTCCGGCACAATTTTGTAGGAAATAGCGGGCCCCAAGCGGGTCATACAGGACATAATATCCTGACTGCGGATGTCCCGGGAGCAAAAAATAATTTCATTGACCCGGTAAATACGCACGACTTCGTCCATTTGGCCGAAATGGCAAAGGTAGGTACGATCGTCGTCGATGCCCGGCGGCGCGACCGTTCCAATCATGTTTTGTAGAATGCCCACCTGGTTCAGCAATCCGCTCACCCGCTCGCTTTCTTTTTGAGCGCCGACAATGAGCAGGTTCCTGATTTTATCGCGACCGAGCCGAAAATTGCGAAATTCAATAAAATGCGCCGCTGCGCGGATACCCACGGTTGCCAGCACTGCCCAGACGGCTCCCATCAGCACGAGCGCCCGGGAAGGCCGGTAGTCGAGGTCGAGAAATCCATAAACAGCTGCCAAAACGACCGTTCCGAATCCCAGCCCGCGCACTACCCGGCGCACATCGTAGCGCTGGTCGTAACCGCCATTGAGCCACACCGTGCCCAGCCAGATCAGGATGTACAGGGGGAAATTGAACCACAATACATTGGTTTTGAACCAGTCCGGGTCTTTGTAATAATAATTGGCCCAGAAATTTTTCAAAATGATCAGTCCGGCATAAATCAGCCCCGCATCCAGCGCAGGCAGCCATATTTTACCCCAGAAATTTTTTGCCAGCGTCATACCCGCGCGCAGCCAGATAGCGCCCTGCAACATCAGCACAAACAACCCTGCCTGTCGTCCGGTGAAGTGTTTTTGGGTAAAAATAATCATGGCCTGATAAAAGGTGCGCACATAGTTCAGGCTGCCTTTTTTGGTGCTTTCCCCTTTGTAATGGATAATTTTGGTATCCGGGAAATAGTAATTTTTGTACCCAGCCTGCATGATCCGGTAGGACAAATCAATGTCCTCGCCGTACATAAAAAAGGCCTCGTCGAGCAGCCCGGCCCGATCCAGAGCGCTGCGGCGCATAAACATAAAACAGCCGGCGAGCACATCCACTTCGCTGGTTTTATCTGCGTCGAGGTATCCCAGGTAATAGCGGTTGAAAAAGCGGCTGCGGGGAAAAATGGCCGACAGCCCGAAGGTTTTGCAAAAAGCCACCCAAGGCGACGGGAAACCGCGTTTGCTTTCAGGCAGAAATTTGCCGGCGCCGTCGATCAGTTTGCAACCCAGCGCGCCTGCATCGGGGTGGCTGTCCATAAATGCCAGGCATTTGGAAAAGGTATCTTCTTCCACCAGCGTATCCGGGTTCAGCAGCAGCACATATTCGCCTGTGCTCTGCCGGATTGCCTGGTTGTTGGCTACGGCAAATCCGGGGTTGTCGCGGTTGGCGATCAGCCGCACTTCGGGAAATTTTTCCTGCACCATGCGCACCGAATCATCCACCGAATTATTGTCGACGACCCACACCTCCGCCGGTATGCCGTACAGGGCGCGCCGCACCGAACCGAGCGCCTGTTCGAGGAAGTGCCGCACGTTGTAATTGACAATAATGATGGATAGTCGCATTTTAAAAAGCCAGGGTCACATTTTTGGTTTCACTAAAAAATCGCAGCGCCTCCCAGCCGCCTTCCCGGCCCATGCCGGAGTTTTTCACCCCGCCGAAGGGCGTGCGCAGGTCGCGCAACATCCAGGTATTGATCCAGACAATGCCGCATTGCAGTTGTGCCGCCATCCGGTGGGCGCGTTGCAGGTTGCTGATCCAGACTGTTGCGCTGAGGCCGTAAGGAGAATCATTGGCCTGCGCCAGTGCATCGGCCTCGTCTTCAAAAGGTTGAATCGTGACCACAGGACCGAAAATCTCTTCCTGGTTGCTGCGGCAGGAAGTGCTCAGTCCTTCGATCACCGTCGGAGCGATAAACCAGCCACCTGCCTGTGCGCCGGGCAATTGGATCGCCTGACCGCCGCAAAGCACCCTGCCGCCTTCCGCGCGGGCCAGGTCGATATAGGACAGTACTTTTTCAAAATGCGCTTTCGATACTACGGCGCCCAACTGACTTTTGGGGTCGGCAGGATTGCCCACCCGCAGTTGTTGTACGCGTTCGACAAAATCATTTTTAAACTGTTCGTACAAACTTTTTTCCACATAAATCCTTGATCCACAAAGACATATTTGGCCCTGATTGTTGAAAGAAGAGCGAACGGTAGTGTCCAGCATTTTTTCGTAATCGCAGTCTGCAAAGATGATATTGGGGTTTTTACCACCCAGTTCGAGGCTCAGTTTTTTAAACATCGGGGCCGCTACCCGGGCGATTTCAGCGCCGGCGCGGGTGCTGCCCGTAAAGGAAATGGCTTTGACCATCGGGTGCTGCACGATGGCCGCGCCGGCTTCCGGTCCCAGGCCCTGTACAATGTTGAGCACACCCGGCGGCAATCCGGCGGCATTACAAATGTCGCCCAGCAGGCTGGCAGTCAGCGGCGTAATTTCCGAGGGTTTGCCAACTACACAATTGCCGGCAGCTAAAGCGGGCGCAATTTTCCAGGTAAACAGATACAAGGGCAGGTTCCAGGGAGAAATACAGCCCACCACGCCGAGGGGCTGGCGCAGCGTGTAACTCAAAACATCCGGCTGGTGGTGGCTTTCGGAGGCGAAGTGCAGCAATGCCGTGGCAAAAAACTTGAAATTCAGCGCGGCCCTCGGAATATCGATCGTGCGGGCGGTGGTGATGGTTTTGCCGGAATCCGTACTTTCTGCCTCCGCGAGTCGATCAAGATTTTGCAAAATACCATCGGCAATACCCCGCAGGATGTCGTGCCGCTGTTCGAGCGGCATGGCCGACCAGGCCGGGAAAGCGGCGGCCGCCGCTTGTACGGCGTGTTCCACATCTTTCGGGCCGGAACGGGCGATGCGGCCGCTCAAGGCGCCGGTTGCCGGGGCATAATTCTCCAGATATCGGCCCCCGAGCGGAGCGACGTATTTGCCGTCGATGAAGTTGTTGATCGTTTGCATGTGAACTGATTTGGTTGGTTTGATGGTTTGAGGTGGTTTGATGGTTTGAAAGGTTTGATGGTTTGAGGTGGTAACTCTTGGCTTTAAGTTACCACCACAAACCATCAAACCTTTCAAACCATCAAACCTTTTATAAACCCTATTTTTTCAGCATCCGCACCATCATGCCCGTCCTTATACGCGGTTCGAAATAGGTGCTTTTGGGGGGCAGGCTTTCGTCGGCATCGGCCATCTGCATCAAATCGTCGAAGGATACGGGAAACAACATAAAACCAATGCGGTTGCGGCTTGCGTTCACGGCTTTTTTCACGCCATCTATACCCCGGCTTCCTTCGATATAGCTGATACGCGTGTCCGTCCGCACATCCCGGATACCCAGAATAGCGTCCAGCACCTGTTCGTTCAGCAGGGAGGCATCCAGCAGCACCTTTTCATCGGGATGGCTTTCGAGCACTTCTTTTTTCCAATGCAGGCTATACCATTCTTTGCGAATACAGAGGATCAATTCGTGTTTGTGCTGCGGCCTGCGGGGCGTATCGAGCGGGTCGATGTCAAAAATTTTGGACATTTGGACGACAAACTGCGTCGGCGACAAATGTTTCAGTCCTTCCACCACACGGTTGTAATCGAGAATGTCCAGTTGGTCGGCGCCCAGAAAAATGCAGAAAAGGTTGTCAAAGTCGTATTCCGGGTTTTTGTCGCGGAGGCGTTCGTGCAGCATTGCGACGGTGGTGGTACGGTGGTGGCCGTCGGCGATATAGGTGCGTTGCACGTTGGCAGCAAACAAATCACGGAGCACTGCAATATCCTTTTCTTCCGTGACCGGCCACATGCGATGCACCTGTCCGTCTTTTTCAAAACGGGTGGTAAACAGCGGCGCGGCGGTGCTGACATATTGTTGCAGCCAGTTTTCGATAGCGGGTACCGAAGGATAGGTCAGCAATACAGGTTTCAGGATGGCATTCCAGCGCAGAAACAGTTGCATTTGTTGTTGTTCTTTCTCACTGAGGGTGTTTTCGTGCTTTTTAATTTTACCGTCAAAAAAATCGGCCACGTCGTTGAGGGCCACCAGTCCGGTATGCCGCCGGGAGCCGTCCTCTATCTGATAAATATAAAATGCCGGTTTCGGAAATTGCTGGTAGAGGCCGCTGTCCTGAAATTCCCGGAAGGTATCCTTCGCATTTTCGCAGAATGAATCGGGCGAAGCGATAAAGTCAAAATTGGGATAAAGCGCCTGAAATGGTTTAATTTTCATGTCGAGGAAATGCGGTTAAGGCCTGGTAAAAGTAGCGCTTTTTCAAACCGAAGCGAGAAACAGACTTTTTTGTGCTAAAAACTTCGACCTTAGCTGGCCCATCCTTTGCTACATACTTTTTGCAAGGGTTATCAATAAATTTTCAATTTTTGCGATAAGTATTTGTTTCCCCGGCAAATCCCCCAATGGAAAGTCTGACCAGCATACTACCAAAACCCTCGGTTCCGATTTTTATATGAAGTATTCAACCGCCTTTTTTTTAATTTTTGTACTCTCGGGTTGGTCCGTTTTGACGGCCCAGTCCGTTTCAGAATTGGAAGCCCGTTTCAATCGCTCGGGTTCCAAAACCGAAAAAATGAACCTGGCTTACCAGATTGCTGAAAAAAGCATTGGTTCCAACGCCAAAAAAGCATCTGATTTTGCCAATCGGGCCAGCCAGTTGGCTACGGAAGTGGGCGACAAGCGCCGCGAAGCGGACGCAACGTTTATGTCTGCCGATGCCGAATATCGCCTGCGCAATTACAAAGAAGCGTCCAACCGCTTTATACATGCCTGGAACGCCGCCCGGAATTACGGTCTGCGCGACCTGGCGCTGAGTTCCACGGAAAAATTGCAGGATATTGCCCTGAAACAAAACGACTACCGCGAAGCGCTGAAGTGGAGCAAGGAGACGGTCAATTATCTCAAAGACTCCGGCGGTGGCGCGCGCGGCGGCGGCGATGCACAGCGGCGCCTGGAAAACCAGTTGGCCGCAGCAGAAGCCAATAATCGCACCTTGCGCGAACAATTGGCACAGGCTACCGGACAAACCCAGATTCTGGAGACCACTTACCAGAGCCAGATCAAGGAAGTGCAGGAAAAAACCCAGCAGGTGCTGACACAAAAGGAAGCCACCATCAGCCAGATAGAACAACAAAAGCGAAGTACCGACTCCTTACTCAACTCAAAAACCCGCATGGTGGAAACGCTGACCAAAGAACAAATGGCAGATGCCATTGTACGCGGCCGGCAGGAGCAGGAGTTGCAGGAGCAAAAAACCAAATATGCCGAGGCCGAATTGCGCCAGCAACAAACTGAAAATGTGCGCAATGTACTGGCCATGATCGCTGCCTTCGTATTGGTGCTGGCCTTGTTGTTTTACATGAGGTTTCGCGCCAAACGCCGCACTGCTGATGAACTGACCGAAAAAAATATCCTGATTGAAGCCGAGCAAAAACGCAGCGACGACCTGCTGCTCAATATCCTCCCGCCGGCCATCGCACAGGAACTAAAAACACGCAATAAGGTAGCCGCCCGGAAATACGACAAGGCAACGGTCATGTTTGTCGATTTTACAGGCTTCACCAAGGTTGCTGAACGCCTCAGCCCGGAAATGCTGGTGGAAGAACTGGACTACTGTTTTTCCAATTTTGACCGCATTATCAGCCAGTACCGCATTGAAAAAATTAAAACCATCGGCGATGCTTACCTCTGCGCCAGCGGCCTGTCCGATATGAATGCGAGCCCCTCGGACATTGTCCGGGCTGCATTGGAAATCCAGGATTTCCTGCTGGGGCTGAAGGCCGAACGACTGGATCGCGGCATGCCGTTCTTTGAAGCCCGCGTGGGAATCCACATCGGCCCCGTCGTGGCGGGGGTGGTGGGCGCCAAAAAATTTGCTTACGACATCTGGGGCGACACCGTCAATGTCGCCGCCCGCCTGGAGGAGTCCTGCGAGCCTGGCCGCGTAAACGTCAGCGAAGACGTGTACGACTTTGCGCGCTACGAATTCGAGTGGAACCACCGGGGCAAAATAGCCGCCAAGAACAAGGGTATGATGGATATGTACTACGTTACTGCGGTGAAACAGTATTAAATCCCTAACCATTTCAACATGACGGAGAAAAAAGTACTCATCATCGGCGCCACATCCGGCATTGGTTATGCACTGGCCGTGGCTTATGCCCGCGCAGGCTGTATCGTCGGCGCTACCGGGCGTCGTCAAGAGCAGTTGGAGGAATTGCAGGCCACCGTACCCGAACGAATTTTGATACGCAGGCACGACGTGACAGCTGCCGACAACATCGCTGTTGTGGAGGAATTGATATATGAAATGGGCGGCGCCGATACCATTGTTTACAATTCCGGCATCGGGATTTACAATAAAAAAATAGACTGGGAACCAGAACGCGATACCATTGCCGTCAATGTGAGCGGTTTTGCTGAAGTAGCCACCTGGGCCTATCGCTATTTCAGGCAGCGCGGCGGCGGACAGTTCGTCGGCGTTTCGTCCGTAGCCTCCGAACGCGGCGGCGGTACCGCTCCGTCTTACCATGCCTCCAAAGCCTTTATGTCCAATTTTATGGAAGGCCTGCGCCAGAAAGCCTTCCACGACAAGAAAAAAATTTTTATTACCGATATCCGCCCCGGATATGTGGACACGCCCATGACCAAACAGAATAAAGGCATGTTCTGGATCGCGTCATCCGAAAAAGCGGCCCGGCAAATGATG
>JALHMA010000125.1:0-1637 GCA_022844265.1 Saprospiraceae bacterium | reverse complement strand
ATATCCTGCTTTGCCAGCAGTTCGAATTTTTTCCCGTCATTGGAACCGTACACCTCGATGCCGCGCGGCGGATAAATCCAGGAGGCATGGTTGTACATGTAATGGGTGGTCACTTTATTGAAGGCCGTGGCCGTGCCGAAGTCGATCACGGGGTCGATGTCATTGTTGACCAATCCGACCCAGCCGCCCCAGGTTTTGGTTATCCCTGTAATGCCGTTGGTGAGGCCATACTGGTCGCCGCCGTTGTATTTTTCGGGTGTTTTAGCCATTTTATATGCTTTTCCGCTCGCCTTATGCACCAGGTATTCCACGGTGCGGATATTGCCCATCTGTTTTTCCCCTTGAAAAACAGCGGCTTTTATCTCGGTGTTTTCGGTAATGCTGATCGGCGCTGCATACATTTTCGACTTATGGGAAGGATCCTTCCCATTGGTGGTATAGTAAATTTTCATGCCGGAGTCGAGGGCGCTGAGGCTTACCTTCCCTTTTGAAAACGATGCTTTTACATCAAAAAAGGTTTTGGCGTAATTGACGCCCAGCGCATCCAGGCGCGTAAAATGGGTTTTGATGCGTTTGGAGAAATCCTTCCAGTTTTTCTTTTCTTTGGCGCTCCAGGCGATTTCCGCAAGGGCGCAGGCGCGTGGGTATACCATGTATTCTACCCGCTCACCGTCCTTCATATATTCGGTCCAGACATTGGCTTGGGTACCCAGAATGTGTTTGGCTTCTTCAGCGCTCAGTTCCGTTGGAACCGGTTCGTAGCTGTACGCTTTTTCCAGGGTAACCATTCCGCCGATGGCCAGGGGTTCGGAAGATGGGTCGCCCTGGTAGTAGTCATAATAGCAGAAGTCTGTCGGCGTCATAATGGCATCGTGGCCGGCTTTGGCTGCAGCGATACCACCTTCGATACCCCTCCAACTCATCACTGTGGCCGATGGCGCGAGTCCGCCTTCCAGAATTTCGTCCCAGCCGATCAGTTTTTTGCCGCGTTTGGCGAGCATGGCTTCCGCCCGGCGGATGAAATAACTTTGTAGTTCATGTTCATCTTTCAAGCCCTCTTTTTTCATCAGTTGCTGGCAAAAATCGGATTGTTCCCAGCTTTTTTTCGGGCATTCGTCGCCGCCGATGTGAAAATAAGTGCCCGGGAACAAAGCGCATACTTCTCCCAGTACGTCGTCCAGAAACTGAAAAGTTTCTTCGGTTGGGCAGAATACTTCTTCAAAAACGCCCCATTTGGTAGCGGCTTCATAAGGGCCTTTGGTGCAGCCCAGTTCGGGATAAGCAGACAGCGCAGCGAGTGCGTGTCCGGGCATTTCAATTTCCGGAATAACGGTAACAAAACGCTGGCGGGCATATTCCACCACCTCTTTTACTTCTTCCTGGGTATAAAAACCGCAGTATTTTTTTCCGTCGTATTTGACCGGACGGTCGCTGTTATGCCCCATAATGGTCTCTTTCCGGCAGGCGGCGATGGTTTGCAGTTTAGGGTATTTTTTTATTTCAATGCGCCATCCCTGGTCTTCGGTGAGGTGCCAGTGGAATGTATTGAGTTTGTGAAAAGAGAGTAGGTCGATATAATTTTTGATAAAATCGACCGGAAAAAAATGCCGTCCCACATCGAGGTGCAGCCCGCGGTA
>JALHMA010000124.1 GCA_022844265.1 Saprospiraceae bacterium | reverse complement strand
GTATCTGAATACGGTGCCTTTCGGCGGCGATGCTTTCGGTATCAGCGTGGCATCCCGCCAGTATTTCAATAAAAAACCGAAAGACCTTACAGTGGATCAGGCCGCTACTTTGGTCGGCATGCTGAAAGCAACTACTTTTTACAATCCCGTTCGCAATCCTGAAAATGCCAAAAAACGCCGGAATATCGTACTCCGGCAAATGGTCAACAACGGCGATCTCAGCGAGACGGAGTATGAAGAACTGAGTAAAAAACCGGTCGGCGCCAAACGCTACAATGTCGACAGCAACAACGACGGACTCGGCACCTATTTCCGCGAATACCTGCGCACCAGCGTAATGCCCAAATTGCTGAAAAACTACACGAGAGAAGACGGCAGTACCTATAATCTGTATACCGATGGACTGAAAATATATACCACCCTGCATTCCAAAATGCAGCGGTACGCCGAAGAGGCCGTCCAGAAACACATGCAGGATTTACAGAAACGTTTCGATCAGCACTGGAAAAACTATAAAAAGGAGAAACCCTGGGGCGACGACAAATGGATCGACGACCAGATACGCCGGAGCGATCGCTGGGAGTCGTATATGGAAAGCGGCATGAGCAAGGAAGAAGCCCTGCAAAACTTCGAAAAACCGGTCAATATGACCATTTTTTCCTGGAAAAACGGCGGCGGCGTGCAGGATACCACTATGACGCCTATTGATTCGGTGCGCTACTATTTCTGTATGCTCAATTGTGGTTTTATGGCGATGGACCACCGCAATGGTTACATACGGGCCTGGGTGGGCGGCACCAATTTCAAGCAGTTTAAATTCGACCATATCCTCAGCAGACGCCAGGTCGGCTCCACTTTCAAACCCATCGTGTACGCCGCCGCTTTGCAGGACAGCATCAAACCCTGCCAGTATTTCCCCAACCGGATCAAAAAAATTGTCGATTGGGAGCCGCACAACTCCGATGAGCGATACGGCGGATGGTATTCCATGGCAGGCGCGCTCACCAAATCGGTCAACGTTGTCGCAGCGCAACTCATTGAAAAAGTGGGTATTCAGAAAACTATTGACCTGGCCGCTAAAATGGGCGTTACTTCCAAACTGCCCCGCGAATACGGCATCAGCCTCGGCGCTACGGATATAGCGTTGTACGATATGATAAAAGTGTACGGCACCATGGCTAACCAGGGCAAACGACCGGAACCTGTTGCCGTGTTGAAAGTAGTCGACCGAAACGGAGAAGTGCTGTACGATTATAAAAAAGAATTAGCCGAAAATCCGGAATTAGGTCCGCATGTGCAGGCCCTGACACCCAATCAGGCAGCCATCATGACAAAAATGCTGCAAAATGTAATAGATCACGGTACAGGTTCCCGCCTGCGCCGGGGTTTTGGTATTCAGGGTGATTTCGCCGGCAAAACCGGCACCACGCAAAACCAATCCGACGGCTGGTTTATTTGTTACAATCCGCAGCTGGTGACCGGCGTATGGGTGGGCGCGCAAAGCCCCGCCGTGCGCTTCCGTTCGATGGATATGGGACAGGGATCGTCGATGGCGCTACCCATCGTCGCCTGGTTCTGGCATAAAGTGACCAACGACCGCAAATTAGGCAAAATGGTACTCGAAAAATTTCCGGTACCTACCAAACCCGATGCATTCGGTAATATGGGTTGTTACCCCTGGGTGGGTATCAATCCGGATTCCTTTAATGTGCTGATGCAGGACTCCGTTTTCCGCGATTCCGTTCAGACGGCCCACAGAAAAGGCCCGGACACCAAAACGCCCGGCGGTGAAAGTGACGGAACCGAAACGCCCTCCGAAGAGGATAAGGAGAAAGGCAAAAAAAATATCTTTCAGCGGATTTTTAATCACAAACCGGACGAGGAAGAGAAGAAGAAAAAGGGGAATTAGTTGTCGGTTTTTGGATAGGAATGAGGGGATGAGGAATGACCAAGCGCGACGTCCGACATAACGCTCGGCCATTCCTCATCACCTCATTCCTCATTCCTATCCAGAAACTGATAACCGATAACTAATATGCCACAAACAGTAGAACTCGTCCTGCTTCCGCATGAACGCGACAACGAAGCCCTGCAGCTGCAAAAAGCAGCCCGTCAATGCGGTCTTCGCCCCGACGAGGTAGCCCATATTGAAATCATCAAATCTTCCTTAGATGCCCGATCCAGGCAGGCGGTGTACCGGCTGCGGGTGCAGTTGTATACGCAGGGCGAAATTTTTATACCCGAACCTGCTATACTGGACGGATTCAAACCCGTCGCGGAAGGAGCCAAAAAGGTAATCATCATCGGCGCCGGACCGGCAGGCTATTTCGCGGCATTGGAACTACTCGAAATGGGTATACAGCCCATCGTACTCGACCGCGGCAAAGACGCCCAGGCCCGCAGGCGCGACCTTCGGGCGATCCAGCAATTCGGCACTGTGAACCCGCACTCCAATTATTGTTTCGGCGAGGGCGGCGCAGGCACCTACTCCGACGGCAAATTGTACACGCGTTCCATCAAACGCGGCAATGTGTACAAGGCGCTGAAATTATTGGTCGAACACGGCTCCAAATCAGATATCCTGACGGAAGCGCACCCGCATATCGGATCCAATAAATTGCCGGGCGTGGTGCAAAACATACGCGCAACCATTGAGAAATACGGCGGCACGGTGCATTTCGGGCAGTTTGTCACCGAATTGATCCTGCAAAAGAACCGCATACTCGGCGTGGTTACGCAGGAAGTGGGACAGGAAGAGAAAACCCGCGAGTGGCTGGCGGATGCTGTGATCGTGGCTACCGGCCACTCGGCCCGCGATATCTACCGGCTGCTGCACCGGCGCAACATCCGCATCGAATCCAAACCTTTCGCCCTCGGCGTACGGGTTGAACACCCGCAGGAACTGATCGACGGGATTCAGTACAAACAAAACCAGCGTGATGAACACCTGCCCGCAGCCTCATACAGCCTGGTGTGCCAGACTGGCGGGCGCGGCGTATTTTCATTTTGTATGTGTCCGGGCGGACTGATCGTGCCGGCTGCTACCGCTCCGGGAGAAATAGTGGTGAACGGCATGAGCATGAGCCGCCGCGATTCGCCTTATGCCAATTCGGGGGTTGTTACGTCCATCGAACCGGAAGACCTGCTTCCCTGGCAACAACACGGCGTTTTTGACGGCCTGGAATTTCAATCCGAAGTAGAACGCCGGTTATTCGCCGCCGGAGACGGTAGCCAGAAGGGTCCGGCGCTTCGTTTGCCCGATTTTATTAAGGGAAAATTATCAAATCACCTGCCCGGCACCTCCTATATTCCAGGCTTCTATCCGGCGCCGCTCTATGATTTGCTGCCTTCCTTTATTTATAAACGTTTGCGCGACGGGCTTGCCCAGTTTGGCAAACAAATGCGCGGATACTACACAGAAGAAGCGACGGTGGTTGCTACGGAAAGCCGCACCAGTTCGCCGGTGCGTATTCCCCGCGATCCGCTGACCCTCATGCATCCGGAAATGGATCGGTTGTTTCCCTGCGGAGAAGGCGCAGGTTATGCAGGTGGCATTATCTCGGCAGCTATGGACGGGCAGAATGTGGCGCGGGCAGTGGTGGTGGTGCTTGGTGTATAGTGTTTGGTGTTTAGTGTTTGGTGTTTGGTGTTTAGTGTTTGGGGCGCTTCGCCCTTGGCACTTGTGGAAATTTGGCCAAATCACCAGTAGTTGACCTTGGGGCCAAATTTCCACAAATACCAAGGGCGAAGCGCCCCAAACACTAAACACCAAACACGGCCAAAGGCGAAGCGCCCCAAACACTAAACACCAAACACTATACACGATTATTCAGGTGTCCAACTGCGATTTGCCTTTTTTTCGGAGCGGATTTTTTTCTCTTTGATGCGCTGCTCCACGACGGAAGCAGGCACACGCACTTTTTTGCGCTTTTTGGGCACAATGAGCGCTTTTTCAATCAAAGCGAGCAGTTTTTCTTCCGCCTTCTGTTTGTTGCTGAGTTGCGACCGGTCGGTCTGGTTGGTCACGGATAAAATACCTTCGCCGGAAATCTGATTGGTTAATTTTTCCAGCACCAAACCCTTTTCGGCATCCGAGAGCGCCGCAGAAGCGGCTACTTCAAAACGGGCTTCTACTTTCGTTTCTACTTTATTCACGTTTTGGCCACCCTTGCCACCGGATCGGGAAGTGCGGTATTCCAGTTCGGTTTTGAGCAGTTCGCTATCCATGTTGCTGATTGTTGAGTATCTGAGTATTCGAGTATCTGAAATCAAATACTCGAATACTCAAATCTTCAAATACTCACTCACACCGAGAAACTCTCCCCGCATCCGCAGGTGCGTGAGGCATTCGGGTTGTTGAAGGCAAAACCGGTGCCGTTCAGGCCGCCTGAAAACTCAAGGGTAGTATTGAAGAGATACAAAAAACTCTTCAGGTCAGTGACCACTTTGACACCGTTGTCTTCAAATACCTGGTCGTTGGGTTTCGATTCGTTGTCGAAATCCAGTTTATAGGAAAGCCCGGAACAGCCGCCGCTCACGACGCTGACCCGGACAAAAAAATCATCGGCCAATTTGCTGGAAGAGCGAATTTCCGTGATTTTTTCCTTGGCGCTTTCTGCTACGAAAATCATGGACGAGTGTTTTGGTGTTTTAGTATTTTCGTGTTTTGGAGGTGGATATATTTGGCGTTTCTACTGGGATTAACTGCTTTTTCAAAAAACAGATGCCCAGCTTTACAGCCTAAAACACGAAAACACTAAAACACGTTTATGCAGTTACAGTTTCCTTGATTTCTACCTGGATGCCATTTTTCTGGCGGTAGTCTTCAATGGCTGCTTTGATAGCGTCTTCTGCCAGTACGGAACAGTGGATTTTCACAGGCGGGAGCGCCAGTTCTTCCACGATGTCCATATTGTCAATCGTTGCAGCTTCATCGAGACTTTTGCCTTTCAGCCATTCGGTAGCCAGAGAGGAGGACGCGATAGCAGAACCACAACCGAAGGTTTTGAATTTCGCATCGCGGATCATGCCCGTTTCTTCGTCTACCTCAATTTGAAGACGCATCACGTCGCCGCATTCAGGTGCACCCACCAGACCGGTACCAACATTTTTTGCATCCTTGTTCAAAGTCCCGACGTTGCGGGGATTTTTGAAATGCTCGAGCACTTTTTCGCTATATGCCATAATGAGTAATTATCAGTTATTAGTTATTGGTTATCAGTGTTGATAATCAAGTATTTGAATGATATTTAATCCAGTCGGAACAACCGACGAATGCCCTTCCAAAGGTTTTGAAATCCTATAAGAAGAACATTGGGGTACTGAGAAAAGGGCTGATTGGGGTCAGATGGATTTGGGTATTTGAATGACAAGGCTTGTTTCATGTTTATTTCTTTTTAAAAAGCGTATAATACATGCTTTTCAGCCCATAAAAAATCTTGTACATCAACTGCGTAAACGGATCGGGCGGACTTTGAATCGGGCTCATTTTTAAAAATTTGAGTATTTGAAAATCTGAGTATTTGAAGATGCGAGTATTTGAGTATCTGACTGCTAATGATTTGTACTCGCTCCTCCTATGCAGTCATATACTCGAATACTCAAATACTCGAACACTCAAATAGTCAGTGCGCCGACCATTCAATTTTCGTCAGATCGACGCCGTCTTGGTACATTTCCCAGATCGGACTGAGTTCGCGCATGTGGTTCACACCCTTGCGTACCAGTTCGATGGCCTGGTCTACATCTTCATCAGTGGTGAAGCGCCCCAAAGAGAAACGAATACTGGAGTGCGCCAGATCGTCGCCCAGGCCCATTCCCACCAGTACATACGATGGCTCCAGAGAAGCCGAAGTACAGGCGGAACCGGAGGAAACGGCGATATTCTGGTTGAATGTCATCATCAGGCCTTCACCTTCCACGTGTTTGAAAGAAATATTCGTCACGTGCGGCATGCGACTGTCGACGTTGCCGTTGATTTTGGTTTCTTCCATTTTGGTCAGTTCCGCTTGCAGGCGGTCACGCAATTTGCTGAGGCGCGCTGCATCCTGATCCATTTCGTTCATGGCGATTTCGGCGGCTTTGCCGAAACCGACGATGCCGGGCACATTCAGGGTACCGGAGCGCATACCGCGTTCGTGGCCGCCGCCGTCCATTTGGGCCGTTACTTTGACGCGTGGATTTTTGCGGCTGACGTACATAGCGCCCACACCTTTAGGGCCGTACATTTTATGGGCCGTAAACGACATCAGGTGGACGCCCACTTCGCGTGGATGGGTGCGTATTTTCCCGACAGCCTGCGTTGCATCCGAATGGAACAGTACGCCGTGTTTTTCGCAGATTTTGGCAATTTCCTGCATGGGTTGAATCACGCCGGTTTCATTGTTGGCCCACATCAACGACACCAGAATGGTGGTCGGTTTGATGGCGGCTTCCAGATCGGCCAGGCTGACAAGTCCGTCTTCCTGTACTTTCAGGTAAGTGATTTCGGCGCCTGCTTTTTCCAGGTGTTTGCAGGTATCGAGGATCGCTTTGTGCTCCGTTTCGGCTGTGATGATGTGGTTACCTTTTTTGGCATACATTTCAAACACGCCTTTCAGGGCCAGGTTGTTGCTTTCTGTAGCGCCTGAAGTGAAGATAATTTCCTTATCCTCCGCGTTTAACAGCTTGGCAATTTGCTCGCGGGCATAGTCGACGGCATCTTCCGCTTCCCAGCCGAACTGGTGGCTGCGACTTGCCGCATTGCCATGTTTTTCATAAAAGTAGGGCACCATCGTATCCACTACCCGCGGGTCGCAGGGAGTCGTTGAGTTGTTGTCCAGGTATATCAGTCGACGCTTTTCCATGTTCTTATTTAGATTGAATCAAACGCAAAGATAAACAGGCTTATTAGAAAAAAGTTTGTAATTTTTTGTGTTTTAGAAAGTTTTATGTGACGAAACTTGCCCCATTTTGAAAATAAAGTTCAGGCGCTACTTTTCTTCACGGCTGATCTTACTTTTGTAGTCAGGAAAAAGGTTGATGAAGGTTGATGAGGGTTGATGAGGGTTGATGAGGGTTGATGAAGGTTGATATACATCGGCTCGAAAAAAGTCCAATCGCTTCATGGTCGAGAGGGTATATCATCAACCTTTATCAACCTTTATCAACCCTCATCAACCCCTGTCAAATACCACCCAAACATGATACTTGAGTTTTCCGAATTTCCGACCATCAGCAAAGAAGCATGGCTGAACCAGATCAGTAAAGACTTGAAAGACAAGACTTTGGATGATCTTTCCTGGAAATTGGCCGAAGGGCTGACAGTAGATCCGTTTGCCCACGCTGATGATTTTCCTGTATCCCCGGCGCCGCTGATGACTGCCGCAAAACCCTGGGAAATATGCGAAAACATTCCGGTGACCGATTCCGCAACCGCCAACCGGATGGCGCTGGATGCGCTGGAAGGTGGTGCACAGGGGCTTTGTTTCCGGCTGAACGGCAGCGTGGATGCAGATGCAGTCGCTCAAATGCTGGATGGAGTTTACCTCGATTTTATCGGACTGCATTTTGCGGGCGCGGGGGTGGAAGCCAATCCGGGTATTGTTTTTTCGCATCTGTCGCAGTTAGCGGGTAGCAAGGGCCTTAAAACCGGACAATTGCGCGGGTCGCTGGCTTACGATCCGGCACTGCACAACAAAATCGTCGACTGGCGCTATCTCGCTGATTTACTTCAGTTTGCAGCGGAAAGTTTCCCGCAGTTTTCCATCATTTCGGTCAGTTCCGATGCTGATTCAAGTCCTGTAACGGATATTGTTTCGCTGCTGCGTCAGGGGAATTTGTATTTGGAAAAGTTGTCCGAACGCGGCATTTCGCCGGGACTTGCCGCTGCACACATGCATTTCAGCATGTCTATTGGCAAAAGTTATTTCTACGAAATCGCCAAAATGCGGGCTTTCAAATTGTTGTGGCTACACGTATTAAAAGCCTGGAATGCGCCGCTGGTGCTGCCTGTGACGGCCGTTCACTTCCGCGAAGAGGTGTACACAGACGAAATATACACCAATATGATTCGTGCCACCACCATGGCTATGTCGGCGGTGCTTGGTGGCGCCGACCGGTTGACGGTGTTGCCCTACGATGCCGGACGCGAAGCCAACGCTTCATACCCGCCCGCTTTTGGCCGCCGTATCGCCCGCAATGTGCAGCACCTGCTCCAGTTAGAAAGCGGTTTTGGCGAAATGCCCGACCCCGCAGCGGGTAGTTACTATATTGAAAAACTGACGCAGCAGTTGGCAGCCAAGGCCTGGAAAGAGTTTAATCAGGGATGAGGGATGAGGGATGAGTTATGAGTTATGAGTTATTGGAGTTTCAGGCTGGAATCAGGAAACAAAGTATGCATTCTTACTCATTCCAGCCTGAAACTCCAATAACTCATAACTCATAACTCATAACTCATAACTCATAACTCATAACTTATCTCTCCTCTAAGACCGAACAACCATCAACTTCCCGCTCTGCATCCGGTTTTCATGCAGAATACGGATGGTGTAAAAGCCTTCCTGCAAGTCGCTGACGACCACTGTGTGGCGACCCGATTGTGGTTGTTCGATTTTACGTACGGCTTTGCCTTCCGAATCGTAGATCGTGACTGATTCCACGTCCACAGGTAATTCGAGGGTAAATTGAGTACTGGCGGGGTTCGGATAATAGATAGCCTGATCCGGCGCAGGCTGCTGCTGTTGACCTGGGCCTTCTTCAAAACGAATCGTCGATTTGCCTTCGCAGGTTTTAATCGTCGTGTATTCCGTAATGACCCGCACCAGCAGGTCGTTGAGCAATTCCACTTTGTATTCGTCAGTGGTGGGTTCGAGGTGTTTGCCGCCGATGCCGCTGTGGTCGGTGAGGAATACGTAACTGCCGTTGGTGGCGAGGCCGAAAAATTTCATCAAAAATTCCGTGTCTTTTTGAATGCCGCTGGCCGTGACCGGTACGATGCGGATACCGAGGCGGGCAGCTTCGCGGATGCTGCGCTGCATACTTGCGATGACCTCCGGTTGATCGGCATGCGGACTGGCGTCGAGCACCAGGAAACAGATGCGGGCAATGGCGTTATCGCTCCATTTCTGGCTAAAAACGGCTTCTTCGAGTGCGCTGTGTACGGCTTCGGGGTAATCGCCGCCGCCGCCGGCAAATTGTTTGCGGATAAAATCCACCGTTTGGGAAATATCGGGGGAAAGGCCACTGCTTTTGGTGATGTACTCATCGCCTTTATCGCGGTAAAACACCGTTCCCATACGGAAATCCAGTTCGGGGTTGCTGCCTTTTGCGCGGCCGATCACATCGAGTAATTCCGTTTTCAGGTATTCTATTTCGTCGCCCATACTGCCCGTGGCATCCACGGCCCAGACGATGTCCACTTTTTTGGGCGCGTTGCATTCCACCTGTATCTGGTGGCGATTGATACCGTCTTTGGCGGGTTTCAGGGTGTTTATTGCTTCCTTCCTGCCATCGATCCACACTTCAGCGCGCAGGTTGGCGTATTCTTTCTGGTCAAAAAAACCGGCCCAGAGTTCGGCTTTGCCGCTGTTGTCGGTGCGGCTTTCCCACAGCAAGTCACCGCTGCCGGTTGTCAGTTTTACATACGCATCCGCTACCGGGAAATCTTCAGCGTTGGTCAGCAGCACGGTGTAGCGCTGACTTGGAAAACACTGATAGGTCTTTTGAAATGCACTGATTTCACCGTCTGACAGCAAATCGACCCAGTGGCGGTTCCAGTTGTGCAGGTCGTTCCATTCACCGGCTGTGAGCAGGCCCGCGCGGGGCTTGGGCGTTGTGCCTGTCGGGCCGCCTGGGATCGTTTTTGCCGATTCCTTTTCCCGGGCCACCTCTCCTGCTTCCATTTTCACTGCATATTCACGCGGTTCAGCATGGGAAGCCTTGTCACTGACAGGCATGATGGATTCGGTGCGCGGCGGGCCGCTATCCTCGCCGCGACTGCTTTTGAAGTCCGGTTTTGCAGGCGTAGCAGACATGGGTACAGGCGCCGGCGCAGCCGATTTTGCAGCAGGCGCTGATTTTCTTTTGGTATGCGTAGCGCCGAGGGGCGCTGTAGCCGCCCTGCCATCACTTGAATAGGCGATATCCGAGGACATGAGCGCATCTCTGGCAACAGACTCGTGGTAGCCCGTAACGACCACCTCGTCCAGTGTGGAGGTGCTGGCCGTTAGCCGGAATAACACGCTGCTGGTGATTGCTTCTTTTACAACAACTTCCGTATACCGAAGCGCAACAAAACCGCTGTATCCGGCTTCCACATCGTAAGTGCCCGGTTCCAGTTCGAGGTTGAACTTACCTTCCACATTCGTGGCGGCGCTTTTGACCAATGTGTTGTTTTTCAGGACTTTCACGGTTGCCCTTGCGATGGCCTTGCCGGTGTTGTCGGTTACCGTTCCGTTTAAAATTGTTTTATCCGCGGTATTAAAAAGACCGGCTACCGCAAGCCAGCAGGAAGTAAGGAAGAGTGTAAATTTCATGATCGTAAGCATTTTTGGTTTGGAAAACGGGTGCTCAAAAAGCAGGTATGTGCGGAATGGATGCGTGCATTTGGGAAAATGCATAAGGCGGGGAAAAAAGGTTTGATGGTTTGTAAGGGTTTGATGGTTTGCATGGTTTGATGGTTTGAGGTGGTAACCCAAAGCCGAGAGTTACCACCTCAAACCATCAAACCCTTTCAAACCATCAAACCATGCAAACCATCAAACCCTTACAAACCATCAAACCAACTTTCATCATCTAAACAACACCTTTCCCACCCGAAACAACGGCGACCACGCGCGCCGCAACCGGAAATAAGGCTGTTGTACAGCGCCGAACTGGCGTCGCACCCGTTCGATAGGACGTACCATGCTGCCCAAAAAATCAAACACGGGCAATTGCAGCACTTCATGGGTGTAGCGGATCATTTCCCAGATGAGCAAAATACCTGCGCCGGAAGCGCGCAGCTTCGGGTCGTCGCCCGCCATGAGCAGGTAGGCCGATTGATTGTCCCAGGCCAGGTACCCGACGGAATGAACGGCGCCGGTTTTCTGGTCGATTGCCATAAAAATTTCCCGCCGGCTTCGTTCTGCCAGCGCTGCGTCGAGGCGGGTCAGTACATCCGTGGCAACGGGCGCCTGCAAACCCTTTTGCACAAAACTGCGATTGTGGATTTGTATAAATTCTGCCAGTGCGCCACCTGTTTTTACCGCTACCTGCTGCTGCGCCCGGGGTATTTTCTGGTTGCGATAATCCGCTGAAATATGCGACCAAACTTTATCTAAGTCGTTGATTTTCAGAATATAGGAATACCGTGTGCTCTGTTGAAATCCTTTCCAGAAAAAAGGCAGCCAGTTGTTGACCTGGTAAGGGAAGTCCTGCTCGAAAGCAGCCAGCCCCGGCGGCAATTGCTCCATCAGTTCCTCCATCATGGCCGGTTCTTTGCGCAAATTGCGCCGGCCCTGTACGATGTAAGGTCCCATCATGCGGGCAAGCGGAGGCATTGCCACGTACGTCCAGATGAATTTTTTTTTCAGAAAATAAGGCCAGACGGCCACAACCCGGCCCGCTTTTTCGAGCACCACTGCGTTCCAGTCACCACCTGCACAAACGGCATCGAGGTACCAGTCCTGCATGAACAGGGGGAAATCGGCAGGCGCTTCGGCGCAAAACCGGCGATAGAGCGAGTTTTTCATCGTGTTTGGTGTTTGGTGTTTAGGCCTCACCCCCCCGGCCCCCTCTCCAACGGAGAGGGGGTGACTTCACCCTTGGCATCCCGGATAGGAATGCCAAATGTCAAGTGCTACTTCGTCTGACAAAAATCCCTTTATGAGAATGCCAAACGTGAAGTCACCCCCTCTCTGTTGGAGAGGGGGCCGGGGGGTGAGGCCATACACGCATTAAAAACCCGTATTAATCCGCAGAAAAAAACCACTCTGCCCCAGGTCATTGCGGCTCCATTCCAGGCGGGCTGTTTTGTTGTAATAGGCAACGACATCAATACCAACCCCGTATCCGTACATGGTGCGGTTCACAAACGGGTTATTTTCTCCGTAAAAAGGATCGTTGCTGTACCCCACATCGTTGTTGATAGACAGGTATACTTTCAGCGGAAAATTTTGAAATGCCTTGACCGGGATAATTTTCCCGAAATGAAAAGTACGGTTCAAAATTTCATAGTGAAAAGAAGTTTTTGCGATCACAAAATCGAGGCCGTCGGCTACATAGTATTCATATCCGCGCACAAAGTTATTCCCATATCCCAATCCCTGGTTGTTGTAATACGGCGGGCGGCGGCGCGGCAAACTCATCCTTCCGGCGGTCACGATCGCCAGGCTTAGCTTGGGCGTGAACTTATAATACCGGTCATATTCCGCATAGATTCGGGTCAGGTGCAGGTCTTCGGCGGGGATAAACCCGTTTTGGCGCAGCTCGAAGGTGGCGCGCCAGCCATGCAGGGGATAGGGGCGTATATCGAGCCGGTCGACGGAAAAATTATAGATCAGGCTGAGATGGCGTTGTTTGCGCCGCCCGTTCAGAAAGAAATTTGGATTGAGCTGCGCGATGGTATCCGCCACTTCATTTTGATTGTATTCAGTTGTAAACGTGTGGGTAATAAACAATTTGGGGCGCCAGATCAGCCCGGTACTTGCCCGAAAACGTTTGATGTACCACTGCTCGGGATCGGTAATAAAAAGAATTTTATTTCCGTCCGTTTGGTAGGCCACCTCGTGGTTGCGGCTGTATGAAATTGCCGCTTGCAGGCCCAGGGTCTGATTTTTATTGACATTGGGGTGGCGGTATGCGAGTTCGTATTTGTTGGAATAGCCGAATTGGAGTTTGGTTTTGAACAAATCTGCCTGACCGGTAAAGTTCAGCCAGTTCAGGTCGATACCGTAGTTGACCCTGCGCAGGGAGTGGTTGAATTCATTCCACCAGACATTAAAATTGCGGTCGGCCAATTCAAACAAGGGTACCGGAAAAATATACCAGCCTTCCTGTAGCCGGATTTGGAGCGTGACCCGGTTTTGTTCATCCCAGGTCAGTACATTGATAATAGCACTCGCAAAAATGCCGAGGTTCATCAGCCGGAGACTGTTTCGTTCGAGGGTAGTGCCCAGTTCAACCACCGAAATGGAATCGCCTGCCACAAACTCCAGCTCCCGCAGGATGAGATTGGCGCTTGTTTTGCGATTCCCGTCAATATTGATACTATCGATAAAAACGAAGCCGGGCGCCAAGGAATCGCCTTGAGCCGATGCCTCTCGCCATATAATAATACAAAAAACAAGCAGTAGAAAAGTCCTGATATTCAGGCGATTACTCAATCGGCAAGTCATGCGCGGCAGTTAAAAAAACCTGTTTTGGGGCAAAAATCTGTACAAAAACGCTCAAATTACCGCCTCCGGGTCTTATAAAACGTCTTAAACTGCAAAAAAAGCGTAATTTCGTCATATTTTATGCGTATTACGCTACCTTTGGACAAAAAGAAAGAGACTTGGATCTGATTGATATGATGCAAGACCCCGTTTTCTACGGGTTGGTATGGGCCATTTTCACGGTTGTCGGCGTGATACTGGGTTGGACGCTGCGTGCCAACTATCCGGAACAGGAAGTGCGCAGTGCGCTTTCCAGAACAGAGCAGGAAAAAAACACGCTGGCACGACTTTATACCCACGTCAAACATCAGCACGACCTGCGCGAGGCAGACTTCAGACGCGCTTCCATCGAATTGGGTACACTTCGCGATCAATTGGTCGTCATGGAATCCGACCGCGCCCGCCGTACCAGCCTCGAACAGAGTTATGCACCCAGGCTCGAAAAAGCCGAAGCCAATGCTGCTCAATACGCCCAAAAAGTGGCGGCCCTGGAGGTATTGGCCGGCAGTCTCCGCACCCGCAATGCCGAAATGAACGCAGAACTATTGCGAATGCAGGAGGAACTGAACGCCTGGCAGGTGTTGTACCACGATTTTCAGGCCATGCAGCGCAAACTCGCTGCCTTTGAACAAAACACGGCCTGGCTCGACAGCGAACGCACTAAATTGAAGCAGCAACTGGAAATTGCCCGCATCGAAATCGAAAACCTCCAGTTACAACTGCTCCAGCAAAATGCCCAGGTAGTCGTCAGCCCGCAGAAATCGGCGGCCCAGGGCGACCGGCACGGCGGCCCCGCTGCGCCCGAAAACACCGACGACCTGAAAATTATCAACGGCATCAACCCTTTTGCCGAACAACAACTGTTTGCGCTGGGCATCCACACTTTTGCACAAATCAGCCGCTGGGACGATAATGCTATTATCGCATTCGCCAAGGCGCTGAATATCAGTCCGGGAAAAATTTACCAGGAGGACTGGGTAGGACAGGCGCGGCATCTGGTGACGGGTGGGCAACATTCGTAGAAAAGGTAATTAGTTCGTCCGGGTAGCCACCAATTTCCCCCTTGCCTCCCCTATTCTCCAAAAATACGTCCCTGCTGGTATTTCCGGCAACTGTAAAGGTGTGTGAATTTCCACAAGCGGGCTGCTCAGGATTTCCCGTCCGGCAATATCGAACAATTGAAACAGCGCATTTTCACCGGGACTGTTGACTACAAC
>JALHMA010000123.1:13217-14730 GCA_022844265.1 Saprospiraceae bacterium | reverse complement strand
TCAGCGATGCCGCCGGCGAGAAAGACATTGATTTTTTTCAGGATATTTTCCCGGGTCTCGTATATCTCGTGCGGGAAAGTGAACCCGGAAGCGTAGCTGCTGGCCACTTTTGATTTCAATTGCAAGGGCGCCAATCCGAATAAAACCACATAAGCCACAGCATGGCCTGCTTCATGGACGCTCACATTGGCCACAACATCAGCGATATTGCCCTGGCGGATTTTGTCGATGCGCCCAACGAAAGGAATTACAACCGTGCGTTCACCCACTTTGGCAATAATTTTTTGCAGTTCAGTGTCGTAGTCGATGGACAGCGTTTTGCTGCCGTCATTCAGCGCCTCGAACAGGAATTTGCTCAAATTGGTCTCCAGAATATCCGTGACACTGCTGAAAACCGGGCGTACGCCCTGTACGGGAAAGACGCCGTTCCGGTAAATGATCTGGAAAATTTTATCGGAAATGTCAATTTTTACCCCAAAACTGTATTCAGCGCGGGCGACGATCCGGGCCACTTCCTTGCGGATCAGCGCTTCAAAATCCGTTTTTCTGAGGCTGGGATAAATCAGGTGAATATTGCCGAATCGGGCCACCTGTTCCGGCCGGAAACGCCGGGTGAGGGCATTTTTAATATCGACCGCCGTAATTTTTTTGGTGAAAGCATGGTAAATATCGGCGTCTACTTCGCTGTCGGAAGTATGCGTCGCCATTTGAAATGCTTCATCGAGGTTGCCACTGATGAGAATCAGCGTTTGCGAATAATCCACCGGTTCAAATACCCGCTTGCGGCTTTTGGCCTCCAGGATCAGATCGAGCATTTGTTTTTTGCTCATATCGGCTATATCCACCACATCTTCTTCCAGTTCGAGCATTTTCTTGAGGTTTCGGGCCTCCCAGATGCCCACGCTGTCCAGCAACGGGTCCTCATTTTCCGCATCCGCGGGGCGGCGGGTACGCTGCCGCTGGTTGAACATAAAATCGGAAATATAGTAGTCGAAATCGTCTTTTTCGCGTTTGGCGAGTCGTCCGTCACTCAGCAATTCCCAGAAGTCGTTGAATTTGGTGGAAGGCACCGGCGAGCCATCGGAATCGATGGTATAAAAGCGCTGTATCTCGTCGAACAGCACAATAGAAGGACTGTTGTCGGTAATACTGTTGGCTTTCAGGATAGCGCTTACACTGCTGAAATAAGTGGTATTATCCGAATTGCCCAGTTCCACTTCCGCAAAACGCTCCTGAAAATCAAGGTATTGCACCATTTTCCTGACAAGGTCAGTTTTGCCAACCCCCGTCATGCCCCACAGGCAGACGATAATGGGGCGCGTCAGAATTTCAGGCATCAGGTACCACACCTGGATATAGTCGAGCAGGTTGTCGATGATTTCGTCGATACCTACAAAATCCTCTTTCAGTCGAACGCGCAGGAGTTCCAGTGCTGCGCGGCGTTCGCGTAGTCGGTTCTGGTCAATATTAAAGGATGGTTTTTCCATAGCAGTGCAAAGAAACGAAACCTTTG
>JALHMA010000123.1:3965-13117 GCA_022844265.1 Saprospiraceae bacterium | reverse complement strand
GCGATTTCCCGTTGGGCTTTAATTTGCTCGTACTGAATGAGTTTGTCGGTCAAAGTAGAAGTCAGGATGCGCTGGTAGTCGGAAATACCCTGGGCTTCTACCCGTTTGCGGTCGGCTTCCTGTTTTTCTTTTTCCAGCACGAATTTCATTTTTTGCGACTCCTGCTCTGCATTGATTTTGGATTCGATGGTCTGTTTCACCGATTCGGGCAACTGGATATTGCGGATCAACAGGTTTTCCAGCACGATGCCGCGCTCTGCGAATTCTTTTTCAATAGTTTGGAAAATCTTCTGTTGAAATTCCTCGCGTTTAGTGGAATACAGTGCTACAGCATCGTAAAACACGGCGTTGTCGCGTATTTTGGTGCGGGCAACCGGGCGCACAATCACATCTTTGATGTCCTTACCGATAGAACGAAGAATATCCGGCGCTTTTTCAGGAACGATGTGGTACAATACAGAAAGGTCAATAATAACCTCCAAACCATCGGCGGTGAGCACCCGGATGGCATCATCACCTTCCTGATCGCCTTCGTCGTGAACAGCAGACATGGTGTAATTCTGGGTGCGGACATCAAAATGCACCACATCCACCAAAGGGTTTACAAAATTTAAACCCTCTGTAAGTACTTTGGGCTGCACTTTGCCGAACAAAGTTTGTACACCGACTTCACCCGGCTCTATCTGGACAAAACAGGAGCTCAATACGCCGAGTAGAATAAGCCCTGTACCGATGATACGGCCTGTTTTGCCGGCGCTTACAAAATTGGGGTTCATTTTGGCGAACATACCGCCGAGCGCGATGGCTAATATGCCAATAATAATGAGAAACATGGTTGCTGATTGAATAATGGTTGGGAGAAAGTTGCTTGCAATAACGGCCCAAATGTGGGCCTAACACAGACTGCAATATTCGTTATTTTCGAGCAGCATCCGGTGAAAGTCGACAGACAAAGTCCGAAGTCGTCAGTCATAAGTCCGAAGTCATAAGTCCGAAGTGCGTAGAGTGCGCCGTTTCATTCCCAGGTTTCCAAAAGATGGCACCGTGTATGCTACGGACTTCGGACTAATGACTTCACACTTCGGACTTGCTACGGTGTACGCTACGGACTTCGGACTAATGACTTCGCACTTCGGACTTGCTACGGTGTACGCTACGGACTTCGGACTAATGACTTCGCACTTCGGACTTGCTACGGTGTACGCTACGGACTTCGGACTAATGACTGACGACTTCGGACTTTTCTATATCGCCGAACTAAACTGCCTCAAAAACCGCACATCATTTTCAAACAGCAGTCGGATGTCGCCGATTTCATACAATCTCAATGCCTGCCGCTCGATGCCCATTCCGAATGCAAATCCGCTGTATTTACGGGAGTCGATGCCACAGTTGTCGAGCACCTGGGGATCAACCATGCCGCAGCCGAGTATTTCAAGCCAGCCGGTGCCTTTGGTGAGCCGGTAGTTTTTTTCCGTATCCGTGCCGAGCCAGATGTCCATTTCAGCCGATGGCTCGGTGAACGGGAAAAAGGAAGGGCGCAGGCGGATCTTGGTAGCGCCGAACATTTCCTGCGCAAAATACAGCAGCGTTTGTTTCAGGTCGGCAAAGGAAACACCCTCGTCGATGTAGAGCCCTTCCACCTGGTGAAACTGGCAGTGCGAACGTGTCGAAATGGTCTCATTGCGATACACACGTCCCGGCGCAATGATACGAATAGGTGGTTTACGGTTTTCCATCACGCGGGCCTGTACCGGCGAGGTATGCGTGCGCAGCAACATGCCCGGCGCATCCACCACATAAAAAGTGTCCTGCATATCGCGGGCTGGGTGGTCTTCGGGCGTATTCATGGCCGTGAAATTGTGCCAGTCGTCTTCAATTTCAGGGCCGTCGGCTACGCTGAATCCCATGCGGGTAAAAATATCTACTATGCGGTTGAGGGTGACGGCTACCGGATGCCGCGAGCCAAGCGCTAGCGGCTCGCCGGGAGCCGTGAGGTCGAGCGACTGCCCTGCGCCGCTCTCCGCCTGTGCCTCGAACACACTTTTCAGCGACTGGTATTTTTCTTCCGCCTGTTGTTTGAGTGTATTCATCAACTGGCCGTAGGCGCGTTTCTGCTCGTTGGGCACCTGGCGCATTTCCTCCATCAGGTTTTTCACCAGACCTTTGGAGCCTAAATACCGGATGCGAAAGGTTTCCAGCGCTTCGGCGTTGGCGGGCGACTCGGCTGCAATGGCCGCGATGGTTTGTTGTGCTGTTTCAAAAATATCGGACATTTTATTGAGTATGCGAGTATTTGAAGATTGAGTATTTGAGGATGCGAGTATTTGAAGATTGGGTATTTGAGGATGTGAGTATTTGAAGATTGAGTATCTGAAGATTGAGTATTTTAGGATATGAGTATTCGAGCATCTGACTGACTACCAGTGCCAATACTCGAATACTCATATCCTAAAATACTCAATCTTCAGATACTCAATCTTCAAATACTCATTTTTAATATTCCGTTTTATCTTCCTTTTCTTTCCAGGCCCGAAAAACCTCCAGCGCTTCGTCGCGCAGCAGCGGGATCATGGGTATTTTTCTTTGTTCGAGCGGCACCGTCATTTCATTATAAATCAACGCATCGTCGAACTGAATATCGGCAGCATCTGTGCGGGTACAACCAAAAAAGACCCGATCAGGGCGCGCCCAGTAAATCGCGCCGAGGCACATGGGGCAGGGCTCGCAGGAGGTGTAAATATCGCAGCCATCCAGTTGAAAACTGCCCAGATTTTTACACGCATCGCGGATAGCAACCACCTCAGCATGGGCCGTGGGATCGTTGCTGGAGGTCACCCGGTTGTTGCCGCGCCCAACAATTTTGCCGTCTTTCACCACAACAGCGCCAAATGGCCCGCCTTCGTTGCGCTCCATGCCTTCCAGCGATTGTTGTATGGCTTCCCGCATGAATTTCTCCATTTCTTTTCGTGTTTGGTGTTTCGTTTTTGGTGTTTAGGGCGCTTCGCCTTTGGCTGTCTTTTCGTATTTGGCGTTTCGTTTTTGGTGTTTGGTATTTGGGGCGCTTCATTCTTAGCCGTGTCAACTGCTTTAGTATCAAACACTACCAAGGGCGAAGCGCCCCAAACACCAAAAACGAAACACCAAACACCTATTTCCTTTTATGCAACTCCGTCATAAACCGGGTCAGTTCGTCCATTGAATAAAACAACACCTCGCGGGGTTTTGAACCTTCCGCTGGGCCGACAATGCCGAGTCCTTCGAGTTGGTCCATGATGCGGCCTGCGCGGTTGTAGCCCAATTTCATACGCCGCTGGATCATACTCGTGGAGCCGTGTTGTGTTTCCACTACCAGTTTGGCCGCATCTTCGAGCATATCGTCCATATCGGCCAGGCGGAACTCCTTGTTGCCACCGCCGCCACCGGGTTCGCCGTCGGGGTGAAATTCGGGCAGGAAGAAGGGCTCCGCAAACCCCTGTTGATTGGCAATAAATTCGATCACGCGTTCCACTTCCGGCGTATCCACAAAGGCGCTTTGCAGGCGAATAATATCGCCGCCCACACTGAGCAGCATATCGCCGCGTCCGGTCAGTTGTTCCGCTCCACCGGTATCGAGAATGGTACGCGAGTCGACTTTGGATGCAACTTTGAAAGCGATCCGCGCCGGGAAGTTGGCCTTGATGACACCGGTAATAATGTTTACCGATGGCCGCTGCGTGGCAATAATCAGGTGAATGCCGACAGCCCGCGCCAATTGCGCCAGACGCCCGATCGGCAATTCGATTTCCTTGCCTGCCGTCATAATCAGGTCGGCAAACTCGTCGATAATCAGTACGATATAAGGCAGGAACCGGTGGCCCTTGTTGGGGTTCAGGCGGCGTCCGACAAATTTTTCATTGTATTCGGAAATGTTGCGCACTTCGGCCTTTTTCAGCAGGTCGTAGCGCGTTTCCATTTCAATAATCAGCGAATTGAGGGTATGCACCACCTTGGTCGTATCCGTCACGATCGGTTCCACCTGGTCGGGCAGGAAGCCCAGGAAGTGGTTTTCGAGGTGGGCATAAGGGAATAATTCCACCTTTTTCGGGTCGATCAGGATCAGTTTGACCTGTGAAGGGTGCTTTTTGTACAGCAGCGACATCAGCACGACGTTGATACCGACCGATTTGCCCTGACCGGTAGCGCCTGCCACGAGCAGGTGCGGCATTTTGGTCAAATCGGCCACAAACACCTCATTCTGAATGGTTTTGCCCAATGCTATCGGCAATTCCATTTTGGCGCGTTTGAATTTTTCATCCATCAATACCTCGCGGATACCGACGGTCTGGCGCTTTTTATTGGGCACTTCGATACCGATGGTGCCTTTGCCCGGAATCGGAGCGATGATACGAATACCCAGCGCCGAAAGGTTCAGGGCAATATCATCTTCGAGGTTTTTGATTTTGGAAATACGAATGCCCTTGGCCGGGATAATTTCGTAGAGCGTGACGGTCGGACCGATGGTTGCCTTGATTTTTTCAATTTCAATTTTGAAATACATCAGGGTTTCCAGAATCTGGTTTTTGTTGGTTTCCAGTTCCTCTCGGTCAATTTCCAACACGGAATTGTCGTGTTCGACCAGTAATTGCAGGTGCGGGTATTCGTAGCCCGACAGTTCGAGCGTCGGGTCGTAAGGCTCCGTCAGATTGGCGGTTTCTTCCTGAACAGCCACCACAGGCGGTTTATAAGCATTCGCTTCGTCGGGCGTCACGATAGCCGGAGCGACAGGCACAACGATTTCCAGGTCGCCGTCGAGGCCGGGTCTGAGCGGCTCGGGGCGGGGCGGAAGTTCCTGTTTGGGCACGTCCGCAAACAGTGCCGAGCGCTGGCTCAGGTCCAAAGCCAACTGGGTGGCAGAAGGCGTCGCTGCGGCGATCGGCGGAGCGGTTATTCCTTTTCCGTCAATACTGCCCATCGCTTCGTTGATGGTATCGCCGGAAGTCTTTTCGGCGCGCTGACGGGCCATGCGGGCTGCGTCGGCGGCTTTGCGGCGTTTGCCGAAATTGCCGGTGAGCAGATCCTGCCAGGCCAGTTTCGTCTCGTCCCAAAGTTTGATCCAGGTAAATTCCTCCAGATCGGGGTTGTTGGACCACACAAAAGTGGCCACCAGGGCAAAAATCATCAGGGCTACTGTGCCGATCACGCCCAGGAAATTCTGAATATATTCGCTGATCGCCTGCCCGAATACGCCTCCCCAGGGAAATTCCAGTGTTTGCAAAAAGAATGAACTCACCACGGAAACAATCACCATCAGGATGACGGTTCGTTGCATGGTGAGCATCAGGTATCCTACGCCGGAGCGGCGAACAAGGGCCAGTCCGTACTTGTACAGCAGGTAGACAAAACCATAGGAAGCCACGCCAAAACCCCAGTAAATAATAGTATCAGACACAAAAGCGCCCAAACGCCCCAGCCAGTTGTCCACAGGGAGGTCTTCCCAGAAAACATCCCAGGAGAATCGGAAAACGATGTCGTGGTCGTTTTTCCAGGTAAAAAAATACGAGGTGAACGCTATAAACAGGTAGAACGACAGGAACAGGAAAAAAATCCCGAATAATTTCGAGATCCTTTCACCGTCGAAGTTCATGCTGAGTTGTCCGCGTTTTTTTGCCGCCATGCAGTTGGAAATATCGGGTTGGGGATAATTATGCGTCGCAAAAGTAAAAGAAGCCGGGGAAAAGGGATGGTTTTATTTTTATTACATAGGGCGCGGCCCTATGTGATTGATTATGCCCTTTCAGGGCTAAGCGTACACTTACATTTTTTTATGTTATAAATACTTGATTGGGTTATTTTTGCTTTATGAAACCTTGGGTAGCCCTGAAAGGGCGCAATCCATAGAATCGGGCATCGCCCTATTTATTCGTTTGTTCATATTAATCAAGACACGCCATGCCACAATCGCTCACCAAAGTCTACGTCCACCTCGTATTCAGCACCAAATACCGCCAAAGGCTCATAGATGATACTATCAAGCCAGAATTGTTCGCTTATCTGGGTGGTAACTGTCAGGCGAACGAATGCCATCCCGTTCGTATAGGAGGTTATGACGACCATGTGCACATTCTGTGCATCCTATCCAAAAAAATCACGCTGATGAAATTACTGGAGGAGATCAAGAAATGCTCTTCTAAATGGATCAAAACCAAAAGTGACCGTTACCGGAATTTTTACTGGCAGGATGGTTACGGCGCCTTTTCGGTCAATCCGGCTCAAATCGATGTAGTGACCCGCTACATCGAAAACCAGGTGGAGCATCACCGAAAGCGGGATTTCAAATCCGAATTCCGGGCGTTTTTGCAAAAATACAAGGTTGAATTTGACGAACGCTATGTTTGGGATTAAACATCTGGAAAAAATCCTTTGTTTTTTCATCAGACAGCGCGTACCTTTGCCCGCCCTTTCGAGGAGAGGGTTTTATTCACTAAATTCAAGCAACAAGTATGTTCGCAATTGTTTCCATCGCCGGTCAACAATTTAAAGTAGAGGAAGGTCAGCAGATCTTCGTCCACCGGCTGGCAGCGAATGAAGGAGAGTCTGTTTCCTTCGACGCCGTACACCTCATCGAGCATGAGGGCAAAGTCTCCATCGGTACACCGCACATTGGTGGCGCCAACGTCAAGGCCAGCGTAATTGGCCACTTAAAAGGTGATAAAGTGATCGTTTTCCACAAGAAACGCCGCAAAGGCTATCGCAAGAAAAACGGCCACCGCCAGTCGTTCACCAAAATCAAAATTGAATCCATCGCAGGTTAATAAAACCCGGCATGGATCGCCCCAGTAAAAACCATCTCTTCTCATTGACAATTTACTCTTTGAAAAATGGCACATAAAAAAGGTGTAGGTAGTACCGATAACGGCCGCGACAGTAAAAGTAAGCGCCTCGGTGTTAAACTGTTTGGCGGCCAGGTCGCCATCGCAGGTAATATTATTGTCCGTCAGCGCGGCACCCGTTTTCACCCGGGTGAAAATGTTTATATGGGACGCGACCACACGCTGCACGCAGCAGTCGACGGCATCGTATCATTCAAACGCGGCAAACACGACCGCAGCTTTATCAGCGTCCTTCCCGCCGCAGTGGTAGTTGAAGCGCAGGTAAAAGAAGTAGTAGCACCTGCCGCTCCAAAAGCAGCAAAACCGGCTGCTCCGAAAAAAGAAGCCGCCGCTCCGGTTGCTGAAGCAGAAGAGCAGGTAGCAGATGTCGCTCCGGTGGCAGAAGCCAAAACGGAAGACAAAAAAGCCGCCGCTCCTAAAAAAGAAAAAGGCCCGAAACTCGACGACCTGAAAATCGTGGAAGGTGTAGGTCCGAAAATTGAAACACTGCTCAAAGAAGGCGGTATCAATACCTGGGCTGAATTATCGGAAGCTCCGGTAGATCGCCTGAAAGAGATTCTGGACGCTGCCGGCCCGCGCTACCAGATACACGACCCCAGCACCTGGCCCGCTCAGGCGAAGTTTGCCGCAGAAGGCAAATGGGAAGAACTGAAGGAATATCAGGATATGCTGATGGGTGGTCGCGACACAAAAGATTAATAGTTTGAAAATGCTGCTTGTGAAAGCGGCATTTTCTTTTTATAATTGCAGCTCAAAACAGATCCGACATAAGAAGTTTTTGTTTTCATAGCTTAATTTTTTAGTTGTTGCCCCGGCTGTAATTAGTCGGGGTTTTTTATTGATGAGTATTGAGTATCTGAAGATTTGAGTATTTGAGTATCTGACTGATAACTTTAGGCATTGGTACTGAATAATGAGTATTTGAAGATTCGATTATTTGAGTATTCTAGCATATGACTGCAATGCCATGTCTGGTAGTCAGATACTCGAATACTCAAATAATCGCATCCTCAAATACTCAAATCCTCAGCAAATTGCCCAACCACCATGCAATTGAATAACACCCTGGTCAGCGCCCGCCAGGCCGACCAACAAGACCCGCTGCGCGTTTACCGCGATCAGTTTATTTTCCCACAACACCTGGGGAAAGATTGCCTCTATTTCTGCGGCAACTCGCTCGGGTTGCAGCCCAAAGGCATCCGCCCCGCTATCCTCCGCGAACTCGATCACTGGGCCGAACACGGTGTGGAAGGCCATTTCCGCGGCGACATGCCCTGGATGCACTACCACCGGTTCCTGACCGATGCCGCAGCCCGACTGGTCGGAGCCCTGCCACAGGAGGTAGTCGTGATGAACACCCTGACCACCAACCTGCACCTGATGATGGTGTCTTTTTACCGCCCTACGGCAAAACGCTTCAAAATCGTAATGGAAGCGGGCGCTTTTCCAAGCGATCAGTACGCCATGGAAAGCCAGGTGCGCTGGCATGGTTTCGATCCCGCAACGGCTATTATCGAAGTAGCGCCCCGCACCGGAGAGGATACGCTCCGCACAGAAGATATTGTACAAATCATTGAACAGGAGGGAGATAGCATTGCACTCGTCATGTTCGGTGGCGTCAATTATTACACGGGACAATGGTACAACCTGGAAAAGATCGCAGCAGCCGGACATCGCGCCGGCGCATACGTCGGTTTCGATCTGGCGCACGCCGCCGGAAATGTACCACTCCAACTGCACGACTGGGGCGCCGACTTCGCCGTGTGGTGCAGCTACAAATACCTGAACTCAGGTCCGGGCGGGCCTTCGGGTACATTCGTACATGAGCGCCACGCCAACAATCCCGACCTCCCGCGTTTTGCCGGCTGGTGGGGACACGACGAAAACGAACGTTTTCAAATGAAAAAGGGCTTTAAACCCATGTCCGGCGCTGCGGGCTGGCAGCTCAGCAACGCCCAGGTGTTCAGTTTTGCAGCCCACAAAGCCAGCCTCGATCTGTTCGACAGCGCCGGTATGGAGGCGCTCCGGGCCAAAAGCCTGCAACTAACGGCTTTCCTCGAACACCTGCTGGACGAAGCCGACAAGGGCCGGAACATATATCGCATCATTACGCCCCGCGACCCGGCTGCACGGGGCTGCCAACTATCGCTGCTCACCGATGATCGCGGCAAGGCGCTCTTTCAGTACCTGGCCGAAAATGGCGTAGTGGCCGACTGGCGGGAACCAAATGTGATTCGTTTTGCGCCGACGCCGCTGTATAATAGTTTTGAAGATGTGTGG
>JALHMA010000123.1:0-3865 GCA_022844265.1 Saprospiraceae bacterium | reverse complement strand
GCCATGGCGACGGATGCAATTTCCTCCCATTCAGGCACCCGCGCTTCCGGGTCGCGGCGCATGATGATGGCGATGACGGCGCCTGCCAGTAAGGGGCTCTCTCTCGTTTTGATCATTTTCTCTTCCGAAAACTGTTCAACAGCAGTGTTTTTCTTAAAAAAGTCAGCCAGGTAAGCACCCAATTGTTGTCGGCTTTCTTCAGAATGAAAAACCTGAAACCGCCACGGTTCCGTCAGCCGGTGCGTAGGAGCACAGTTGGCATTTTCCAGAATTTGCTCGATCACTGCCCGCCCGATGGGTTTTCCGGCAATGTATGTCTTTGGAAAAATGGCCCTGCGGCGGCGGATGAGGTCGGATATTCCTTTCATTGACGTGAGTGGTGAGTCGTGAAACGGGAGAAGTGGGGCGAATATCACTTTTTTTCCAGAATCGCGAGTTAACTGCACTCACGATTCACGACTCACCACTCACGATCACACGAACAGGGCGCTCTTCAATTCCTCTACTTTCCCCAGCGTTTGAATCCGGATACCGTAGCGGTTGGTATCGATCCCTTTCATGCCGTATTTCGAGACATAAATTTCTTTAAAGCCAAGCCGGTCTGCCTCCGTGATGCGCTGTTCAACGCGCTGGACGGCGCGGATTTCGCCGCTAAGGCCAACCTCTCCGGCAAAACAGATATTAGAAGGAATACTGACATCCATCAGGCTGGAAATCAGCGATACCACAATGGCAAGGTCGATGGCCGGATCGTCGACCCGGATGCCGCCGGCCAGGTTTAGAAAAACGTCGTTGATGCTGAAAAAGAAGCCGCAGCGTTTTTCCAGAACAGCCAGCAACATCGACAAGCGGCGCATATCGAAACCCGTCGCGCTACGCTGCGGGGTACCGAATACGGCCTTCGATACCAAAGCCTGGGTCTCGATGAGCATGGGGCGCATGCCTTCCATGGTGGCAGCCACAGCACAGCCGCTGAGTTCTTCGTCTTTCTGGCTGAGCAGCAGTTCCGAAGGGTTGCTCACCTCGCGCAGGCCGGCGCTTTGCATTTCGTAGATGCCCATTTCGTCGGTACTGCCGAAACGGTTTTTTAAGGTACGCAATATGCGGTACGTATTGTGCCGGTCGCCCTCAAACTGCAACACGCAATCCACAATATGTTCCAGCAGTTTCGGCCCGGCGATGTCGCCTTCCTTGTTGATATGTCCGATCAGGAAAATGGGAACATTGGTTTCTTTGGCAAAACGCAGGAATTCGCCGGCGCATTCGCGCACCTGGGAAATGCCGCCCGGCGCCGATTCGAGGTGGGGCGTGCTCATGGTTTGAATGGAATCTACAATCATCAGTTGCGGCTGCAATTCCTGGGCCTGCTGGAGAATTTTGCTGGTATTCGTTTCGGTCAAAATGTAGCATTCTGATGCAAAATCGCCCACGCGGTCGGCGCGCATTTTGATCTGTTCTTCACTTTCCTCGCCGCTCACGTACAGGATCCTGGCCGGCGTTTTCATAGCCACCTGGAGCAGCAGGGTACTTTTTCCAATGCCTGGTTGTCCGCCGATGAGCACCAGTGAGCCCGGCACTACACCGCCGCCGAGCACCCGGTTGAGTTCCTGATCGGGTGTGGCGAGCCGGACGGTTCCGCCTGTTTTCACCTGCTGGAGCAACACGGCTTTGGGGGCTTCGGCTTTCCCGTTCGGTCCGGCAGGCGCCCATGATTTCCGTTTTTCTTCAGCAACGGTTTCTTTCTGGATCAGTTCCTCCTGAAAGGTATTCCATTCGCTGCAATGGGGGCATTTACCCAGCCATTTGGGCGAGGAGGCTCCACAATTGGAGCAGAAAAAGATGGTACGTGGTTTTGCCATGGAGCAAATATAGTGGAGATTGTTGAGGGGTTGAGCGTTGAAATTGTTGAGGGTTGAGATTGTTGAGGGGTTGAGGGTTGAGGGTGATAACCCAGGCCATAAGTTACCACCCTTACGATTCACGACTCACCATTCACGACTCACCACTCACGATTACAGGCCTGAAAAACAGTACCCAAAACCATAGAGCGGCCAAAGGGGATGTTCTCTCACCCGCTCACTTCTCACCCGCTCACCTCTATTTTATTGCGTACGCAACCCTTGCAAACAAATACCGCCCGTTGAAGCCCATTTGCTGCACCCGGCGGGAGTACACAAAACGGCCCAGCGAGACATTCCCGGAGTGTATGTGTTCGTCCTGGTACACATCCAGCAGGTTATTGGCGCCGACGGACAGGCTGAGTTGTTTGGTGATCTGGTAGCCCAGCGTCAGGTCGGTCACCAGTTTTGGCGAGAAAGTCTGATCGAGCGTTTCTTTTTGTCCGGTAAATGCATTGACAGGGAATGCCGCTGTATTGGCCGGATCGATGGTCGGATCGAGGTAGGTCACCTCGCCAAAATAGGTGTTGCGCAACATCACATTCAACTGTTTGAATTTGTAGTTGAGCGTAAGGTTAGCTTTGATCCTCGGATTGGCCACTTCGATACGCGACTGGTCCTCCCGGTTGAAATACCTGGCTAATTGCCCCGTACGGATCAAGGTTTCAGATGCCTTGATAACCGGTTTGCCTTCACTGTCTTTCACTAAGGAATTGGAAATTTGTGTGATGGCAAAAGAAGCGCGCAGTTCATTGTTGACATTCAGCCGTTTGGTATAGGTAAGCACTGCTTCCAGGCCCCTCGAGCGGGTATCGACCGCATTGGCAAAAAAGTTGGCCGTGCTGGCGTTGTTGGCCCTTAACAGGCTGTCGAGCACGGCATCCGAGCCGCCTGTAAAGTTATTGGTCAGTACAATCCGGTCTTTGATGTTGATTTGATAATAATCGATAGTGAAGTCGAGGCCTTTTACGATTTGGGCCGTGATGCCGACGCCCATATTGACCGAGGTTTCTTCCTTCAGCGGGTTGATACCCAGCAGTTCGGCGGGTTTGGAATAATTGGTAAAAGTGCCCGCTTCTACCGGTACCAGGTTACCGCCCTGTGATATGAATACCGTGTTGGTTTTAGAAAAATATTTCTGCTGTTGCGAGGGCGCCCGGAATCCGGTGCTGGCTGAAGCGCGGATGGATAATTTGTCCAGGATTTTATACCGTGTAGTAATTTTCCCGTTCAAGGTACTTCCGAAATCGGAGTAATTTTCAAAACGCGCCGCTGCGCCGATCATAAATTTGGATGAAAAATCCTGTTCGATATCGATATACCCTGCCACGATATTCCGGGTGGAATCAATCGCATTGGTGGGCAGAAAACCCGGGAACACCTGCGCGCCCGCGGCTACGCCGGAAGCGGGATTGAGGTTGCTCCACGACAAATTGTCGCCTGCGCGTATGGCAAATCCGTCCTGGCGGAACTCACCGCCGAACGCTACGTTCAGTCCCTTCAACACATCGTATTGACGCGATGCATCGAGGTTTAAAGTGCCCTGCCGGAAAGTGAGGCCGCCTGCGTCAAATTCCTTTTTGAAATTAGCCGTGGTCAGCGCCTCGGTATAATTCACCGAGTTGGTAATGTCAAAATCGAAGGTGTTGATGCCGTAGACATAACTGAGGTCGGTATTCCAGGCGCCAAATTTGGCCCGGAGGCCTGCTCCCAGAGACAGGTCGTTTACTTCGGAGTTGATTTCGGGCAGAAAACCGTTGGGATAGGAGGCGAAAACGTTGGTGCGGACGGAAGCCGGTACAGAATTAGGATACCGGTAAAAACCTGCGGCATTGCCTTTTTTGGTATTGTAACCGCCGAAAGAATACAATTCGAAGCGGTTATTGAACGGGAGCGAGAAATTATACATCACGCCGCCGCCCTGTATTTTAGAGTTGCCGATCAGCATATCAAAATTGTCGCGGGTA
>JALHMA010000122.1 GCA_022844265.1 Saprospiraceae bacterium | reverse complement strand
GAGCCATGTAATACGCACGCTTGAGATTATACGAGGCATATAATAATAATCAGCAGTTTCTAATGTAAGACATTTACGAGAGGCAGCGCATCCGGAACCGGCTAACAAAAGGGGCAGCGCCCCGACGATATTTGTAGAATGAAGTGATGAATATGGTTAGAGGGGCAGCGCCCCGTTCATATTACCGGGGCGCTGCCCCTCCATTCCTGGGTTAACTGGAAAATGCTACAAATATTACCGGGGCGCTGCCCCTTATTAAACCAGCCCTGAACGTCCGATTTAACGCAATCGTCTCACATTAGAAATTGCTGAATAACAATGGCGTACCAAAGTTAATTCCTTGACTACCAGCCAATAAACCAACTTCAATACGCCACCATTTCCGGGCTTCCACCCATCAACTATAAACCCATTAGCCCAAACCTACACCGCCGCGTACTCCTCCACCGGCGGGCACGTACACACCAGATTCCGGTCGCCATACGCCTGATCTATCCTGCCCACCGTGGCCCAGAACTTGAATCCATGGCGCAGGTAAGGCAGCGGGAAGGCCGCTTTTTCGCGACCGTATTTGTGCGTCCAGGTGTCGGCGGTCATTTCCCCAACGGTGTGCGGCGCATTGTGCAGCACATTATCGTCGTGGTCGTAGTCGCCCGCAGCGATTTCATCCATTTCCTTGCGGATAGACAGCAGCGCGTCGCAGAAACGATCGAGTTCCGCTTTACTTTCACTTTCCGTCGGTTCGATCATGATGGTGCCCGCTACCGGGAACGACAAGGTCGGCGCATGGAAGCCGTAGTCGATCAGGCGTTTGGCGACGTCTTCGGCGCCGGCCAGCGACTTGAAAGGCCGGAGATCGAGGATCATTTCGTGTGCGCAGCGGCCGTTTTCACCGACGTACAAGACTTCAAACGCAGATTCCAGCCGCGCCTTCATGTAGTTGGCGTTCAGGATCGCGTATTTGGTGGCGTTGGTGACGCCCTCTTTTCCCAGCATTTTGATGTAGGCGTAGGAAATCAGCAGGATGCTGGCGCTACCCCAGGGCGCAGCGCTGATGGCTGTGGTACCTTCCGGGCCGCCCGTTTCAATCAAAACGTGTTTTGGCAGGTAGGGCGCCAGGCTGGTATTGCAGCAGATTGGACCCATACCGGGGCCGCCGCCGCCGTGCGGAATGGCGAAGGTTTTGTGCAGGTTCAGGTGGCAGACATCGGCGCCGATCGTGGCCGGGCTGGTCAGACCGACTTGTGCATTCATGTTGGCGCCGTCCATGTACACCTTGCCGCCGTATTGGTGGATCGTTTCGCAAATGTCGATGATCGAGGTCTCGAACACGCCGTGGGTAGACGGATAAGTCACCATCAGGCAAGCGAGGTTGGCGGCGTGTTGTTCCGCTTTGGCTTTCAGATCGGCCACGTCGATGTTACCGCGCTCGTCGCAGGCCACAACCACCACTTTCATGCCCGCCATCACTGCGCTGGCCGGATTGGTGCCATGCGCCGAGGAAGGAATCAGCGCCACATCGCGGTGCGTATCACCTTTTGCCAGGTGGTAGGCGCGAATCGCCATCAGGCCTGCGTATTCACCCTGAGCGCCCGAATTAGGCTGGAGCGAGCAAGCTTCAAAACCCGTTATTTCACACAGATATTGCTCTAACTCGCTGATAATCTGCGCATAACCCTGCACCTGTTCGACGGGCATAAAGGGATGCATATTGGCCCAGTTTTCCCAACTGACCGGGATCATTTCAGCGGCTGCATTCAGTTTCATGGTGCAGGAACCCAAAGAAATCATGGAGTGCATCAGCGACAAATCGGCATTTTCCAGGCGTTTGATGTAGCGCATCATGTCCGATTCCGTGTGGTAGGAATTGAAAACCGGATGCGTCAGGTAGGCACTTTCCCGCATCAAAACGGCGGGAATGGCAGAAGCCAGGTGCTTTATGGGGTGCTCTATACCAAACACCCGCAGTATATCATTCAAGTCATTTTCCGTAGCCGTCTCGTCGAGGGCAATTTGCAGGGCGTCTTTCGTATAGAAAAAATTGATGCCTGCCGCTTCCGCTTTTTTGCGAATATCGGTCAGTTTGCCCGCGTTCAGGGCAATATTCAGGGTATCAAAAAAGTGGGCGTTTGTTTGTTTAAAACCACCTGCCGTGAGCGCTGAAGCAAGGCTTGCTGCCATGGCATGGGTGCGCAGGGCAATGCCGCGGATACCTGCCGGACCGTGGTAAACCGCGTACATGGCGGCCATGTTGGCCAGCAGGGCCTGTGCGGTGCAAATATTGGACGTCGCTTTTTCGCGGCGAATATGTTGCTCGCGGGTTTGCAGGGCCATGCGCAAGGCCGGATTGCCATGTTTGTCCACCGAAACGCCGATGATACGGCCCGGAATCTGGCGTTTAAAATCTTCGGAGCAGGCAAAAAACGCAGCGTGTGGCCCGCCGTAACCCAGCGGCACCCCGAAACGCTGGCTGTTGCCAACGGCGCAGTCGGCGCCCCATTCGCCCGGGGGCGTGAGCAGGGCCAGGGCCAACAGATCGGTGGCCACACACACATACGCGCCCTGGGCTTTCGCCTGTTCTACAAAAGCGCGATAATCCGCCACATTTCCCTGTTTATCAGGATATTGCAACAACACCCCGAATGTTTTTTCCGTGAACGTGTACTTGCGCCAGTCGCCCACAACCAGTTGAATATTTTGGGGCAATGCGCGTGTTTTCAACACATCCAGCGTCTGTGGGAAAACATTTTCATCCACAAAAAACTCGTTGGCTTCCTCCCCGTCTTTGGCGCGTTTGTTTTTTTCGGCAAAAAACATGTGCATGGCTTCCGCCGCCGCCGTGCCTTCGTCGAGCAAACTGGCATTGGCAATCGGCAGACCCGTCAGATCACTCACCATGGTCTGGAAATTCAACAGGCTTTCCAGTCGGCCCTGGGCAATTTCCGCCTGATACGGCGTGTATTGCGTGTACCAGCCCGGGTTCTGGAAAACATTGCGGGCAATGACGGCAGGCGTTATGTTGCCGTAATAACCCATGCCGATGTAGTTGCGCATGACGCGGTTTTTCAGGGCCACGGTTTTCAATTCCTGCAAATACTCAAACTCGGAAAGGGCTGCCGGCAGATCTAATGGCTTTTTCAGGCGAATTACAGCAGGGACAGTCTGCTCAATCAGTTCGTCTAAAGTGTTTACTTTCAACATTTTAAGCATCTCGGTGGTGTCGGACGCCTGAGGGCCGATATGCCGGCGCTCGAAAAGATCAGGGTGTGGGAATAAACTCATGTTGAATGAGTGGATGTATAAAAGAGTGAACGAAAATACGCAGGTGTTCCAAAACGCCGCGAAGATAAAGATTGTTTAGAGTCAGGCAATTATAAATGGTTGATGAGGGCTGAGAAAAGGTTGATGAAGGTTGATAAAGGTTGATGAAGGTTGATATACATCCACTCGAAAAAGATAAACTCGTCCCATTTTCGAGTGGATGTATATCAACCTTTATCAACCTTTATCAACCTTTATCAACCTTTATCAACCTTTTACTATCTGCGCGAAGTAAATAATCGCCGTTGAATGTGCATTTTTGCGGCATGAGAAACTACCCGGCTAAACTCTTGCTATTCGGCGAACACGTTCTGTTGCTGGGCGCTTCGGCTCTGGCGGTACCGGTGCCCGCTTTTAGCGGAAAATGGGCCTGGCACAAGGATCAATCGGTTGACCCTGCGCACCGGAAAATCGTGTTGCAGTTTATCGAAAGTATAGCACTGAAATCTATTGCCGGGCTGGATATCAAACGCATGAAAGAGGACATCGAAGCGGGTTTGATTTTTCATTCGAATATCCCGACCGGATACGGACTGGGTAGTTCAGGCGCGCTTTGTGCGGGTATTTACGACCGTTATGTGGCGGAGAAGACGGCGGACACGGCTGCGCTGAAACTCATTTTCGGGCAAATGGAGAGTTTTTTTCACGGCGCCAGTTCCGGTATCGACCCGCTCACCAGTTACCTCGATGCGCCATTGTTGATCCGGCATAAAACGGAGGTTTCCATCGCGACCATGCAGCCCTGGCAGGAGCCGCCGCTGGTGTTCCTGATCGATACCCAAATGCCCCGGCAAACCGGCCCGCTGGTGGAATGGTTTTTGGAACAAAGCAAACAAAACACTTTTTCCGAACTGCTGACAGCGGAATTGTTGCCCGCCCACGAAGCGATGCTGGGCGCCTGGCTGGCGGCTGACGCTGCGCACTTCTGGACAAATCTGCGCCGTGTTTCACAATTCCAATTGGCGCATTTTCACCCGATGATTCCGGGAAATATGCGTTCCATTTGGGAGCGAAGTTTTGACAATCAAGATTTTAACCTCAAAATTTGCGGGGCGGGCGGCGGTGGCTTTATGCTTGGTTTTGCCCGAAACAGGGAGGTTTTGAAAGAAATTTCCGACACATTTCCGGTCATTTTGCCTTTTGAAAATAACAAGTACGTGTGAATATAGGTTACCACGATTCGCATAAGTAAGTAAAATGGCAAAAAGCAAGGTAAAGCAATGAGTTACGTAAGATCTAGTTCAAACTAATTTTGGCCACCTATTTGGCATTGCGCACATGAGGAAAAAACGTTTCCGTACGGCTTTCTGGGTGTTGGGTTGTTTGCTGCTGCTCGCATTGTTCCGCGATGTGCTGGCTAACGGCCGTCCACTGTATTGCCGTATCGACGGTGCGGCGTATTTCCCCGGACTACGCACGGTTTTGATAGATAAAGACGCGCCTTACAGCCAACCGGCCCTGCGCCGTATCCAGCAGCAGGAACAGACCTTTGAGGCCTGGAAAAACCTGTCGAACTACGATGAAATGCCTGTTTTCGCACCTATTCCATTTACACCCGGCGAATATTCCCGCCAAAACGCCAATGCCTTTCTGAGGCCCGGCGACGTTCACCCGAACCTTTCCGATCGTTTCCGGCATTGGCTGGGTACGGAAGAAGGCGGGCGCGATGTAGCGGCCGGGATCGTCGGAGGCGCAAGGATTGCCGTGCTGGTCGGCCTCTTGTCTATGGGTATTGCGGGGGTACTCGGTCTGCTGCTGGGCGCTTTTGCGGGTTTCTGGGGCGACGATCAATTGCGGGTATCCAAAATTGAATTGTGGAGTACGTTGGCTGGTATTCCCGTCGCATATTTTTTCGCGGTTTCCGCCCGGAAATACGCACTCGATACGGCTCAAACGACCGGCGAATGGGGAAAAAGCCTGGCTATTTTTATACTTGTGGCAAGTGGATTTTACCTCTCTGGCAAATTCCTGGGTAAAATATCGGGCGCCACGGGCAAAGTGACCATGCCGGTTGATCTGATCGTAATGCGCCTCACGGAAATTTTCAACGCGGTGCCAAAGTTGATCTTTATCCTGGTCATTGCGGCATTGCTGCCAAAAGATCAATCCATCTGGGTGCTCATTGCGCTGATCGGTTTCCTGAGTTGGACGGATGTGGCGCTGTTTGTACGGGCAGAGTTATTGCGCGTGCGCGAACTCGATTATGTGACGGCTGCCAGGGGACTTGGACTGTCCGAATTGCGGATATTTCTGCGCCATGCGCTTCCCAATGCCCTGCGCACAGCTTTGGTCATTTTTGCATTCGGCATTGCGGGCGCCATTCTGCTGGAGTCGGTGCTCTCGTTTCTCGGTTTTGGCGGCGACGCTTTGAAGGGCATTTCCTGGGGCAGCCTGCTGGACAGTGTCAGGGCCAGGCCCGCTGCGTGGTGGGTCGCTATTCCTCCCGGACTGGCTATCGCCATTACTATATTGACAATCAATAAAATAGGTGAATTACTCAGCGAAAAACGGAGTTGAAAAAAAATTTACCACAACCAAAACCGGCCTACAATGTTTTCTGGCTATGCGGCGTGACTACTTACTTCTAATCGGACTTGCCTTTCTGCTATTTTTTCCTTATCTGGGTGTGGTACACCTGTTTGATTGGGATGAGATCAATTTTGCAGAATGTGCCCGTGAAATGTTGCTCACGGGCGACTGGTTTCGGCCGCAGATAGATTACGAGCCTTTCTGGGAAAAGCCGCCCTTGTTTTTGTGGATGCAGGCTTTGTCCATGCAGATATTCGGCGTCAATGAATGGGCGGCCCGAATGCCCAACGCGCTCTGCGGCCTGGCAACGCTGCTGCTGGTGTACCGCCTGGGCGTCAGGCTCCACGACCGGCATTTCGGCTGGCTCTGGGCGCTTGCCTGGATGGGCAGCATTCTACCTCATCTGTATTTCAGGAGCGGCATCATAGACCCCTGGTTTAACTTCTTCATTTTCTGCGGTTTATACGGTTTTATCGAATTTCGCTGGCAGTTTTTTCGGGTAAAAACGCCGCGTTCTTTCTGGGCAAAATACCGCTATTTGCTGATGGGCGGAGGCCTGCTGGGGCTGGCCATCCTGACCAAAGGCCCAACCGCCTACCTCATTGTAATGCTCGTGCTGGTACTCTACTGGGCGCGTTATCGTTTCAAGGGTCGCGGTTACTTCAAACATTTAGTCATCTTTTCCCTTGCCGCTTCTGCCGCCGCTTTGGTGTGGTTTGGAACGGAAGTGATGCTGCATGGCAGCTGGTTTATCCGGGAGTTTGTTGTGTACCAAATCCGTCTGTTTACCACACAGGACGCGGGGCATGGCGGATTTTTCGGTTACCATGTCATTGTACTTTTGCTGGGTTGTTTTCCGGTATCGGTCTTTGCATTGCCCAATCTTTGGGGCGACCGGCAATCGGAAGATGAAATGCTTGAATCGGACACCCTGGCCTCCTGCGAACGCTCCGATTTCGGCACCTGGATGCAAATTCTGTTTTGGGTGGTTTTGATTCTCTTCAGCATTGTCCAGACCAAAATTGTGCATTACTCTTCACTTTGTTATTTCCCCCTGACTTACCTCGGCGCGGTCACCATCTGGCGCGCGATTAAATGGGATATTTACCCTAAAATATCGGGTGTTTTGCTGGCACTAGGGCTTATTCCGGGAATTGCCGTAGCTGCCCTGCCCTATTTGGGCCAACATATCGAGTTGTTAAAACCCTGGCTTGCCGGCGACCCTTTTGCCCTGGCCAATCTGGAAGCGGAAGTTGTCTGGAAATACTGGCAGGGTTTGCCCGGCCTGATATTGATTGCCGCCACCTTTGCAGCCATGTATTACTGGTGGAAAAAACAGGCCTGGATAACTGCTCAAATTGCATTTGTCGGCGGGGCTGTTTTTACGTCCATGACCTTACTGCTGATCGTGTGCAACATCGAAGCGTATTCCCAACGGGCAGCCATCGAGTTTTATGAAAGCAAAAGCGAGGAAGACTGTTTTATAAAACCCATCGGTTTTAAAAGTTTTGCACACCTGTTTTACGCCAACAAACGACCCGTAACCGGCGATCTGACCATCGACGACCAGCAGACACTTTCGCACGGTAATCCGGGTAAAAATGTGTATTTCGTGGCAAAAATCAACCGTTTGGATGGCCTGAGCGAATTACAGGGCTGCCGTGAATTGTACCGGAAAAACGGGTTTGTGTTTTTTGAGAGAAAAGCGAAGTGAGTGTTTGGTGTCTCCTTTTTTGAGTATTTGAGGATATGAGTATTCGAGTATTTGACTGATAAACGAATCATTTATACTCAAATCTTCGCATACTCGAATACTCATATCCTCAAATACTCATATCCTCAAATACTCAACAAAGGAGACACCAAACACCTTTTCCATCAGCACCCACTTCTCCCCCGCTTTCGCTGAAGGCAGCGCCTGCTGATAGCGCCACATCAGGGTTTCCCATTCCTGCACTTTCGGATTGGCTGCGTCTGCAGCGGCCTTTTGTTCCAATGAAAAATCATCATCGGCCTCCAGGATCATAAACAGGCGGTTTTCAATCCGGTAAATTTCAAGCGAAAGAATACCCGCAGCCCGGATGCTGTCGAGAATTTCGGGCCAGACCGCGCGGTGCATGGCTTCGTATTCCGCTATCAGGGCGGGGTCGGGACGGAGGTCGAGTGCGAGGCAGTGTCTTTTCATGTGTTTGGTGTGTAGTGTTTAGTGTTTGGGGTGCTTCGCGTTTGGCATTTGTGAAAATTTGACCCAAAACATGGGTAATTTTACCACATAAGACACATAGTTAAAACACATAGATCACATAGTTACGTTACATGTGGCCTATGTGTTTTAACTATGTGTCTTATGTGGTAAAATTACCTGTTACATTTATACAAAAAGCCCCAGGCGAAGCACCCGAAACACTAAACACCACACACTAAACACCAGTTACCCCCGCTGCGCTTCCACCACCGCAAACGCCACCATATTCACAATTTCGCGGACGGTGCTACCCAACTGCAACACGTGTACGGGTTTGCGGATACCCAGCAGAATGGGGCCGATGTATTCGATTTCGCCGGTTTCTTTCATCAGGTTATACGCAATATTGGAGGCGGACAGGTTGGGGAAAATAATGGTATTGGCTGCCTCACCCGACAATTTGGAAAAGGGATAATTCTCTTTGACCAGTTCCATATTGAAGGCCAGGTGCGCCTGCATTTCTCCTTCGATGACCCAATCGGGGTGTTTTTGCTGCAAAATAGCCGTGGCATTGCGCATTTTCACCGCATCATCTCCTTTGGCGCTGCCAAAACTGGAATACGTCGCCATAGCGATACGCGGTTTGATATTAAAACGTTCGACGCCCCGCGCCGTCAATTCGGCAATTTCCACCAGTTCATCCACCGTCGGGTTCACATTGACGGTGGTATCGGCAAAAAAGAGCGGCCCTTTTTTTGTGAGCAGGATATACATGCCAGCCACGCGGTGAACGCCTTGTTGGCGGCCGATAATCTCCAGGCCGGGCCGGATGGTGTCCGGATAGTTTCGTGTGAGGCCGGAAATAAGGGCATCTGCATCGCCCGTTTCGACCATCATAGCGCCGAAGTAGTTGCGTTTTCGGATCATTTTGAGCGCATCGGTGCGGACAATACCTTTGCGTTTTCTTTTTTCAAAAAACAATTCGGCGTAGCGCTCAGCCATTTCGGGGTCTTTGGGTTGGCGGGTATCGATGATGTTGATGTCCTTCAAGTCCAGCCCGTTATCCCGGATAATTTTTTCGATGGCCGGAATATCGCCCAGCAAAATGGGTTGGCAGATACCTTCGTCGCGCACCTGCTGAATGGCTTTGAGCACGGTCAGGTTTTCCGCGTCGGCAAATACCACACGTTTGGGCGCCCGCCGGGCTTTGCCGGTAATGATGCGTGAAATCTGGTTGTCCAGGCCGAGGCGTTTTTCGAGTTGCTGGCGGTATTCGTCCCAGTCGCGGATGTCCTTTTGCGCTACCCCGTCCTGCATGGCGGCCCGGGCAACAGCCGGTGCTACGGTTGTGAGCAGGCGCGGATCCATGGGTTTCGGAATGATATAGGTTCTTCCGAACACCAGGTTTTTTTCGTTGTAGGCCATGTTGACCATATCGGGCACCGGTTTTTTGGCAAGATCAGCGAGGGCATGGGTAGCCGCAAGTTTCATATTTTCGGTAATTTCCGTAGCGCGTACATCGAGCGCGCCACGGAAAATGTAGGGAAACCCGAGCACATTGTTGACCTGGTTGGGATAATCTGAACGGCCAGTCGCCATAATCAGGTCGCTGCGGACAGCCATCGCTTCGTCGTAGCCAATTTCCGGATCAGGGTTGGCCATGGCAAAAACTACCGGATTGGGCGACATCAGCCGGATCATGTCCGGGGTTACCACATTACCAACGGAAAGTCCCAGAAAAACGTCGGCGCCCACCATCGCATCGATCAGGGTAGCATTCGGCGGCAGGCGATCCGTGGCAAACTCCTGTAAAATGTCATTCATACCCGGGTGTTGGGCGTGTATCAGACCGTCTTTGTCAAACATGATGACATGGCTGCGTTGAACGCCCAGTTGCAGGTACAGCCGCACACAGGAAATCGCGGCAGCGCCGGCGCCATTAACCACCAATTGAATGTTTTCCGGGCGTTTGCCCACTATTTCCAAGGCATTCAACAACGCGGCGCCGGAGATAATGGCCGTGCCATGCTGGTCGTCGTGCATCACCGGAATTTTCATTTCAGCGCGCAAACGGCGCTCGATTTCGAAACATTCCGGGGCTTTGATGTCTTCCAGGTTGACTGCGCCGAAGGTGGGCTCTAGCAATTTCACAGTTTCCACAAACTTGTCCGTGTCTTTTGTATTGAGTTCAATATCAAAGACATCGATGTCGGCGTATATTTTAAACAATACACCCTTGCCCTCCATCACGGGTTTGGATGCCTCCGGGCCAATGTCGCCCAGCCCCAGTACGGCCGTTCCGTTGGTGATTACTGCTACCAGATTGCCTTTGGCGGTGTATTTGTACACATCTTCGCGGTTTTGCGCAATCGCCAGGCAGGGTTCGGCCACGCCCGGCGAATAAGCCAGCGACAAATCCCTTTGATTTTCTGTTTCTTTAGAGGGTACTACTTCAATTTTTCCAGGACGCCCTTTGGAGTGGTACTCAAGGGCGTCTTCCCGGCGGATTCTATGCTTTTCCATCAGACCATTTTACAAAGAGGGGCAAATATCATAAAAGGTTGATGGTTTATGGTTTATTGTTGAGGGGTTTGTTGTTGATGGGTTGGTTTATTAGTTTATGGTTGATGGGTTTATGGTGTTTCACTTTCGGTTACTCGGAGATATGTCAAAAGAATCGCATTGAGAGAAGATGTCTAATTTTATGTTTTATCGAGTGGCAGAGCGTGTCTCATAAAGATCAGAGTCAGAGACGGTACAGATTTTTATTTCGTTTTCGCTACCGGAAACTTTCCAGGTTTTAAAAACCTGGAAAGTTTAGCACTCGATAAAAAATAAAATTCGGCTCTCTTTTTTAAGCCGGGTCTTATGAGACATCCTCTCTGGTAGCGAAAACGTTATAATAATTTGCACCATTACAAATGCCCGGCCTTTTGCTCCGCTGAGTAGCCGAGCGTGAAACACCATAAACTTATAAACCCATCAACTTATAACCCGCTAAGCCTACCTTCGCCCCATGTCTCTCGACTCCATTCCCGAATTTATCTGGGCGCACCGGCTCGATGATCCGCAACGCCTGGCGTTATCGGCGCGGAAGTATCCCGGTTTGCCGATGGCTTACATTGCGGGTCAGGTTGATTTTTTACAAAAAATTCAAAAAAAAGTGCCTTCCTGGTACCGGGAGGGGCTTTTGTTCCCGGCTGCCTTGTCTATGGAACAGGCTTCGTCGGAGGCGACGGCGCGTTTCAAGGCATCATTGGTACCAGGCGAAAAAATGGCCGATCTGAGCGGCGGACTCGGGGTGGACAGTTTTTTCTTTTCTCAGGTATTTGGTTCTGTTGTGCATGTAGAACCGGAAGCGGAATTGCAGCGGATGACGGCGCACAACTTCGGCATACTCGGGGTTTCCAACGCCCGTTTTGTTACTGCTACGGCGGAAGATTTTTTGCGCGACAGCCCCGATACCTTCGACTTGTTGTACCTCGATCCTTCTCGGCGACACCAACAGAAAGGCAAGGTTTTTCAGTTGCAGGATTGCAGTCCCAATATATTGAAAATCAAGATATTAGCGCTTGAAAAAGCGCCGCGTATCCTGCTGAAAACGGCGCCTCTGCTGGATATTAGCCTGGCCGCCCGGCAACTGGAGCAGGTCAGTCAGATATGGATAGTGGCTTCCGGCGATGAGTGCAGGGAGGTGCTTTATTTGCTGGAACGCTCCCCTACTCCATTTGAAAACGTCTCAATACACGCCGTGCAAATTCAGAAAGACGGCGCCGTGCAGGATTTCCGGTTTACCTATGCCGAAGAGCAACAATCGGCGGTGGAATACGCGCTGCCGCAGCAGTACCTCTACGAGCCCAATCCGGCTATTTTGAAAGCGGGTGCATTTCGGTCGTTTGCCGGCCGGTTCGGGCTTCAAAAATTGCAACAGCATACGCATTTGTATACATCAACCACATTTGTACCGGGACTCCCGGCCCGTAGTTTTGCCATCGAGGCCGTTTGTAAATACGAACGCAAAGCCGTGATGGCCTGCATTCCCTCCGGCAAAGCCAATATTACTACCCGGAATTTCCCGGATAATGCGGATGTGGTTCGGAAAAAATTAGGACTGGCTGATGGCGGGGATCATTACGTTTTTGCGCTGACGGATATGGAAGGAAGGAAGGTGATAGTGGTTGGGAAAAAAATTTAAAATTATTTGTTTTAATTATTGTGTGAATTTGTTGGAAGTGTTTACTTTGGTGGCTGTTTACGAAGTACTTACCCCATAACAGATTACCAATTATGATTTTCTAAACATCAAAATCATATTAACAATGAAAAAACAACTTATTGCAACACTGGTCGGCGGAATCCTGCTTTTTTTATGGCAATTTTTATCCTGGACTTTGCTCAACGTGCACGGCGCCGAATTTACCTATACAGCCAACCAGGACAAAATCATGGAAGTATTGTCTCAAAATCTGGAAGAGGGCCAATACATGTTGCCAACAGCTCCGCCCAACAGCACACCTGAACAGCAACAGGCTATTATGGAAAGTGCTACCGGCAAACCCTGGGCAACCCTTACTTACCACAAAAGTATGAGCGCTGACATGGGGATGAATATGCTCCGGGCATTTGCGATTGATCTGCTGTCTGTTTTTTTACTGGTATGGCTGCTCCTGCAATCGGCCAATCTGCAATTCAAATCAGCCTTGCTTTCTTCTTTAGCGGTGGGCGTCATCGGGTACCTGACGATACCCTATCTGAATGCGATCTGGTTTGAAGAAAGTTCCATCGGACATCTCGTCGATGCCGTGGTGCAATGGGGATTGGTGGGCGTCTGGCTGGGTTGGTGGCTGACGAAGAAGTAGATCCCGTGTTTAGTGTTTAGTGTTTAGTGTTTAGTGTTTAGTGTTTAGGGCGCTTCGCCTTTGGCAACTGTGTGAAGTTTGGGCTAATTACCCACAGTTGCCAAAGGCGAAGCGCCCTAAACACCAAACACTGAACACTAAACACTACCTTCCCAGCCACTCTTTAAAATCCGTCATCCGGTCGCCGCTCACGAACACTTCGTGGCGGGCTTTGGGTGTAAGTTCGAGTTTGAGTTTGCCTTTAAAATGGGTTAAAACCGACTGAATGGACGAAAATCCCACTAAAAACTGGCGGCTGGCGCGAAAAAACAGTTTGGGATCGAGCAGGGTGACTAATTTATCCAGGCTGAAATCAATGGGCAGGTGTTGTCCTTCGCGGGTGACCAGGAACGTGATTTTTTCATCTGAATAGAAATAGGCAATCTCCGTGATTTCGATGCTGCGGATTTTAGTGCCCACAGTTATCATAAACCGTGTTTTGTATTCCGGCGCCCGCTGTCCGATGTATTGGAGCAGGGTGTTAAAATCCGGTTTTGAAAACTGTTCCTTCAACGCTTTGTACTTGTCCAAAGCAGCCATCAGTTCAACCAGGTTCACCGGTTTGAGCAGGTAGTCGATACTGTTTACTTTGAACGCCTTAATCATGTATTCATCGTAAGCAGTTGTGAAAATGACCGGTGACGTCAGCGGCGCCAGTTCAAATATTTTGAAACACAGATCATCTTCCAGGTGAATATCCATAAACACCAGGTCGGGCGATTCATTCCGCCGCAACCACTGCACCGCTTCGGCTACCGAAGGCAGCATGGCCAATACCCGGATGTTGGGGTCGCATTTTTTCAACATACCCTCCAGTCGCAGGGCGGTGAGATTTTCGTCTTCTATGATGATGGTGTTCATTTCCTGACAAGTAGTTATCTGTTATTAGTTATTGGTTATCAGTTTTAACGTTCGACCAGCATGAGCCGTGCAACAGCGCCGGATGCAGTTGCGATACGATAAATGTACACACCAGCCGGTAAATCTGCGGCATCGAACCCGATTTGATGGATGCCGGCGGGTTGTTCACCGAGCCAAGTCGTACGAACAAGAGTGCCGGCCGGGTTATACACTGTTATCTCAACTTTTTCCTGTTGCTGTAAAGTAAACGGAATGGTCGTAATAGCGGAAAAAGGATTTGGAAAATTCTGACCAAGGCCGGGAAGTGCCGTTATGGGTTCCTCAACAGGGGTTGTCAGGGCAGTGCGCCAAAGTCCGTTGCTGCGCGCGGCGTACAACCAGCCGTTACAAATTGCAAGATCGTACCCGGCAGAACCTGTTAGCGCAGGCTGAAATGTATGCCAGTTCTCCCCCTGATCGTCGGTATACAGGATAAAAGTAGTACCGATAGGTTTGGCCAATTGAACATATACGCGCTGCCCGTTTACGGCAAAGCGGGCCAAACCCAAATAACCGGTTCCGGGGTTGTAAGACGTCCAGTTGGCGCCCTCATCGGTGCTGCGATATAGTTTTCCGGTACCGGCAGCCAGCAATACATCGCCCTGACTTACGACACCGAGGAAGAAATTTTCCAGGCCATCAAATACATCGAATGGAATTTCCGTCCAGGTATGGCCCGGATATGCCTGTTGCGACACCGTTCCATTAGCGCCTGCGCCGGCAAAAAGCCGCCCGTCGATATTGTGGAGGCTTTCAATATTACCCCAGGGCATTCCCTGGTTATAAGCGTTCCAGGAACTGTTTGTGGATATTTTTTTTACAAAAACCCCTGCGCCATAGGTGCCGGCATACAGGCTGTCGCCCCGAACCGCAAATCCGGCGATATGAAAGGCCCCCAATCCCGACAAT
>JALHMA010000121.1 GCA_022844265.1 Saprospiraceae bacterium | reverse complement strand
GTCGAGCAGGGTAAACTGGCACAGGTAGAAGCCGATATGAAGGTGCTGCAAAACGCCGTTCATAACCGCGACCTGTACCTGATGTTGAAAAGCCCGATTATTGCCAACGACCGGAAAATTTCTGCTATGGACGCTTTGTTCAAATCGCAGTTCGACAGCTTGACTATGGGCTACCTGAAGCTGCTGATCACCAAAAACCGGGAAGGTTATTTACCTGAAATCACCGCGGAATTTGGCGAACAGTACAAAATCCTGAAGAAAATCACTACCGTGCGCGTCACCACGGCCACGCCCCTGAGCGATGCCGTTTTGGACGATTTACGCAAAAAAATACTCGCCAGCGGCGTCACTTCTGAAAACCTCGATCTGCAATTGTCGGTCGATCCCGACCTGATCGGCGGTTTTGTGCTGGATTTCGATAACAAACGATACGACGCCAGCGCTACGCACAAACTGGAAGAACTGAGAGCACAATTCTCGAAAAACCTGTACGTAAAAGAATTCTGATTTTAATGATGAATGATGAATGATGAATGATGAATGATGAATTCGTCAGACACATTCGGAGTTCATCTCGATCGGTTTTCATTCATCATTTATCATTCATCATTCATCATTGAATTATATGGCAGACGTCAGACCGGAAGAAATCTCCGCAATATTGAAACAGCAGTTGTCGGGCTTCGGGGCAGAAACCAATCTCGAAGAAGTTGGTTCCGTATTGCAAGTGGGCGACGGTATCGCTCGTGTATATGGCCTCAACCGCGCCCAATCAGGCGAACTGGTAGAATTTGAAAACGGCATTCGCGCCATCGTATTGAACCTCGAAGAAGACAACGTAGGTGTCGTATTGATGGGCGCATCCGAAGGTATCCACGAAGGCTCCGTGGTCAAACGCACCGGCAAAATCGCCTCTATTGAAGTAGGCGAAGGTTTTGTGGGCCGCGTTGTTAATCCGCTGGGACAACCCATCGACGGCAAAGGTCCGATCACCGGCACGAAATACGAAATGCCGATCGAGCGCAAAGCGCCAGGTGTAATTTACCGCCAGCCGGTAAATGAGCCGCTGCAAACAGGCGTAAAAGCCATCGACGCCATGATTCCGATTGGCCGCGGCCAGCGCGAATTGATTATCGGCGACCGCCAGACCGGTAAAACGGCTATTGCCATCGATACCATTATCAACCAGAAAGAGTTCCACGATCGCGGCGAAACGGTGTACTGCATCTACGTTGCCTGCGGCCAGAAAGCCTCTACCGTAGCACAAGTTGCCCGTACGCTGGAAGAAAACGGCGCCATGGCTTACACCGTTATCGTAGCCTCTTCGGCTTCCGATCCGGCGCCATTGCAGTTCTATGCACCATTCTCCGGCGCTGCCATCGGCGAGTTTTTCCGCGATACCGGCCGTCCGGCGCTGATCGTGTACGACGATTTGTCCAAACAAGCCGTTGCCTACCGCGAAGCATCCCTGCTGCTGCGCCGTCCTCCGGGCCGCGAAGCATATCCCGGCGACGTGTTTTACCTGCACAGCCGCCTGCTCGAACGCGCAGCAAAAGTGATCGCCGACGACAAGGTGATGAAAGACATGAACGACCTGCCGGAAAGCCTCAAAGCGGCCGGCCTGCTCAAAGGTGGCGGCTCGCTCACAGCGCTCCCGATCATCGAAACACAAGCCGGCGACGTATCCGCATACATCCCGACCAACGTGATCTCGATCACCGACGGCCAGATCTTCCTCGAATCCAACCTGTTTAACGCCGGTGTACGCCCTGCCATCAACGTAGGTATCTCCGTAAGCCGCGTAGGTGGTAACGCACAGATCAAGTCGATGAAAAAAATCGCCGGTACGCTCAAACTCGACCAGGCGCAATACCGCGAACTGGAAGCGTTTTCCAAATTCGGTTCCGACCTCGACGCCGCTACACAAGGCGTTCTGGCAAAAGGCGCCCGCAACGTGGAAATCCTGAAACAGGCGCAGTACAGCCCGGTATCGGTAGAAAAACAGGTAGCCATCATCTACCTCGGCACACAAAACCTGCTGCGCGATATTCCGCTGGAAAGTGTGCGCGAATTTGAAGAAATCTTCCTGATGAAAATGGAACAGGAGCTCCCTGCCATTCTGGAAGAATTCCGCAAAGGCAAACTGGAAGACGCCAGCCTTTCCAAAATGAAGGAACTGGCTGCCGACCTGGCTGCAACGTATAAGAAAAACTAAATTAAATGATGAATGATGAATGATGAATGATAAATGATGAATGATGAATGATGAATGATGAATTTCCGCCAGGAATATTACCATTTACCATCTATCACGAATCTTAAACATTCATCATTCATCATTCATAATTCATCATTAGAATTATGGCTGGAGGCTTAAAAGAAGTACGCGAACGGATCAAATCTGTTATGGGAACGCAACAGATCACCAAAGCCATGAAAATGGTTTCGGCGGCGAAGTTGCGTAAAGCGCAGAATGCGATTGTACAAATGCGCCCGTACGCAGAAAAACTGAATCGGATGTTGTCCAATATCCTGTCGAACCTCGGCGGTGATGCCAATACCTCATTCGGGAAAGCGCGTGTTGTAAAAAAAGCGCTGATCGTGGTGGTCACGTCCAACCGCGGTCTGTGCGGCGCGTTCAACACGAACATCAACAAAGAGGCTGTCATGCTCATCAATACGAAGTACCCGCAACAGCGCCAGAACGGCGGCGTGACGGTACTTTTTATCGGTAAAAAAGGGTATGATTTCTTCCGCCGCCGTTTTTCCGACCTGAAATTCAATACGGATTTCATCGGCGCCTATGAAAAGCCGTCTTATGACAACATAAGTGGTATTGCGCGCGGTTTGATGGACGAGTTTTCCAAAGGCGGCTACGATGCCATTGAAATCGTGTACAGCCACTTCCGCAACGCGGCTACGCAGTACCCGACCGTGGAACAATGGCTGCCCGTTCCGAAACTCGAAGCCAAAGGTGGAAAAGTCTCCAATAAAAAAGCAGACTACATCTTCGAACCGGATAAAGAGCAGTTGCTCGAAACGCTGGTTCCAAGCATTCTCCAACTGTCTTTCCACAAAACCGTACTGGATACCCAGGCGGGTGAACACGGCGCTCGTATGACTGCCATGGACAAGGCGACGGACAATGCTGAAGAACTGCTCAAAGCATTGAAAATCAATTACAACAAAGCACGCCAGGAAGCGATTACTACCGAATTAGGCGAGATCGTGGGCGGCGCCGCTGCACTGGAAAATTAATTAGTTGTCAGTTATTGGTTATCCGGGTTGATACTCAAGCATTTATATGGAACCTAACTGAAATTGATTTTGACGTAACACCTATTTACCTTAGTTTATATATTGATTTGTCCCGAATTGCTCCTTTGTGGGGAATTCGGGATTTTTGTTGCCTTAGTTTTGCTATTATCAGTCAATTTCCTGATCGAATCCGATAACCAATAGGGGCAAAGCAGCAACGTTTGTCATATCATTATCAACGCGGCATTTCATCGCCGAATCGGGCAGCCGCATTTCCCTTACTGTTTTATATACTTTTCATCTTGTGCATTTTTTTGAGTCGGGTACAACCCGGCCCGAATCACAACTGCCAATCACTCTGTGTTGACTATAGAACAGTACAAGCCCTCATTTCACCACTCACTATTCACGACTCACTATTCACTATTCACCACTCACTACTCACGATTCACTCTCACAAACATGGAAACATCGAAACCAAACTCCCGCCGCCAGTTTTTACGCAACACCGCACTGGCATCCTTAGCCGTAGGCGCAGCCCCGGCCCTGACAAAAGCCGCTACCCCACCCCACCGCTACCAACTCGACGTTACCTGCGACGCTACCACCCGCGACTACTACGGACAAGGGCCTTTTTACACCGCCAATCCACCGATGATTATCAACAACCAGTTGGCCGGACCGAACGAACCTGGCACCCGACTCATCCTCAGCGGCGTGGTGCGCACACTCGATTGTTCGGAAGTCATTCCCGACGCCCTGATCGATATCTGGCACGCCAATAACGCCGGGCAGTACGACAATTCCGGCTACAACCTGCGGGGCACAGTTCGCTCGAATGCGCAAGGGTTTTACCTGTTTGAAACAGTGCTGCCAGGCAAATACCTGAATGGCGCCAGTTTCCGTCCCCGGCATATCCATTTCAAAATCACCTCGCCAGGATTTGCGACGCTGACGACGCAATTGTATTTTGAAGGCGACACTTCTATACCCGCAGATGCGGCTGCATCTATTACCAGCGGCACTTTTAACGCCCTGCCACGGATTATCCCGATTGTACTCAATACGGAAGGCAAATACGAAGGCACCTGGGACATCGTTGTGAACGGTGACGGTGTGACCGGCGTGTCCGATCTGCATTTAGACAAAGGAATCCTCTATGAAACATCGCCGAATCCATTCCGGGATAGCCTGCGCATCCAATACGGCGTTTTCCAGCAAGCCCGCACCAGGGTAGAGGTATTCAACCTGCTGGGCAACCGCGTCGCCATTCTGGACGAACAGTCGCTCAGCCCTGAAAAATACGAGGCCGTTTGGAAACCCGATAGTAACATAGCCAAAGGCGTGTATTTTATTGTGCTGAAAATCAATGATTTGCAGGTGCACTATTTAAAAGTGGTGAAGGAGTAAAATTTATGCAGCCAATGTGAAACAAAAAATTTATGTTTGTGCCAACAAATAGTTTTTTATGACACGGTGTTTGAATTTACCACAATAGGCACATAGGATTACCACATAGGTCACATAGTTTTTGTTTAGTTAGGCTATGTGACCTATGTGGTAATCCTATGTGCCTATTGTGGTAAATTCAAACACATTACTTACCCACTATGGCGCGCAAATCTTCTTCCGATTCCGGCGGTTTTTTATTCAAAACAGGCATTTTTGCATTGCTGGCCGGCGTTGCATTCTGGTTGTTCAACCAGTTTGGCGGTAAAAAAACCGATGAAACATCCGAGGCTTCCACACAGACAGAGATGCCGGCCAAGCCGGTGCAATCACCGGAAAAACCGGCAGAATCGCAGGTTTCAGAATCAATCCTGCCCGTTTCTACCACAGGCGAAGTGGTGCGGCACACCTGGTATGTACTGTCCTACGACGAAGACCACGAACAGGCGGAGTGGGTCGCCTACGAACTCACCCGCGACCGACTCAATCAAAACTGGTCCGAGCGCCCCAACAGTTTCCGGCCCGACCCGGAGGTGCGCACCGAAAGCGCCACGCCGCGCGACTACTCCGGCAGCGGCTTTGACAAAGGCCACCTCTGCCCTGCCGCGGATATGGCGTTTAACGACGCTGCCATCGACGAAACATTCTTCATGAGCAATATGAGTCCGCAGGTACCTGCCTTCAACGGGGGCGTCTGGCGGGAACTGGAAGAACTGACCCGCGACTGGGCGCGCAGATTCGAACAACTGTACGTCGTGACCGGGCCCGTGCTGACGCAGCAACACTTGGGGCAAATCGGTTTCAGCAAAGTGTCTGTTCCTGCCGCCTATTACAAAGTATTGCTGGCGCCGGAACAACACAAGGCTATCGCTTTTGTGCTCCCCAATGCCCTGAGTACCAAGCCGGTACTGGAATACGCCTATTCTATCGATCAGGTTGAAAAAATGACCGGGCTTGATTTTTTCCCGAATACGCTGAAAGGCCTGGATGAAGAACTCGAAGGTTCCCTAGACCTCGATGCCTGGCCCATCAACCGGAAACGGTATGAGGAAAGGTTGAAGACGTGGAACAAAAAGTGAGTTGTGAATAGTGAATAGTGAGTTGTGAGTTGTGAATAGTGAGTGACCCACAACTCACTATTCACTATTCACAACTCACAACACTATCGCGACAGATCAGACGTTTTTGTCGAACTTTGCCACGCATTCTTAAAAACACCTTGCGCCGATTATACCATGATCTGGAACCGAATTTACCTTTTGCTATTACTTGTGTCGTTTTTGTCTGCCTGTGAAGAGACTGTCACAGCGCCAAAACCCCGTGCCTATCCGCGTGTCATCTATCCTGAAAAATCGTACAAACTATTTGACCAGGGGTATTGTGATTTTACATTCGAACAACCCGTTTATGCCGTGGTGGAGCACGACACCACTTTTTTTGATGAAAAACCGGTGAGCGATTGCTGGTTCAACCTGCTGGTGCCGCAACTCAACGCCAAAATTTATTGCAGTTACTACCCCATCGGCAGCCGCAAAGATTTTGACAAACTGGTAGCGGATGCTTTTGAAATGACCAACAAGCACAACATCAAAGCCAGTTATATCGAGGAAATTCCCGTGCACCGCCCTTCCGAGCAGGTGTACGGCATCGTTTTCCATGTCGAAGGCGCAGCAGCCTCTACTTATCAGTTTTTTCTGACCGACTCCACCCGCAATTTTGTGCGCGGGTCGCTGTATTTCAACACCCAGGCGCGCCCCGACTCGCTGGCGCCCGTGGTCGATTTTATGAAAAAAGACCTGGACAGGATGGTGAATACGTTTAAGTGGCAATAAGGTGGTGTTTGGTGTATGGTGTTTAGGGTTTGGGGCGCTTCGCCTTTGGCAGTGTTCGTGTTTGGTGTTTAGTATTTCGGGCGCTCCGCTTTTGGCAGTAGTTGGTATTTTGGCCAAATTTTCATAAGTGCCAAACCCGAAGCGCCCTAAACACGAAACACTAAACACCAAACACCAATTCCACGTGTTCGCTCACCGCATACCCAATACAGGTATTCACCATGCTGCCGGGGCCTTCGCGCCGGGTAGAGTCCACAAACGCCACTTCGACCGCGCCGGCAGTGCATTTGGCCAGACAGGTAAAACAAACGCCGCTTTTGCAGGTATAAGGCAGCGCAATACCCTGCCGGAGCGCCGCATTCAGAATGGTCTCCCCTTCATACGTTTGAAATTCGATCCGCTCATTTTTCCCGTGTGCGTAGATCGTGTGTTTTTTTGAGGTATCCACTACGCGGTCCGGCAACCTGGTATCGGGCAAAAAAGTCTCCTGACGAATATGTTCGTCCGGGAAATCGAGCGTGCGCAGCGTCATGCGGGCCATGCGCATCAAAGCGGTTGGCGCACAGAGGTAAAACCAGGTACTTCGGCGCTGATGGGGCGTGATTTTCCCCTGAAAATGCGCCAGCAGCAGTTGTTCCAGCAGTTCGTTGTTCAGATGACGGAACAGGGCATGTTCCGCGTTCTTTTCCCGGCTAAAAAAATAGATGCACTTGAATCGTTCAGGGTATTCGGCTATCCAGCGGTCGATGTGGGCTTTAAAAATCGTGCTCCCACTATCGCGATTGGCATAGTAGAGTACGATTTTGGTATTCCGATGTGCGTTTTCCCTGGATTGCAGCAACATTTTCAAATGACTGAATACAGGGGTAATACCGCTTCCCGCCGCGATAAAAAACAATGTATTTACCTGTTTTTCCGGCAATAGAAACAAGCCGTTCGGGTCGATGGCTTCCAGCAGATCGCCAGGTTGCACGTGGCGGAGCAGGTGATTGGAAAACTCCCCGTTGACAACGCGTTTCACCGTGATAGCCGGCAAGGCATCTACGCCCGGACAAGTGCTAAAGGAATAAGCGCGGCGCTTTTCCTGGCCATTAGATTGAAAAACCAGGGTCAGGTATTGTCCGGGGTGATAATGCAGCGGCAGTCCGTCGGCCGGCTCCAGTACAAATGTAGCGGTATCGCCCGTTTCCGGGATTTTGGAAAGAATGCGCAAGCGACGTCGTTGCTCCATAGATTGGCTTACGGTTGATCCGCAAAATTACACATCCGATAGGCACTAACTGCACAACTGCTTATTTTGCTGCGAGCATTTTCGTCACAAAATCACGGAGCACAAAGCGCATATTTTTCATCAGATCACCTGTATTGCTGCCCTGTCTAAAATTGTAAGTAAATTCAACAGCACCAGTCACGGTATTGACTACAGATGCATTGAAATATTCAAAAAAACTACCTGTCAAACGCCAATTCATATCGTAGCGCACCACGTAATCGGCCTGTTTATCTTTAAAAATCTCGACGCCCAGCGGCCGGTACTGCATGGTGTTATACGTTGTGTCATTGGTGGTGATGGTGACATTACCAGCGGGCGCCGATTGTGTGCGCAGGTAATTGTCTGCAATTACTTTAAAGCCCTGTGATAACAATTGTTGCTCGAGCGCAATCAGCACCTGGTCATTGGTGTTCAGACTCACCACTTTAAAACTGGCATCTGCCTTAAAAGTAGGCGCACGAAATGCATCAATGCTTTGTGAAACAGGATAACATCCTGTAAAGAACAACCCAAACAACGGAAGTATCAATATAAGAGCAGTGCGTTTCATGATGAAATTTTTTGCTGCAATCTATGCAAATACCAATCAAAAATCGCATTAAAACATTGTTAAAAAGGCTTTTTGGGGTCGTTAAGGTCTTAACAACCTGCAATATCCGGACAGCAACGGGCAGTGTTGTCCTCATCAGAAGACACACAGCCTGAAATCCTAAAAAACGCTGGACGATGACGAGAATCATTTCGTCTTCCATCAGACATTTATACAGTTCGGCGTGTAATTTGCAAGTATTGTTCCTTTCACTTTTCCTCTCTTGTCATAGCATATTGTACGTTTTCCCGTTCCTTGTCCGTCGTGGCACGGGCAATTTTCTAATTGACAACATCAAACTCTATATCTATGAAAAAAGCGCTTACACTTTTTTTGCTGCTTGCTGCAACCGGCTATTTTTTGTCCTGTGTACACGAGGTATCCATCCAATTGGATGACTCACTGGAAGACGCTTTGAACCTGCGTTCAGCCACCGGTTCGTACGAACATTTTATTTTACCAAAAAGCGACGACTACGCGTTGTTGCCCAACCAGGATGCGAAGAATCCTATTACCCCTATTAAAGTGACTTTGGGCAGGCTACTTTTTTTTGAAACCGGTCTTGCCCTGGAGCCGACTTACTCCGTTTCCAAAGTAGCGTACTCGTGCAGCAGTTGCCACATTCCGGAAAGAGGTTTCACAGCGGGCCGTTTTCAGGGTATTGCCGACGGAGCGATCGGATTTGGCGAAAGCGGCGAGGGTCGTATGAAAAACCCTTCTTATATGGGCGATGATGTGGACGCGCAAGGCGCCCGGCCTTTGCCAGTAATCAACACCGCTTTTGTAACCAATGCTTTGTGGGCCGGCACATTCGGTTCATTCGGCGTAAATGAAGGTACCGAGTCGGTCTGGAACCAGGATACGCTGGTGGAAGTCAACTTTAAGGGATTACAGGGCCTGGAAGCCAATAACAACAGGGCGCTTATTGTTCACCGGCAGGTGGTGAATAAAAACGTGACCGATTCCTTGAACTACACGGCGCTGTTCGACGCTGCATTTCCCGAGATCCCGGAGAACGAACGTTACACCCGGACAACGGCTGCGTTTGCCATTGCCGCTTATTTCCGCACCATTCTGACCAATGAGGCGCCTTTCCAGTTGTGGCTAAACGGCGACAAAGCAGCCATGACAGAGCAACAAAAAAACGGCGCCCTGCTCTTTTTTGGAAAAGCCGGCTGTTCGAGTTGCCACAATAGCCCTTCGCTGAACACCCTGCCGCACGGTTTTTTTGCGCTGGGCGTGAATGATTTGCACCAAAGTGGATATGAGGTTTTTCGCACAGGCCCGAATGACAAACGCAACCTGGGTCGCGGCGGCTTTACCGGTCGCGAAGAGGATATGCACAAGTTTAAAGTGCCGCAACTATACAACCTGAAAGATGTGGGTTTTTATTTCCACGGCGCCAGCAAAACTTCCTTACGGGATGTAGTGGAATACTTCAACAACGGTATTCCGGAAAACCCGAATGTACCGGCCAGCCAAATATCGCCCCTGTTCCGCCCTTTGCATCTAAACGAACAGGAAAAGGCCGATCTGGTGGAATTTCTGGAAAACGGGTTGTATGATCCTAATCTGAAGCGCTATGCGCCAGCCGTTACGATGTCGGGCAATTGTTTCCCGAATAATGATCCGGTTTCGAGGGTGGATATGGGATGTAATTGATTTTTTTACCACATAGATACAATAGAAAAAAGCACATAGTTCACATAACAACACTATGTGAACTATGTGCTTTTTTCTATTGTATCTATGTGGTAAAATCCTTTCGAATTATTCCTCCACGAGTTGGAAATCCGTTCTCCGATTTTTCCGGCGGCCGTCTTCGCTGCCATTATCGGCCACAGGGTTGTCAGGGCCATTGCCGATGGCTACAAAACGGCTGCGCGGCATACCGTATTCCTTGACCAGGTAATCGATCACGGCCTGCGCGCGTTTTTTGGAAAGTGCTACGTTGGAGGCTGCGTTGCCCACATTGTCGGTATTGCCCTCCACACGAATGCGGCTGTTGGCAAATGCCTTGGCAATCGGAACCATCTCATTATCAACAATATACTTGGCATTGTCGTCGAGCAGGAACTCGCCTGAACGGAAAGAAATACTCACGCGTTTGGTCGCAACAGCGTCTTTCCCTTTGGCTTCGCTTTCAGAAATACTCGCAAACGTTTTTTGTCCTTCGGCGGCGTGTTCGGCGCCGCTCAGCGAAGAGCGTTCCACGGTGCTGAACCAGGCGGCTTTCGACCAACCCGGTACCACATCGCTGCTTTTCAGCACACCCACATTTCGGTATTCTTTGGTCATCCGGCTGTACAGGTCTTCGCCGCTCACACCCTTGAAATTGGCGCGGTTGAGTCCGAAAAAGTTGACGTTGTCGCCGTGCGTACAAAGGCGAACGTTATCGATGGCTTTGATGGCGTCGTCTTTGGTAAATCCGTCGAACGCATCGGCGAGAATGGCGGCAGCCTCCTGCTTGGCTGATGCGCTGCGGTTGATTTCTGCTGCGCCTTTCATCCAGCCGTCGTAGAGTTGTTGCACCTTGTCGCGGTTGGCTTCCACCCATTTGCGTTTGGCGATAAATACGTCCGCAATGATATTGGAAGCATTGCGCGTGCTTTGCAGCACCCGCGCTCCGGGCACTTTTTGCACACATTCCTCGTCGAACGGCGACCAGACCACTGCCGCATCCACATTGTTGGCTTTGAATGCATCGGCCGCTTCTACGGGAGAAGGCACGCCGACGATTTTCACGTCGTTGGTGGTCATACCTGCGGCGCTGAGCAGCCAGATCAGGAACGAGTGCGAAGGCGACATTTCAGCCACGGCTATTTGTTTACCGCGCAGATCGCCCACAGAAGTAATCCCCCGGCGCACTACAATAGCATCGCCGCCGCGCGACCAGTCGGCCTGAAAAACCACGACCGGGTCGTAGGCTGCCAGTCCGGGCATTTCGGTAGGTAAAGCATCAATCGTTGCCCACAGCAGATGCACTTCGTCATTTTTCCAGGCATTTCGGCTGGCGGTGGGGTCATCGAGGATTTTAAAATCCACTTTAAACCCGTTTTCCTTATAAAAACGGCTTTCGGTATTGGCCGCGAAACCTTTGTTCCAGTATTGACCGCCAGCATATCCGCCCCAGGTAACCACGCCGACGCCGATGGTGTTTTCATCGGATTGTGAGCCGCCGCCAAAGAGGCCGCCGCCACCCTGCTCTGTCCCGGCTTTTTCTTTCAATTCCTGCCCCGTTTTGGTTTTATTCAGGAAATAACTGGCGACAAAATAGACGACGCCGACGATCAGCAGGGTGATGATAAATTTTGAAAAGGAGGTTAGTCTTGCCATTTTTAGTTATTGGTTATTGGTTATCCGTTATCTGTTATCCGTTATCTGTTATCAGTTATCCGTTTTCAGGCAGGAAATCGTTAAAGAACTTTAGTTATTACTCCCTCAGGCCGAAACTTAGTTCTCTTTCTTTCTCAACTGTTGAAGATTCGCTCAGTTTTCGCGTGAGGGAATACAAACTGGTACTCTTTCACAAATTCCTGCCTGAAAACAGATAACTGATAACTAATAACCGATAACCAAATTATTGTTCAAAGAAAGTGTCATACTGATTGCCGCCGCGTTCGGCTTTGGCAGGGATATGCGCGGGCGCATTGAGGTCGAGCACATCGCTCGGGTTGTTGGATTTGGCGATGATCTTGTTTTTCTCGCCGCCCAGCAGCACGGATACGCCTTCTTTTTCCCATTTTTCGAGCATGGCCAGGCCTTCTTCTTCAAACACGCCGTTTTGAAGGTCGATGCCATCCATGAAGTTCTTGGACATATCCATAAAGCGCTCCATTTCACCTACTTTCTGACCTACATCTTCGGCCATAGCCTCTAAGGCCATGTCGTACATGTATTTTTTGTCGGAATTGCCGCTCAGGATAGCCTGTGCGGAACGAATGGCGGAGTGGCTGGCCTTGATGGCTTTATACTCCTGTTCCTTTACCACCACCTGGTCGGAGAGGTCTTCGAGCATGATCTCGGAGTTTTCGTACATCTTCGTCAGCACCCGGTACAGGACTTCCATACGTTTGTACAGGTCTTCGAGTTTGACATTGGAATCCTGCAAACGCCCTGCCTTACGGGCCTGGAGCACCATCAGTGCTTCTTTGCCCGTTTCTCTGGCTTTGCCGGCCATGTTGAGATTGTTCTGGATATTGCGCTGATTTTGTTTGATCATTTCGCCCAGTTTGTACATCTGGCCTTTCAGGCTGCTGATCTGGGTGTTCATTTTGCTCAAACTATCCTTCAAATCGTCGATGTAACTTTTGAGAATCCCGATCGGGTCGATCTGCACAAACATGCCTGTAAACCAGCGCATGATCGATTTGTACATATACCAGATGAGGTTGCGCATTTTTGGATCAAGCACCATATACACTACCGCAGCCAGGGCAGCCAGCAGACCGGCCAGGTATAATGTGTTCTGCGCCAGGGCAATCAGGGTGGGCAGGGCCTGATAAAGCAGGTAGCCGCCGCCCAGCAAAATGGCAGCCATAAATAGACCACCGGTGACACCTTCTGGACGTTCCCAAAAATTTTTGGGCTTGATCGGTTGTAATTCAGACATGGTTAAAGTTGTTATTCGTTGTAAACGTTGGATTCAATTTATTACCACAAAGGGCATGCACAAAGGTCACAAAGAGACCGCAATTCTTTATGTTTGGCGGCTTATTTTCCGCTAAATATACTGCCGAGAAACATTCTCACCGCGCGGCGAAAACGATCGTTGACAAAAAACAGGATGACAAAGGCGAGAACGAACACCCAAAACAGGTTGATCACCACCTTCAGGAAGTAAAACAGCAGCAATAATGCCATCAGACCGGCAAAAAAAGCAACAATCGGGTTTCTAATTAAGTCGTTCATGTTTTAGTTAGTTATTGGTTATTAGTTATTGGTTATTCGTTATTGGTTATTTGTGTGGTAACCTTTGGCTAAAGTTGTTGACTTAGCCAAAGGTTACCACACAAATAACCAATAACGAATAACTAATAACTCATTTCAAGTGCTGCTGAATCTTGGCAATATCCTCCTGGATTTGTCCGGCGACACTGTTAAAAGTCACTTCAAAATCGGCTTTGGTATTTTCAATTTTCACCGTGCTTTCCCCAATTTCACTGCGAATCTGCTCGCTGTTGCGCTTATGCTCTTCAATCTGTTGGGTCAGTTGTTTGATCTGTTCCGTTTTGTTCTGGATCATCGCTTCCAGATTTTTCACCTCGTCTTCCCGGTTGCCGATGAGTTTGGCGCGTTGCTGGGCGTGCGCTTCATTGAATTTGGACTGCTCGCCCGTCAGCACATTGAGGTAAAACTGCGCGGATTCAATCAGTTTGGCAGGCGTTACATGCATGGTCTGCGCCATGGCGTAAGCGGAATGAAAGCGTGTCGCCTCATCCATGGGCATTTTCGCCAGGTTTTTCAGCGACTGGCGGAATTCAAAATAATCGAAACCCTGCTGGTTGTTCTTTTCCAGGGCGCCCAACAGAATCTGTACAAATTTATCCGTCACAGCGCCGCCTTCGGAAACCGATCTCGGCGCGACAGGCGGCGGTGCAGGCGCTTGTTGTTGTGGATTGGGCGTTTCGGTAGCAGCCGGTGCTGTTGGTTTATTGCTGTTTTCTTCCTCTACCACAAAAACAGACTTGAATTTTTTCAAAAGATCACTCATCGAAGTTGAAGTTGAACCATATCGTCACACCACGGGAGGCGCATACGCTGGGTAGATAATTAGTTATTTCCCCATTGACCGGCCAAAAGTGGGGGCTGGAAAATTACCCCCACCGGTTTCGTCGGCGACAATCCGGGAATTTCGGACAAAGTAAGGTAAAACAGACGATAAAATGAAAAATGGCACCTGTTCAAACCAAATAAAAATCGCTCGCGCCGTCATACTTTTGCCCGCTCGGTTGTTGTACCCTGCTAACAAAGCAATCCATCCTTCCATCCTCTAAATCAAGGTCCCAAATCTTTTTAATCAAGGTATGACTTTCGACGTAACCATCCCCGTGCTCAATGAAGCGGAAACCTTAGACCGGCAGGTTAGGATCCTGTATGATTTTTTATACCGGCATTTTCCGGAAAAATATCAGTGGCGGATCGTGATCGCCGACAATGGCAGCACCGACGATACCCGGCATATCGCGGAACTGCTGTGCAATGAATTTTCAGAAATCCAACTGGTGCGCGTGCCCGAAAAAGGTGTGGGATTGGCCCTGAAAACATCCTGGGCACAAAGCCAGGCAGACATAGTCGGTTATATGGACCTGGATTTGGCTACTGATCTGCAACACTTTATTCAGGCCTACAACGCACTGGCCACGGAAGGATTCGATGTGGTATACGGCAC
>JALHMA010000120.1 GCA_022844265.1 Saprospiraceae bacterium | reverse complement strand
TTTTTTTTAACTGTTTTTTTTCAACAAACGAGGGTTTAATATTCCACTGAGGTATTAAAAAACTGTAATTTTTAAATATTTTTTGAGAAATACAGTTATTTTCTCTCTACATTTAAGATCAGGCCTCGTCAACAAAAGTCTTTTATTGTTCTTTCGGCTTCGTGCAACCATCCGCACTTTTGTATCATCAATAACAGATAACGGCGGCGCTAAGGAAATAAGCGGTCTTGAATGACCCACAGATTTTGAAACTTTTCATGAGATTATATACGGGAAACCGACCCGGTGCAAACGAGCACCGGGTTTTTTTTTGCCTGTTTTCGGGACAAACAGCGTGAAAATCAGTGGCCGCGAAAAAAAAATCAAAAAAATAACGTTTTTTTTATATAGAATAAATCAACAAATCGTGATGTTATGATATGTGTAATCGCCTTAATTGATTGGTAATGCGGCATTTTACCTCAAAAATATGAGAAAAATTAGTAATTCAGCGCGGTAAAGGCATTTTAAAAACAATCAACAAACCCATTTTTGTGTTCTTTGTGTATGGTATGAATGTTTGCACTTTTGTACTGTCAATAAAAGAAAGCGGCGGTGATATACGAGAAAGCGGTAGTTGTTGACCCATAGATTCTGAAACTTTTCATGAGATTATATACGGGAAACCGACCCGGTGCAAACGAGCACCGGGTTTTTTTTTGCCTTTTTACGAACGCTTTAGTGGCATGGAATAGTGGTGGCATGGTTCCTCTAGCCGCATAGCGGCATAAGGTCGGTAGCAACAAATACCATGCGTGTTCACGAGGTGCGTAGCGCCGAAACAAGGGCTAAAAGTTACGGTGCTACACCTTTGTTCGTTACTCTTTGGTTTCTCTACCGACCTTATGCCGCTACGCGGCTATGGAACCTCAAGAGATTAATCTCCTGAATAGTAGGCGGATAGTCAGGTTAATTTTACCCTAAAAAACTTTTTTCAAAAAAAATACGTATATTTTTAGAAAGAAAAATTCAACAAATATTATTGCAACCATATGTGTATCAGGTCTTTTTTGCAGCCAAATACGCCATTCTAAAACAGTAATATGAATTTTTGAAGGATTTGCAAGGTTTTCGGACCAACAAAACAGGTCAACAAATCTATTTTTCTGTTCTTTGTGTATGGCGCGGTCCGTCGCACTTTTGTATCATCAATAACAGACAACGGCGGTGCAGCGATAAGAAGCGGTAGTTATTGATCCACAGTTTTGAAACTTTTCATGAGATTATATACGGGAAACCGACCCGGTGCAAACGAGCACCGGGTTTTTTTTTGCCCCTACTTATGGAAAGGGGATGACCCATGTTTATTTACGTTGTTTCCGAAAATCAGCGATGGAGAATCGAATCTGATCGTAGGAGAATTTACCTTCAAAGTGCTCGAAAATCTCTTTTAACTGGTAAGGTTCGCCGAAAAGCGATAGCGCGCCCTGGATAATGTCCATTTGTTCCGGTTGCACCCATTGGCGAATATCCAGCAATTCGCCGCGTTCATACATCGTGGCCAGGTGACTTGCCACCGTCATCGGGCTGATGTCGCGCATGGCGGCAATGTCTTTCACAGATTTTCCCTGTTTAAACATCTCCCAGGTCTGCAGATAAGTACTGCCTGCAACCCTTGCGCCGTCATTTGATTTTTCCAGAACGAAGCGGCGGATAGCGCCGATAAAGGCATCGCCATACAGGTGCAGTTTGCGTTCGCCCACACCCGTGACGTGCATCAGGTCGGCATCGCTCAGGGGGCGTTTTTCGGCCATTTCCGACAGGGTTGCGTCGCTAAAAATAAGGTAGGGCGGCATTCCCTGCTGCTGGGCGACACTGCGTCGCAAAGCGACCAGCAGATCGAACAATTCTTCCTTAAACGTCTGGGCTTTGGTTTTTTCCACAAAGCGGACGTGTTTTTCTTCCGGTTTGGCTTTGGGTTGCGGCAGGGCGAGGGTTACCTTTTTTTGTTCAAAGAGTACTTTTCGGCCGCTTTCCGTTACACGCAGGCGGCTGAAGTCGTCGTAAGCGATTTCGACGAGGCCCAGGTGCATCATCTGGGAAAGCAAAAACATCCAGTCGTCGAAGCTGTATTCCTTTCCGGCGCCCCAGGTTTTTATCTGGTGGTAGCCTTGCTCCACAATTTCCCGGCGCTGGCTGCCGCGCAGGATGTCGACGAGCAATTGCATACCCACGTTTTCCTGAACGCGCAGGATGGCGGAGAGGGCTTTTTGCGCGGTGATGGTGCCGTCGAATTTGCGGGGCGGGTGCTGGCACACATCACAATTGCCGCAATTGCCTTCGTGGGGTTCGCCAAAATAATTGAGTACCGTCTGCCTGCGGCAAACCGGCGCTTCCGCGAATTGATACATCCGCTCCAGTTTGGCTATTTTGAGTTGTTTTTGCTCCGGGCTGCCATCACCTTCATCAAACATCTGGCGGTAAGTCTGCACGTCGCTGTAACTGAAAAAAAGCAGGGCGGCAGAGGGCAGCCCGTCGCGACCGGCGCGGCCGATTTCCTGGTAATATCCTTCCAGGTTGCGGGGCAGGTTGTAATGAATGACAAAACGGACATTGCTTTTGTCGATGCCCATACCAAAGGCTATGGTCGCACAAATGATGGGAACCCGGTCGTTGATAAAATCTTCCTGCACTTTGCTGCGCTGCGCTGCAGGCACCTCGGCGTGGTAAAAAGCAGTGCGAAAACCGCGGGCGTTGAGTTTGCTGGAAATATCCTCGCAGCCTTTTCTGGAGAGGCAGTAAATAATGCCCGACTGCTTGGGATGTTGTTTCAAAAATTCTGCGATCTGTTCGAGGCGGCGCTGGCCCGGGCGCACCTGCAGGCTGATGTTAGGGCGGTCAAAAGAAGAGATAAACACTTCCGGCTCATGGAGTTTCAACTGCCCGATGATGTCTTTGCGGGTCAGTTTATCGGCAGTGGCGGTAAGCGCCAGCAAAGGCACGTGTGGAAACTGCTCTTTTAAAAAGCGCAGTTGTGTGTACTCCGGTCTGAAATCGTGCCCCCAGGCGGAGATACAATGCGCTTCATCAATGGCAAACAGGCTGATTTTCAGTCGCTTGAGCAGGGGCTGGAAACTTTGAGACACCAATTTTTCAGGACTGACATAAAGTAGTTTAATGTGCCCGGCAAGCAGCGCGTCCTCCACTTTACGGGTTTGCTGCACGTCCAAAGAACTGTTCATAAAGGCGGCGGATACTCCGTTGGCGCTCAGGCCTTCCACCTGGTCTTTCATCAGGGCAATGAGCGGACTGAGCACAATGGCGGTGCCGTCCAGTGTAATGGCGGGAATTTGGTAACAGATACTTTTGCCACCACCCGTGGGCATCAGCACCAGCGCGTCGCGGCGTTCGTACACGGTGCGAATTATGTCGGCTTGCAGCGGCCGGAAAGCATCAAAACCGAAATACTGTTTGAGCGCGGACAGGGCGTGTTTAAGGGACATAAGGTTGTTGAGTTGTTGAGGGTTGAGATTGTTGAGGGTTGAGAATGTTGAGGTTGTTGATTGTTGAGGGTGGTAACTCAAGCCATGAGTTACCACCCTCAACAACCTCAACATTCTCAACCCCTACTTATTGCTGCACCGACTCAATCCCGCCTTGGCCTGTGCGTGCAAACTATTGGCGTATTCTTTCGGGTGAAGCCCGAGGCAGCGCTGAAATGCGCTTCGGGCATTGAAATAATCGCGTTTTTCTTCGTGCAGCAGGCCCATTTGCAGTGCGGCATTACAGGCAAAGTACCAGGGTTCTTTGGCGCCATTGTCTAATGTCTGCTGATAAAAACGGAAAGCATCGGGCGATTTGCCCATTTTATGGGTGATGCGTCCTATCCGGTAGGTAAATTCCAGGGAGCGTTTGCGATGGGCGCTGTAATCAGCGGCGGCATTTTTCAGCAGATCGTAGGCGCGCTGGTAATAACCGCCGTCGAAAAGCAGGCGGGCTTTGATCAGCTTTACATCGGGGATTTCAGCGCTGTTGGCTTCCTGTAAGGCTGCTTTATCCGGCTCTGAATTGTCGGCGCCTTTTTCACGCACCATCTTGATATAATCCTGGTAAGCCTTTTGATTACCCTGAATGAGGCTGTTCCAGGCTAATTTCTGGTAACATTCTTTCACGCCGTTTGCGCCCTTGTACTGTTTCAAAAACATTTCCAGCGCCTGATTGGCGTCTCCATCCAGGCGGCGCAGTTTGGCCAGGCCGAGCATGTAATACCGGTGGTTTAATTCGTGGTAAACACTGCCTGTGGGGAAATTTTGGAGGATACGGATGGCTTCATCGTTTTGTTCGGCGCGCATGGCAACGGTAGCCAGGGCATAAGCGGCCAGCGGGTTGTTCGTTGGGTTCAGTTTGCTTTTTTTGATCGTTTCCCAGGCCAGGGCGGATTTGTTATTCAGGTAAAGTTGGAGAAAAGAATAGGTCACCACGGCTTCGTCTTCAAAAACAAACTCATGTTGCCTGGCGTAGGCCAGCACTTCTTCCAGTTCACGCAGGCCTTGTTCAGTCGAGCCGCTCATGCCGCCGAGGCCGCGAACGACCCATTTGTAGTCATCCGGCACATTACCGATCATGGCGTGCAGCAGACCCAGGCTTTTTTTATTGGCAATAAAATCGGGGTGTTTTTTCTGGTTTTGTTCGAGCAGGGCATAAGCCTGTTTAATATCGCTTGCGCCACTCAAAAAATCGCTGAAGCGCAGGCGCAGGAAGGCCCATTGAAGCCTGATTTCAGCCTGTGTATACAGGTAATAAGGCGATTTTCGGTCGCCGCGCGAGATTTTATCCAGCCTTGCATCCATGTTTTTGGAAAGGCGACGGTATTCTGCCTGGTTATCATTGGCGAAAACAGTGACAAAATCGAGGTAGTTTTCAATGTATATAGCCATCAGATTATCCGGCTCGCTGCGTTTCATCTGGTCGATGCCCGCCCGCGCTTCCACCAATCGCAGGCTCAGGGCATTCTGGTAGGCCGTTTTGGCGGTTGCTGAAAAATCAAAGTATTTGCCCGCAAAAAGCGCATGGTATGGGAGGCAAAAAATAAGTAGCAGTATCGGGGTTATTTTTTTCATCGCTATAAAATAGTTATCTGTTATTAGGTATACGTTATCAGGGTTGATAATCAATTATTTATAAAAAACGGCGCTGAGGGCTTGTTATCCCGCAGCGCCGTTTATTGTAAGGTTTATGGGGGTTGAGATGTTGAGGGTTGAGATTGTTGAGGGCCGCTCTGTGTATGAGACACTCCTTCACAGAGCGGCCCTCAACAATCTCAACCCTCAACATCTCAACAATCCCAAACCTCATCCACTCAATAGCGGTAATAATCCGGCTTGAACGGACCCGCAGATTGAACGCCGATGTAGTCAGCCTGGTGTTGTTCGAGCTCTTCCAGTTCCACGCCGATTTTGGCGAGGTGCAGGCGCGCTACTTTTTCGTCGAGGTGTTTGGGCAACATATACACCTGGTTTTCGTAGTTGCCGGTATTTTCCCAGAGTTCGAGTTGTGCCAGCACCTGGTTGGTAAAGGAGTTGGACATCACGAACGAAGGGTGGCCTGTTCCGCAACCGAGGTTGACTAAGCGGCCTTCTGCGAGCAGGATAATGTCTTTACCGTCGATGTTATAGAGGTCAACCTGTGGTTTGATGGTCACTTTACTCTGGCCGTGGTTTTCGTTCAGCCAGGCCATGTCGATTTCATTGTCGAAGTGGCCGATATTACAAACGATGGTTTTGTCATTCATCATTTTGAAATGTTTGCCGGTCACGATATCGCAGTTGCCGGTAGCCGTCACGATGATATTGGCGCGCGGGATGGCATTTTCCATTTTTTTCACTTCAAAACCGTCCATAGCAGCCTGCAAGGCGCAAATGGGATCGATTTCAGTGACAATCACACGGGCGCCGGCGCCACGCAGGGAAGCGGCAGAACCTTTGCCAACGTCGCCGTAACCGGCCACAACAGCCACTTTCCCGGCCATCATAATGTCGGTCGCGCGGCGGATAGCATCCACGAGGCTTTCCTTGCAACCGTATTTGTTGTCAAATTTCGACTTCGTAACGGAGTCGTTGATGTTGATGGCAGGCAGCGGAAGGGTTCCTTTGGCTACGCGCTCGTACAGGCGGTGCACGCCAGTAGTGGTCTCTTCTGAAATACCGCGAATACCGGCAGCCAGTTCGGGGTATTGATCCAGCACCATATTGGTGAGGTCGCCACCGTCGTCGAGGATCATGTTCAGCGGCTGATTGTCTTTGAAAGCAAACAGCGTCTGCTCGATGCACCAGTCGAATTCCTCCGCATTCATACCTTTCCAGGCAAAAACAGGGATACCGGCAGCGGCAACGGCAGCAGCGGCATGGTCTTGTGTAGAGAAAATATTGCAGGATGACCAGCTCACTTCAGCGCCCAGTTCCACGAGGGTTTCGATCAAAACGGCTGTTTGAATCGTCATGTGGAGGCAACCGGCTACGCGGGCGCCTTTCAGGGGTTTGGAAGCGCCGAATTCTTCACGCAAAGACATCAAACCGGGCATTTCTGCCTCGGCAAGTTGAATTTCTTTGCGGCCCCATTCAGCAAGGGCAATGTCTTTTACTTTGTACGCGGGGCGAGTTTCTGTTGCTACGGCCATTTTCAAAAAAGTGAATATGCAATGAGTAAATATTGGCTTTTATTTGGGAAAGCAATTTGTAAAAACAAGATAACAGAATATCATTCGGTTTGTTTCTCCAAAGCGCGGCGCAAAAGTACGGCAATCCTGTGCGTATTTTCAAGCGGAACAGAAGAATAGTAACCTCGCCTGCTCATTTTTGCCAACGCCACCAGAGCATTCCTGCCCGGGCGATCGTTATTTTGAGCGCCAGCACGAGGCCTTCGATGCTAAGCAGCCGCCCCGCCAGTTTCGTTTTATGCCATTGTACGGCATTCACCGTCCAGCGCACGGCATAATCGTAATATCTGCGCGGATATGTGCGCTGGAAATCTATATCGCGGTCGGTACTTTCAGCCCAAAGCAAGGTATTCGTGCCGATATTTTGTACTTCTTCATACAGGCCCGTTCCTTTAATTGGATAAGCGACGGTGATGGTAAAAAGATCGGGATTGGCGGTTTTCAGGTGCTCTACCGTTTCTCTGATATCCGCCTCCGTTTCACCCGGATAGCCCAGCATAATAAAAGTGCCGGCCTGGATGCCTGCCTGTCGGGTGGACTGGATCATGGTACGTACCTGTTGCACGTCGACCCGGCGATCCATGGCGTCTATGATGCGTTGAGAGCCACTTTCAGCCCCGATCCAAATCCTGAAACAACCGCTGGAACGCAGGATTTCAATGACCTCCAGGCTCATGCGGTCGGCCCGGGTAATGCACTCGAACCTGACCTGGACAGCCCGGCTTTGCAATTCGTCACGGAATTCGCCCAACCATTTGTGGCTCACGGTAAACACATCATCCACAAACCAGATGAGGTCGAAATTGTAGTTTTTTTGCAGGAAAACTATTTCATCCACTACCTTCCGGGGGCTTCGGCGACGATAACTCTGGCCATAAACAGCTGTGCTGCACCAGCGGCAGGTGTAGGGGCAGCCGCGCTGTGTGCTAATACTAACTGCGCTGTGGCCATGCGCCTTTTTCCAGGCGTCCATGTATTGTTGAAGATTGATTTTCAAGCGATTAGGAAAAGGAAAATCGTCTATGTCGCGCAATTTTTCACGGGGCGCTGTTTTAAAAACGAGCCCGTCCTGCTGCTGATAAGCAATGCCGTTGATATGTGAAAAACGCTCCATGTCAAGGGCTGAATCGGTAATTTGGGCGCTCAGGCAAATTTCCAGCATCGTCTGTTCGCCCTCTCCGATCACCATAATATCTGCGCCATTGGCTAAGTAATCGGCTGTGTTATGCGTCACATCGGGGCCGCCCATCACGATCAGCGCGTCTTTGAGCGTCGCTTCGCTTCGGATAAATGCGACGATATCCAGCACATTCAGTTTGGTCATCAGGTTGGTATACAGCGCTACGATGCGCGGGCGATGCAACAGCAGGTAGTCTTTCAGGTCATTTTTTGTGGAAAAAGTGGTGTCAAAAACCTCGTTTTCCAACCCGTGTTTGTCTAACCAGGCCGACAGATACAGTAAACCCAGCGGCGGGTAAGGCCGCATGATTTCCTGCTCTTTCGGGTCGTCGCAGAGAAAATAGCCGTGGGTGAAGAGGACTTGCATGGGACTGCAAAGAAAGGATTTCGTTTTCGCTACCAGAAACTTTCCAGGTTTTTAAAACCTGGAAAGTTGAGTACTCGATAAAAAATAAAGATCGGCTCTCTTTTGGGCCGTATCTTGTGAGACATCCCAGCATTTTTTTCATTATGAGAAATAATTTTTTCATTGCCGCCATCCTTTTATTTGGCGCCATTGGCGCTGCCAACCTTCACTGTAAAGACAGAAACTGCCCGGACTATTTACGATATGATTTACCGGTAAGCCTTACGCCCCAGATAGACACGTTCCAACTCGGGGACAGCCTTTCGCTTGCTTTCCATTTCCCCAAAGAGCTGATAGACCTGCGAGGAGGCATTGCTAATACGTTTGAAAACTTTGATTTCAAATTTGAAATTCGGAGCACCCGCTTTGACGTACCGGAAGAAAACACCAGCCAGATGTTTGATCTGGTGTCGGAGGCGGGTTCCGACACGGTACTGGCTTTCAATTCTTTTGACGTGTTACGCTTTAAACCGCTTTACGACGGTTTTTCTTATACCTATCGCGGCTCGTTGGTGCTCAAAAAAGCAGGGACTTTTGTCATCTATATCGGCTGTTACAATGATGATCGTTTTGACCCTTTAGAAATAAATGGCGCGTGCGATTATGTGCCTTTATACATTCATTGTATAACCAACAATGGTGAAAACAATAATGTCGAACTTGTTTCACCATACCATGGGAACTCATCCTTTTGGGAAGATCAATTTAAAATGAGCGGCGGTTTTGCTTTAATCGTGCGTTAATTCAAAAAAAATTCGCCCAGCTCTTGCGCCGTATTGAAATATGCCCGTATGTTTGCAGTGTATTAATTACATAGTACACTAATTCACTAAAACAATAAGGCTTATGATTGCCATCAGTGGAATGTCATTCAGGTACAAAAGCAGGCAACCGGTATTGGACAACCTGACTTTCAACATGGAAGCGGGCGGTGTGTACGGCATATTGGGCGCCAACGGCGTGGGAAAAACCACCCTGCTGCACCTGATCGGCGGTTTGTTGTTCCCAAAATCGGGACAAATCAGTGTGGATGGTCACGCGCCCCGTTATCGCTCACCCGCATTCCTGGAGCAGGTTTTTTATGTGCCGGTCGATTTCGATTTACCTTCCATAAAGGTGGGCGTTTACCAAAAACGGTATGCGCCGTTTTACCCGAAATTTAACCCGGAGGCCTGGAGCAATGCCCTGCAAACCTTTGGTATTCAACCGGATATGCGGCTGCAAGCACTTTCTTTCGGACAAAGAAAAAAGGTACTGCTCAGTTTCGCCTTGGCCAGCGGCTGCCGCATCCTGCTGTTCGACGAACCGACCGACGGACTGGATATCCCCTCCAAAGACAGTTTCCGCCGCCTTTTGAGCGCTCAAATCGACGAGCAGCGCCTGGCCGTCATCACTACGCACCATGTACACGATGTTGCCATGTTGCTCGATCAGCTGATTATTTTACAGGAACACCGGCTGTTGTTACAGGCTTCTATTGCGGATCTGGCCGAAAATATCCGAACGGTGACGAGCACGCAACTCCCGCCGGAAAAAAGCCTGCTGTATTCCGAACGGGTACCCGGCGGCTACCACTGCCTGCTGCGCAATACGGAAGGGCAGGAAGGTCCGCTCGACCTCGAACTGCTGTTCAAAGCGCTTCAAATATCTCCTGAAATCGTTCAAAACACCTTGCGCTAAGTGGTTATCGGTTATTAGTTATCAGTTATCTGTGCTGATAATCAAGCATTTGTAAAGAATTTAAGCAAAACTAATTCTGCACACCTATTTATGAAAAACGCATTTAATTTTCAGCGGTTCCTGCGAGTACTGCGGCTCAGTTGGCAGACCCAGCCGGTTTTGCCCTATATCGTCCTGGTAGCGGGTATTCCAATCATGTACCTTATTCTTTCGATGGAAGCCAGAAGTCCATTTGTCACTCTTCGCAGTGACAACCCATTCCTTGTTTTCAATGCCTATTTTTGGATTTGCGGCTGGTTGTATGCCGGGTTGATTTACAGCGAGTTGGAAAAAACAGGCACTGCCACCCGTTATTTAATGATTCCCGCCTCTAATTTGGAGCGATGGTTAGCCAAAAGCCTGCTGGCGGTACTCGTTTTTCCGCTCATCACCTGGCTCACGTTCAATCTTGCTTTTAAAGGGTTTGAAATACTCTCCCTGCGCTGGTTTGCATTTCGGTATCCGGCTATAGACTGGCTTTCCGGGGACATGTTTATCTCCTTTTTTATTTTTTACCTGACTTTACCTGCCGCATACGCATCTGGCCTGACCTGGAAGCGGTTCGGGATTTTAAAAGGATTCATTTTTGTTTTTGTACTCTTTATCATCCTGTACCAGTTTATTCAGGCTGGTTATGAACAATTTCCTTACGATTCCGGCTGGGGCGTTTTACTTCAGGAAGTCAACTTGCCTTTTTTAGAAAAGAACAGCAACGCTGCTACCCAGACCAATGTGAACCTGTTCTGGCTGCTGGCCGCTTATGTACCCTCTCTGCTCATGCTGGCTTCCACTTATTTTTTCATCCGGGAAAAGGAGATATAGCTATGGAATTTCAAACACAAACCGCTATCTGGATGCAAATTGCGCAGCAGATCGCCACACGCATCATGTCGGGCGAATGGGCGCCCGGCGAACGCATCCCCTCCGTTCGCGAACTGGCCGCAGAGGTACAGGTCAATCCGAATACCGTCGTGCGTTCGGTCACCTTTTTACAGGAAGCAGGAATTATTATTAACCAGCGCGGCGTCGGCTACTTTGTGGCAGAAGATGGCGTGGCAAAAGCCCGCGAAATGCGCAAAAAGGCATTCTCCGATGAAATGCTGCCTGTTTTTTTCCAGACGATAGACCAGCTCGGCATCCAGTGGGACGAACTCAAATCATGGTATCACCAGTATCAAAACAATCTGAAACAATGAAAACAGGTCTTGTTATGGTTATTTCCGCCGTTGCGCTTTTTACAGGCACGATGGTTTGGGGCGCTTTTAAAGAAGTACCCAGAAATGTATATCACTACGATATGTACGACCCGAAAAATGCCCGGACGCCCGACAGCGTCAGTGCCCGGTCTTATTTTTACAACGCCGAAAAATTTGTTAATATCAACATCTCTGCGCCCGTAAACGTTGAATTAGACAACAGTTTCAACGGTGTAGAACTTCAGGGCGATACCAGTTTATTTAAACATCTCTTGGTTTCTACGGAAGACAATGAGATTGACTTGCATCTTAAGAACCCCGGATTAGCAGAAAATAAAGCGGTGCTGAATCTTCTGAGCCAGGCAGCAATTACGATTCGCGTCGGAGTTGTTTCAGGTCGAATGGAAGGCCCCGATTCCCGCCGTTTTTCATTCTGGCGTTGTAAAAAGTTAAGTACCTTGAATTCGGTCAGCGGTAAGGAGTTCCATATCCACTTGTCCGAGACAGATACCGTGTCGCTGCAAATGGATGTGGACAACCTGACTATAGACTTCCCAAAGTTGAGCGAAAAAGCGCCTGGACTAGTTCGCCTGGAAGGCAATAGCCGTCGGGTTGCTATCAATAACTTCTCCCGCGGCACGCTGGATGCGACCCGCCTGCTGGCGAAGGATATGTATGTTAATACCTGCAAAGATGCCAGTATACGGGTATACGCCACTGATCTGGCGCGTATCCGGCAAGTGGAAAATTGTACGGTACAGGTGGAAGGAAATCCTGTATATAAGTGGATAGAGGGGGAGTAACGCCGAACCCTGTTCGGCGTGGCGTACCGGCTGCTTTAGCTGCCGGATACCAAAACAGGCAACATTTGTTCGTTTTTCAACGCATTCTAATGGCCTCGGTATACTCCGGCAGATAAAGCAGCCGGTACTGGGGTTGTGTCAAAAGTCTGGCGTTTGAAATCTTAGCCAAAAAGCGCCAAATAATGTTTGGGGCGGGTGCCAAATTTGACAACTTTTAAAAAGTTGTCAAATTTTCACATTGCGTTTGGCGACAATAATTTGGTGCGAAATAAAAAATTCCTTCGCCAAAGACTTTTGACACAATCCCTACGCGGTCACCCCAACTCCCTCGTACAACGGAAACCTTAGCATAAACTGGTTCACCGCCGCGCGGATTTTTCCGTGCAGCGCCGCGTCGTCGGGGTGTGTAATCACTTCATCGATCCATTCCACCACCTGGCGGCAATCGTCTTCATTCATGCCGCGGGTAGTGATGGCTGCCGACCCGACCCGGATACCGGAAGTGGTCATCGGCGGTTGCGGATCGAAGGGAATCATGTTTTTATTCACGGTAATATCGGCAGCGCCGAGGGCGTTTTCGGCCACTTTACCATTGACATTTTTCGACTGTAAATCCAACAGCATCAGGTGGTTATCCGTGCCGCCGGAAATAATTCGGAAGCCGCGCGACTGAAATTCGTCGGCCATAGCCTGCGCGTTTCTGATCACCTGCAAGCCGTAGGTTTTAAAATCGGGTTGCAGGGCTTCACCAAATGCAACGGCTTTGGCAGCGATAACGTGTTCGAGCGGACCGCCCTGCATACCGGGAAATACGCCGCTGTCCAGGATACTCGACATCTGAATAGGCGCGCCTTTTTTGGTGGTGCGACCCCAGGGATTGTCAAAATCTTTGCCCATCAGGATAATGCCGCCGCGCGGTCCGCGCAGGGTTTTGTGGGTCGTGCTGGTCACGATATGGCAGTGTGGGATCGGGTTATTGAGCAGTTGCACCGCGATCAGGCCGGCCGGGTGGGCAATATCTGCAAGCAGCAGCGCACCGACGGCGTCCGCGATTTTGCGGAAACGGGCGTAGTCCCAGTCGCGGGCGTAGGCCGAAGCGCCGCAGATAATCAGTTTGGGGCGTTCGGCATGTGCCAGCGCCTCTACTTTATCCATATTTATCCGGCCCGTTTCCTGTTCCACGCCGTAAAAAACCGGGCTGTATACTTTGCCGGAGTAGTTGACGGGCGAACCATGCGAAAGGTGTCCGCCGTGCGCCAGGTTGAAGCCCAGGATTTTGTCGCCGGGTTGCAGGCAGGCGAGGAACACGGCTGCGTTGGCCTGCGCGCCGGAGTGCGGCTGCACATTGGCCCAGGCTGCGCCAAACAATCGTTTGATCCGTTCGATGGCGATCAGTTCCACTTCATCCACCACTTCGCAACCGCCATAGTACCGGCGACCGGGATATCCTTCCGCGTATTTGTTGGTCAGGCAAGTGCCCATGGCATCCATCACAGCCTGACTCGTAAAGTTTTCAGAAGCAATGAGTTCTACCCCGCGGCGCTGCCGGTCGAGTTCTTTATTGATAAGCGAAAAAATAATATCGGACATAACGAGAAGGATACTGAGTTATACTGAAAGTTGAGAGGTTGAGCATGTTGATGGTTGAGAAAGCATTGGTAATCAGTGAATTAATTTGCCTGCTCGTTCAAAACCACTTTGTGCTGACCATAAAAATGCAAAGGTAAGGCGAAACCCTGTTTTGACCCACGGTTTCCCTATCAATCACAAAGGAAAGAAAAGGATGTGAACCCGTCGTGATTACCTTTGCAAAACTTTGACAATGCCGGGAGGCAACCTTGTCAACTTTCCGGTACTCATTTCGTTGTTTTACAGAAAATAATTCAATATGAAACAAATATGGTTTTGGTTAGCAGCCTTTATTGTGGGCCTGGTGGGTTGCAAATCGGGTGGCAAAATAGTGTATACGCCCGAAAAAATCGTTCCCACAGAGAAGTCTGTTTTTTGGAAAATCAGTGGAAACGGCCTGAAAAAGGCGTCATACCTGTATGGCACCATTCACCTGATCCCCAAAGACGATTTTGAAGTACCGGCTGTGGTAACGGCAGCGCTGGGAAAAAGCCAACGCGTTGCTTTCGAGATTGACATGAAGGAGATGACCAATATCCGCACCCAAATGGGCCTGATAACGAAATCATTCATGGCGGGTGGCAAAACGTTGAAGGATCTTTTGTCGCCGGAAGATTATTCGCTGGTAAAATCAAAAATGGAAGAAAAAGGGCTACCTGCGGGCATGTTCGAGCGCATGAAACCCATGTTTCTCAGCACACTGATCTCCAATGAAGAAGAGGGAAACAGCCCCCCTACCGGCAGTATGACCTCTGTGGAAATGGAACTGTACCGGGTTTCCCGTCGCCAGAAACTGGAATCTACCGGATTGGAAACAGCCGCATATCAAATGTCTATTTTCGACAGCATTCCTTACGAAGCACAGGCTAAAATGCTCGTCGACGGCCTGCGCAGCACGGATCAGGCAGATGAAGGCGAAAGCGAACTGGATATGATGCTCAAACTCTACCGCGACCAGGACATCACGGCCATGCAATCCATGATTTCGGATGTGCAATACGGCATGAGTAATTACGAAGAAATATTGCTCAATAAACGCAACCGCAACTGGATACCGGTGATGAGCCGCCTGATGCGCGAAAAACCCACCATTTTCGCCGTAGGAGCGGGCCATCTGGGGGGAGCCAGCGGGGTGGTTGCACTATTGAGGAGAGAAGGATACCGGGTGGAGGTGGAGAAGTGAGAGGCGTCCTGCTTGGCCGCTCGATAGTCTTGGCCTGGGCTTTTCAGGCCTGTAATTGTGAATCGTGTTTGGTGTGTGGTGTTTAGTGTTTCGGGGGCTTCGCGCTTGGCATTAGTTGATATTTTG
>JALHMA010000119.1 GCA_022844265.1 Saprospiraceae bacterium | reverse complement strand
TTTGGCGCCCGCTTTGGCGCCTTTGGCCGGCGCTTTTTTGGCATCAAATACGCCCGGATATTCTTTTTCAATAATTTTTTTCACTTCGGCCAGTTCGAGCGAGCGCGCCTGATCGGCGGTCATTTTTGCCCCGGCGTCTAATTTTGGCAGGTTGACGATGAGTTTGCCGTATTTGATGTACGGCCCCCAGCGGCCATTTTCGACGCTAATTTTTTCCTCCGGCCAGTGCTGGATGTAGCGGTTGGCTTCCTTCTCAATTTTTTGCTCGATAATTTCAATGGCCTGCGGTTCGGTCAGGGTATCAAAATTGAAGCGAGCGGGAATATTGACATACAAATCTGCCCATTTGACAAACGGCCCGAAACGCCCTTTTCCTTTTGTGATCGGGAGGTTTTGAAAATGCCCTAATGGACGATCCGCTATCTGTTTGGCCTGCAGGAGTTCCACCGCCCTTTCGTAGGTGGTTTCAAAGGGGTCTTCTCCTTTGGGCAGGGAAATAAACTGCGCGCCGAATTTGACATAAGGCCCGTAACGTCCGGTATTTACCTCCAGCGCCTCGCCCTCATATTCTCCGAGCACGCGGGGCAACTGGAAACTTCCGAGCGCATCCGACAGCGTGACCGTTTCGAGGTTTTGGCCGGGTCGCAGGTTGGCGTAACGCGGTTTTTCCTTTTTTTCGAGTTCGTCGCCGGTGCCGATCTGGATAACCGGTTTGCCGAGGCTGCTCATACGCACGAGTACGGTGCGGCCCGTTTCCGGGTCGACGCCGAGGATCCGTTCGCCGCTGGCCCGGTCTGCTTCTGCCAGTGTTTTTTCCACCGTTTCATGAAAAGGTTTGTAGAAGCGGTCGATCATTTTGGCCCACTCTATTTTTCCTTCAGCGATGTCGTCAAACTCGCGTTCGACGCTGGCCGTAAAGCCGTAGTCCATGACTTTTTTGAAATGTTCATCCAGAAAATCGCAAACGATCATGCCCATATCCAGCGGGTAGAGCACGTTTTTGGTGGTTCCGGTGATCTCTTTGCCGGTCGACTTCGTGATCTGGTCGTTTTTCAGGGTAAATATCTGGAACGTACGCTGTTCGCCTTCGCGGCTTTCTTTCACCACGTAGCCGCGGTTGGCTTCCATGATCTTGGAAATGGTCGGGGCGTAAGTGGAAGGGCGGCCGATGCCGAGTTCTTCCAGTTTTTTTACCAGACTGGCTTCTGTGAAGCGGGCAGGCGGCCGGGTGTAGCGTTCGGTAGCCGTCATGTCGTTCATGTCGAGCGGCTGACCCACTTTGAGCGGCGGCAGGATACCCGCCGTTTCTTCGTCTTCATCGTCGGTGCCTTCGAGGTAAACCTTGAGGAAGCCGTCAAATTTCAGGACTTCGCCTTCCGCCACCAATTTGGCCTGCGGCTGGGTGCTGATGGTTATATCGACGATGGTTTTTTCCAGTTCGGCGTCGGCCATTTGAGAGGCCATGGTGCGCTTCCAGATCAGTTCGTACAACCTTTGTTCGTCGCGGTTGCCGCTGACATCCTGCCGGTCCATATAGGTCGGGCGAATGGCTTCGTGGGCTTCCTGCGCGGAATCGTTTTTGGTTTTATAGCGGCGAAGGTTGTGGTATTTCTGGCCGTACAGTTTCACGATTTCATCGCCCATGGCTTGCAGGGCCGATTCGGACATATTGGTCGAGTCTGTACGCATGTAGGTGATAAAACCTTCTTCGTAGAGTTTTTGGGCGACGCTCATGGTGCGGCTGACGGAAAAGCCGATTTTGCGGCTGGCTTCCTGTTGCAGCGTGGAGGTGGTGAAAGGCGCGGCCGGTTTGCGGCGGGTCGGCTTGACTTCCACATTGCCTACTTTGTAATTGGCGCCCACACATTTTTTCAAAAAATCTTCCGCGCCGGCCGGGTTGTCGAAGCGTTGCGGAGATTCGGCTTTGAAAGTCACCTCTTTGCCTTGTGCATTTTTGGCTAAAAAATTGGCGACAATTTTAAAATAAGGTGTGATCGTAAAACCCTGGATTTCACGTTCGCGTTCGACGACCAATTTTACAGAAACGGATTGCACCCTGCCTGCGGATAACTGGCCTTTCACTTTTTTCCATAGCAGACCCGACAATTCCCAGCCCACGAGCCGGTCGAGTACCCTGCGCGCCTGTTGGGCGTTCACGACATTCATGTCCAGGTTGCGCGGGGCAAGAATGGCCTTTTGAATGGCCGGTTTGGTGATCTCGTGAAACACAATCCGCTTGGTCGTGCTGGTGTCCAGGCCGAGTACTTCGCAAAGGTGCCAGCTGATGGCTTCTCCTTCGCGGTCTTCGTCCGTTGCCAGCCAGACTTCATCGCTCTTGTTGGCAGCCTCTTTTAACTCTCTGACGGTCTTCTGTTTATCTGGAGAAATAATGTAATTGGGACGGTAGTCGTTGGCTACATCCACCCCAAGATCGTTTCCTTTTTCAAGATCGCGAATGTGGCCGTAAGAGGATTTCACAGAGAAATCGCCGCCTAAATATTTTTCAATTGTCTTTGCCTTTGCAGGGGATTCGACGATGAGAAGTTTTTTTGCCATGTATTGAGTTATTGGTTTGGGGACTGAAACTTGAGTTGGTTTTTCCTGAAAACGTGATATACTGAACGTTGAGTGGTTGAGAATGTTGATCGTTGAGCAAGCATTGGACATGCACAGCACATCAATAACCACTTCCCTTTGCCGTGAAACAACCGCAAAAGTAATGGGTTTTTGAAGTTTGCATGGATACGGAAAAAAATACAGTGGAATTTTTGGAAAGCGCTACTCGTTTTTTTTGCGTTTTTCCTCTTTAATGACCTTTCCTTTCTTCTTCTCCTGTTCAAATTTCTGTTTTCTTTTCTGGCGAAAACCGGTGGCCAATTCCTTGATATTCACCGGTTTACCATTTAGCCTGCGGGAATAAGCCAGAATTAGAAAGTCTGCCATATCATCCGGGTGGGTGACGCCCGCACTTTTCAGATAATGCGACAACCGGGAGCCGCCGTAAAAGCCCCAATTGAGGATCATCCACTGTCCCAGCCTGTTGTGCATGATATATACGACGCTGTCTTCCCGGATGGCTTTGAATTTCGCCCGCGACTCCGGAGAGGTCAGTTTGTCCAACTGGAGCATGGCGTCGTCCAGGTTTTTCGGAATATAAACGCCATCTAATTTGTCCTTTTTAATACGCTCCTGGTATTGTTTTTCATACTCTGCCTCCGTACCTGCCGGGCCCTCCTGTGCTGAAAGTGGATGGGCGCAGAGGATACTCAGGCAAAATGCGCAAAAAAAACTTGCATTAAAATTCATAAAAATCTGTTTTGTTTGCTGCCCGGCGGCTCAAATGCCGTCCTGAAACATGAATATTCGGCTTACTTTACTCGAAATATTTTTAATAGAAATGGTGTTGTGGCTTGGGCTTTGGCTTTCAAACGATTACCTGGCAACGCTACTAACGCTGACGATAGGGGCTATCGTATTGTCCGTGCTGTTGATTGCCCTGGCTGCCGAGGCCATCGAGCCGACCAAGGTGCCCCGGCGCTATTTCTGGATTATGGCCGTCAGCATCCTGGCGCCTGTGTTGGCCGCCGGATTGTATGTATTGCTTTTTGGAGGAAAATTGGGGTTTTTGGAGCAAGGGCTGTGATTGTTGAGGGCCACACTTATTGGGATACTTCCCTTCATTAGAGCGGCCCTCAACATCCTCAACCCTCAACAATCTCAACCCTCAACAATCTCAACAATCACAGGCTTTCCTGAAAATTCGCATCTTCATTATCCTGTATTTCCTCGAAACTACCCAACTGCCGGTTTTTGCGGACGCGATTCCAGTGGAAATAGCGGCCATTCATCACGACATAAACGCCGGGGGGGAGCACCTGTGCAAACGCCAGCGCGCTGCCCAGGTTGAAGAATCCGTCCGATGAATTGCCGAATGCATAAGGGATCATGGCGCCTGTGAGTACGATTGTTTTCCCTTCTATTTGTGCTTCTGCCAACACACGAGCGGTTTCTACCATGCGGTCGGTGCCGTGGGTGATGATGATACGATCGTTCGGCGTTTTCAGACAATTGTAGGAAATAATCGCGAGGTCTTCATCCCGCATCGACAGCGAATCCATCATCATCAGGGTTTTTATATCGATATCCACCTCGCAACGTCCGCGGTCGAACATTTCCTTGAGGTGGGTGTCTTTGAAGTATAGTTCGCCTGTGATATAGTTGTATTCCTTGTCGAAAGTGCCTCCGGTGACAAAAACCTGAATCATAGATGGTTGAGCGTTGAGGATGTTGAGATTGTTGAGGAGTTGAGATTGTTGAGGGGTTGAGATTGTTGAGGGCCACACGTATTGGGATACTTCCGTTCATTAGAGCGGCCCTCAACCCCTCAACAATCTCAACAATCTCAACCCTCAACAAACATAAATCTCCCCGCAAAGGAACAGGTTTTCCCAAAAACAAACCCCGTCCTTTTTTAAAACGATTTCAAACTATTTCAAATTTTCAAAAAAACGGGGCGCTATCCGACAATAACCCACAACGTTTTCTACATTTGCGGCATCATAAATGGTTAAGTACATGAAAAAGAACGAAGAATACACCGAGAACCGGAGCCGCGACTGGCTTATTTTTATTGTGAGTTCCGTAGCCATGATTGCATTCCTGATCTGGATGCCTGAATGGGTTTGGGTTGTTTGGCCATTCCAGTTTACCGCTTTGGCAGGTGCTTTGGGCCGTCTTTGATCATTCGGACGACTTGAATTTTATCTGCAAATACGAAAGCCGACGAGACAACTCGCCGGCTTTCGTGCGTCAGTGAACACCTTGGAAGGGTCTCCAAAAAAGAAATCCCTCAACCTATTGCGGCGAGGGACTCCAACCCAAACAAATAAACACAAAAACTACTTGGTGCAAGTTTAAGATAACTTACACTGAAGCAACAAATTTTTAGAGTGGAATTTTTAAAAAAATATCATTCTTTGTTTGAGCGAGAGGTTTTTTGCAAAATCATTAAAAGCAAGGCGGTATTTTTTCCAATAAAAAAACGGTATTTGAAAATAGAACGCTTGTTGGTGCGGGTTTTCGCGCAGGTTTTTACCTTCGCTCCCATTCTTGACTTACCAAATAACATGACGCATGCGATTGTTCCGATTTTTACTGGCTTTACTTGCAACCTGTCTGCTGATCTGGGGCCTGATGGCGCCACAATCCGTCGGAGACAAAAGCCTGCCACCCCTGGGTTCTTTTTTTAATCCGTTTTCGGGATTCTGGAGAAATGCCGAATTTGCCGGCGGGCCTTCTTTTTCCGGGCAGAAAATCAGCGGTTTGAAAGCGCCCTGTGAAGTGGTGTACGACGACCTGATGGTGCCGCATATTTTTGCGCAAAACCTGGAAGACGCCATGCGGGTGCAGGGTTTCGTGACAGCCACCCACCGGCTTTGGCAAATGGACATGACTACCCGAAAAGCGGCAGGCCGGCTTTCGGAAGTACTGGGCGAACGCACACTGGAAATCGATAAATCGAGCCGCCGCCGGGGCATGGTCTTCGCCGCTGAAAATGCGCTCATCGGCTGGCAAAAATCAACCGAAGGCATGCGTTTGCTGGAAGCATACACAGCAGGCGTCAATGATTATATCGAGCAACTTTCCGCTGCCGACTACCCGATTGAATTCAAACTGCTGGATTACAAACCCGAGCCCTGGAATGTGCTCAAAACGGCGCTGGTCATCGAAAGTATGGCCGAAAACCTGGCTGCCGGCGAAAGCGACCTGGCTGCCACCAATACGCTCGCTCAATTGGGTCGGGAAACGTTTGATTACCTGTACCCGGAATGGAATCCCAAACAGCAGCCGATTATTCCCGATACCGGGCAGTGGAAAAGTCAACAGCCTGTTGCGCCGCCGGTTGCCGGCACTAAAAAAATAAGTTACACTGAATCGCAGGAAAACAGCAGTTCGCTGTCCTTTGAAGATACCGACTTCAGCGAAGTGTACGATCCTTACCTGAAAGGCAGCAACAACTGGGCGCTGGGCGGCTCTAAAACGGCATCGGGCCACCCGCTGCTGGCCAATGATCCGCACCTCAACCTGACCCTGCCTTCCATCTGGTACCAGGTGCAGATTCATACGCCCGAACAAAACTGCTACGGCGTTTCCTTGCCCGGCGTACCCGGCGTGGTGATCGGTTTTAATGAAAATACTGCCTGGGGTATGACCAACGTAGGGCACGACGTGTCCGACTGGTACCGCATTAAATGGCTCGACGAAGGGCACACCAAATACAGCCTCGACGGTGGACCAAAGGAAGCGAACAAGAAAATCGAGGCCATTCAGGTACGTGGAAAAGAAACCGTGTACGATACCGTGCGCTACACCATTTGGGGCCCAATGACCTTCGACAACGACCCGAAGCATCCTTTATACGACTGTGCGTTGCGCTGGATTACGCACGATGTGCCGGAACCGGATGAAATGGCGCTGTTTCTGTTACTCAATTCAGGGAAAAACTACAGGGATTACCGGGCTGCACTCAGCGGTTTCGATTGTCCCGCCCAGAACTTTGTTTTTGCTACCCGCAGCGGCGATATTGCCATACAGGTACAGGGCAGGTTTCCGGTCAGGGCGCATGAGCAGGGGCGGTTTGTGCAGGATGGAAGCAGCCAGGCCAATGCCTGGCAGGATTATATCCCGAAAAACATGCTGCCCAGTATGATAAATCCTTCCAGGGGTTTTGTCTTTTCCGCCAATCAGCATTCTACCCCACCCACCTATCCTTATTATTACCTCAGTAATGATTTTGAGGATTACCGAAGCCGCCGGATTTACGACCGCCTGGACACTTTACAAAAAGCCACGCCGGCATCCATGAAGGCCATGCAACTGGACAATTACAGCCAGCGCGCCGCAGATGCGCTGCCTGCCATGTTCCGGTTGCTGGATCAATCCAAATTGGATGAAGAAGGCCAGAAAATGGCCAAAGAACTCGCTGAATGGCAATATACCTACGATGCAGACTTGACTGCGCCTCCCTTGTATGATGTCTGGTACGACTCCTGCTACCTCAAAACCTGGGATGAAATGGTTGCGATTCGGAACCAAAAAAAGGCCATTCTTTTCCCGGAAGCCTGGCGTTTCATCGAATTGCTGGAACGGGACACCGCCAATATTTTCTTCGATAATAAGAATACGCCCCAAAGAGAAACCGCCACCGAAATCGTTAACGAATCCTTCCGGGCCATGCAGTCGTATTTCCGGCAAAACCCGGAAAAACGAATCGCCTGGGGCGAATACAGGGGTTTTGCGCTCAAACACCTCGCCCAGATCGACGCTTTTAGCCGCTTGGACATCGTGGTAGGGGGCAATAAATCGAGCCCGAATGCCATCAGTCGAACCAACGGACCTTCCTGGCGCATGATCGTCGACCTCGGGGAAAAGGTCAAAGGAATGGGGGTCTACCCCGGCGGACAGTCCGGCAATCCCGGCAGCCCATATTATGACAACATGGTAAACACCTGGGCAAAAGGGGAATACTACGACCTGTTGTTCCTTTCCGGGCCCAATGAAGCGCCGGAGCGCATTTTGGGCAAACAAACCTTCGTTTCCAACCAATAAAACACACGACACCATGAGAAATGCTCTTTTTATAACGATTTTCATCCTCGTGCTCGGTTGCCTGTGTTTTGTTGGGCTTCCCTGGTGGAGCCTGGCGCCCATAGCAGCCATTGCTTCTTTTTTATTCCCCCTGTCCGGCGGAAAAAGTTTTTTAACGGGTACGGCTGCCGGATCGCTCCTGTGGCTGGTTGCGGCGCTTTTGCTCCATTTTGGCAATGGCGGTATGCTTTCCGCAAAAATCGGGCAGTTGTTTATGGGGTTGCAAAGTTGGCAATTGATAACTGTAACAGCCTTCATGGGCGGATTACTGGCCGGTTTCGGCGCCCTGACCGGCGCTTATGCGCGACAGTTGGCGTTTCCTCCAAAACGCAGGCGCACCAATAAGTACTACCGGTCTGCACGGGCTTAAGATTAAAAGGCACACGGATTTGAAGGATTGGACACGGATTTTTTCCCTATTAACTCTACGAGGGATAAAATCCGTGTCCAATCCTTCAAATCCGTGTGCCCTTTAATCCTTTTAGGAATCTTTAACCTATCAAAAAGCAACTTTGCCCCCAACGCTACGTTTTGATGAAAACTACGTAAAACAAAACATGAAAAAACTGTTGTTTCCCTTGCTTGCATTGTTGCTGACGGGCGCACTTTCGGCACAATCAGGCGCTCAGGCTGAAAAAAACGATCCTGAAGCAAAAAAGATATTAGATAAAATCCGCAAAAAATACGAGGCATTCAAAACGGTCGAAGCGGCTTTCAGCCTGACGATTGAGGTGCCCGGACAACCCAAAGAAGTGCAGAAAGGAACGATCAGCCAGGAAGGCGACAAGTTCCGGCTGGAGATGGATCAGCAGGTCATTGTCAGCGACACCAAAACAACCTGGGTGTATCTGAAAAAGAACAATGAGGTACAGATCAACAACGCCGATCCGGGCGCGGACAATGGTTTCATGACCCCGAAAGAACTGCTCAAGCGCTACCAGAAAGGTGATTTCCTGTATGCTGTCACGGATAAAATTTCGGAAGGCGGGAAATTGTTGACCCAGATTGAGTTCAAGCCGAAAGACAAAAAATCAGAATATTCCAAAATGCGCCTGAGCATCGACGAAAAGGCCGGAAGTATTCAAAGCATCAAGGCATTTGGCAAAGACGGCTCCCGTTATTCCTTCGTTATCAGCCGTTTATCTTCCAATAAAACATTTGCGGCAGGCACTTTTTCTTTTGATGCCAAGAAGTATCCTGGAGTAAGGGTGGAAGATTTGAGGATGTGATTTTTTTTACCACATAGGACACATAGGGGTTTCACATAGTTCACATAGAATAAAGAACGTTTTTTCTATGTGAACTATGTGAAACCCCTATGTGTCCTATGTGGTAAAAATTCGTCTAATCCGCATCCCATTCGATCGTATTCCCCGTTTGTTGTTCCACAAACTTACGGAGCGGATAAACCGTGAACGATAGCAGCACGCCCAACAGCAAAAAAACCGCGCCGTCCGCCCAACGCATCGTACCCGGCAATTGCCCCGATAAGTCAAGACCTGTTAAAGCGAAGATCTGGACCAACCAGACAACAAGTGTTGCCAGCGCCCTCGACTTCCAACTCCTTTGTTTTTCCAGAAAAAACAGCGCAGATACGAATCCTGCGGCCTGAATAGTAAGCCATCCGCTTGCCCAGTTCAGGGCAAACATTGTCAGAAACATGACTGCAAGCCAGATATACCTGCCTTGAGTATGGCGGCTGATCGTTTGCCGGAATAACAGCGGTAAGGCCCACAGGGGGAGCAACAAGGGTACGGCCTCTCCTACCCTTCCCAGCCAGCCGACGCCCAGACTCAGCAGTAAAACGCTGATGCACAGAAAAGGAAATACGCGCCGTTCATTGGGAATTTCACTTTGAACACGCCATAAAAGCGCGGCAAAAACAAGCAGCGCCAGCAAACCCATTCCCGGTATTACAAACGGCCCCTGTTCGGATTGGTACCGGCCCTGAAGCGAATGGAGTTTTTGCGCCGCTTCGACTGAAACAATTTCCCCGGGCTGCACAATCAGTTCGCCTTTGTGTACCATAATACCCGTACCCATTACGGCAGCCAGTTTGCGGCGTTTATGTATAATGGTAAGAGAATCACTGTATTGTACATTGATAAGCAAAGATTTTTCCAGCAGCGGGAGTATAATTTCCGGTTGCCGGAGCGGGCTGAACGGCAGGGTATCCGTTAAAAAATCGCGCGCGCGGTTGATGGTTCCCACCTCCTGCACCCGCACTTTTTTTTCCGTATTTCCCGACATAAGATAAATAAATCCCGGGGTATCTTTAAAAGCCTCTTCTGTAGGATCGGCAATGCCCTGGCTGTAAATCTGGTCGAGCAGTTGCTCCCCGAAGGCGGTATAAGTTGCCTGGTTGCGCACCAAATCATCGAACTGGGTGTCGTGGCGACTGATTTTTACCTGTTCGGCAACCAATTGTTCAAAACGTTTTTTTTGCAGGCGAGACACCTCCGGATCAAGCCGAAAATAAGGCGCGTGTTCCGCATTTACCCGCGCTAACTCGTTGCGCACCTGTTCTTCCGGGTACATCACTTCAAAATCAAACGGCGCGTGAAGGCTTCTGTAACTCCAGGGCTGGCCTTGCTGAAACCTGTATGGAAAGGCTTCTTCCCGGGGCATCAAAATTGCAAAAACAACAGCGCACAACCCCGCCAGCAACCAGTGGCTGCGTGCCGGCCAGCCTTGTTGAGGCGGCGACAAAATGGTCGGAAACTGTCCCTGTGATAGGCCTTTGAACATGAATTACCGGTTTTTAAATAACGTTACAAGGTGTTTCAAAGGTTGATAAGGTTGATAAGGGTTGATGAGGTTGATATTCATCCGCTCGAAAAACGATGAGATTTTTACTTTTTTAGAGTGGATGAATATCAACCTCATCAACCCTTATCAACCTCCATCAACCTTTGAAACAATATCACACTTCATCCCGCGGATTCCAAATCACCTCTTCCGCTCCCAAATCATGCCCCAACTGACGCGCCAGCATAAAAAAGTAATCGGACAGCCTGTTGAGGTATTGTAAAACCAAAGGATCGACCGGATCGGACTGGTGCAGGGCAACCACCAAACGCTCCGCCCGGCGACAAACTGCCCGGCAAACGTGGCAAACCGACACCGAAGTATGGCCGCCAGGCAGAATGAAGTTTTTTAACGGCGGCAGTTGGGCGTCCATCACATCCATTTCTTTTTCCAGGAGTGCGATGTCTTCCTGTTTCAGATCAGGCGTGGGGAGTTCTTTGTCCGGGTCGCTCGCCAGCACAGCGCCTACGGTAAAAAGCCGGTGCTGCACCTGCACCAAAACCCTTATAATATGCTGATTGTCAGTGCTATCTCTCAGCCATCCGACAAAAGAGTTGAGTTCGTCCACCGTGCCGTATGCATCCACCCGCAGGTGGCTTTTGGCGACGCGCCGGCCGCCGAACAGCGCGGTTTCTCCCTGATCGCCGGTTTTGGTATAAATTCGGAATGCCATGTTAGTTATCCGTTATTGGTTATCGGTTATCAGTGTTGATAATCAAGCATTTGCAAAGGAATTAAGATAAATTCATCTTAACTGATTCCTTGTTTTTACTACTTAATAAATTCATATCCGCCTTTTACAGCGCCCCAAACCTGTTCTCCTTTTTCATTGAATCCCTGATCCCAACTGTCCATCCGGGTAGCCGAAATGGTTACCGTTGAGGAAGCGAATTTCGCTCCACGCAGCGTGCTTTCACAGCCCTCGCCACGTGTTGCGCCGGCAAACGTACCGTCCCGTTTTTTTTCTAAAAATACGGTACAGCCATCACGTAGAACCAAATCAGCCGGTTTGATCTGCTCAAAAACAGCCGTGTTTTTATATCCACCAACCCATTTAGCCGGGTCGGGCAAAGTGTACACCACACTTTTAAAACCGCCGGACGCCTCGCGCTCCACTTTGTACACGCGCTGGCGATAGGGCTTGTCCTCTGCCGTGGTCGTGGCCTGCTCCACATACAGCCAGTGGTTGTTTTTGTCGGCAGTCCAGATCGGGCGAATATGCAGCCGGATATCGAAAAATGCGGAATCGCGCTGACTTTGGGCCTGGCTGCTAAAGTCGCCGATCTTAAAAGTTAACAATTTGTCGAGGTCTTTGTGGCTGTTGTTTATGCCGGATTTCCGGGCCGACGAGCAGGCAAGCAGCGTCAGGCTGAGGACCGATAACAAAAGAAAACAGTTGTAAAAACGCCTGGAAATCATAATCTCAAATGTTTAAATCAAATTGCACCGTTCCTATACTCGTGCAAAGGTGCTGAATCCTTTACAAATCTTTATCCGGCGTTTTTTTGTTGTCGTTGAAATTCCTACTTTTGCGCCGCATTTTGCTCACCACAAATCAATCAACGACACATGGGACGCGCGTTTGAATTCCGCAAAGAAAGAAAAATGAAACGTTGGGCCGGTATGGCCAAAACCTTCACCCGTATCGGCAGGGAAATTGCCCTGGCCGTAAAAGCAAGCGGGCCAAGCCCCGAAAACAATTCCCGGCTCCGGATGGCTATGCAGAATGCCCGGGCGGCGAATATGCCGAAATCCAACGTCGAAAGTGCGATTAAAAATGCAGCCGGCAAGGAAGCCGAAAACTTCCAGGAGGTCATTTACGAAGGCAAAGGCCCGCATGGCATCGCCATCATGGTGGAAACGGCCACCAACAACCCTACCCGCACCGTCGCCAACATCCGCATGCACTTCGACCGCTGCGGCGGCGTGCTGGGCACCTCCGGCAGCGTCAATTTCCTGTTCGACCGCAAAGGTATTTTTAAGGTGAAAGCCGAAGGCCGCGACTGGGATGAACTGGAACTCGAACTGATCGACGCCGGTCTGGAAGAAATCAAACGCGAAGACGACGATGTGGTGCTGTACAGCAGTTTCACCGACTTCGGCTCGATGCAGAATGCCCTGGAAGAACGGAATATCGAATTGCTCAGCGCCGGCCTGGAATGGATTCCCACCAGCCTGAAAAAATTAGGCGATGCGGAAGTGGAACAGGTTATCAAACTCATCGACCGCCTGGAAGAAGACGACGATGTGCTGAATGTGTACCATACGATGGATATGTCGGAGTAAAATGTCAGGTATGATAAACAAGAACCAATCGATAACCATCTTTTTTCTTTTTGTTGCTGTTTCTGCATTCAGCCAAAACTTCAACCGCCCCGTCCCCGCCGAAGTCGTGCCGTATGAATTTATCCGGCACGACACCAACGACTACGGGTACTATCTGACTTCTCCGTTTCGACTCGGCAAAGGCGGCCCGCTCACCAAATCTGCCATGATTTTGGATGCAGACGGGTATTTATTCTGGTATATGCCGGAAAACACTCAAATCCTGCTCGATTTTAAATACCACCCCGCACAACAGCAATTTTCCTTTATCAATTATAAAAACCCCGATGATATCCGGTTCACCCTGATGAACACGGATTTTCAGGTAGTCGACTCTTTTACAACCGTCAACGGAATCAGACCCGATCTGCATGAACTGACCATCACCGCCGATCAGACTTACCTGCTCTCCGGTGTGTACGATACCATCATGGATTTGAGCGCTTACCTGTTCAACGGGAATCCGGGCAGCGCCCAGACTAGCGTTATTGGTTTTGCCGTGCAGGAGTTCGACGAAGCACACCAGTTGCTTTTTCAGTGGAAAAGTACAGACCACATTCATCCAACCCGGGCTTACAATTTTTACGGGTACGCGCCGGCTCATTTCGATTATGCGCACGGCAATGCCATTTGGGAAGACGATGACGGCAGCTTGCTGCTTTCCTTCAGAACGACCAATGGTCTTTACAAAATCAACCGGACAAGCGGCGAAGTGGAATGGGAACTGGGTGGCAAAAACAGTTCGTTTACGTTTCCCAATGACTTCGGATTCAGCGCGCAACACGACATCAGGCGTCTTCCCAACGGGAATGTCAGCCTCTTCGACAACGCCAACATGGCTGTACCGCCGGTTTCGAGGGCGGTGGAATATAGTCTGGATACGATCAACTGGACAGCGACCAAAGTGTGGGAATACAAACACGATCCCGCTTTTTTCAGTTTTGCCATGGGCAACTACCAAACCACCGGCAACCGAGAACACTTAGTGAATTACGGCATGAGTTTCCGGCCCAATCCCACTTTTGTACTGGCGGACGACAACGAAAATGTGTTGAGTGAACTATTTTTTCAGGATAGTTTCGTGGTGTACCGCTCGTTTATTTTTGATCTGCCCTTGCAGCAAGTCCAACGGCCCGCCATTACCTGCACCCAAAACACCGGCAATGTCACTTTGTCGGCGGCGCCCGGTTTTGAGCGGTATGCATGGTCGACCGGCGAAACCACCGCAAGCATTACAGTTGACGAACCTGGCACGTTCATGGTATGGGTCAATCACGGCGCAGGCATGCTGGGTTCCGAGCCGTTTATCCTGACTGATTTGAACAACGCTTGCCTCTCAAGCAACACCACTTCGCCAGAATCAATTGAAAATCAAGCAATTATTGGGTATTATGACTTGCTGGGGCGGCAGGTTTCCTGGCCGGTTCGGGGAAATTTGTATGTGATTCGATATGCGAATGGTGCGGGGAGCTTGCAATTCTGGAATAGATAAGAGTTGATATAGCACACGGATTGAAAGGATGAGACACGGATTTTTTTCCTACTTTTAGCCATCCCAAACCATTTCGACTGCAACGCCTCGATTACTTCGTCTTTTGCAACTTTGCCTTTTGCTTATGTCCGCATCCAACCCCCAGCCCCAACTCGACCGCACACTCGGCCCATTCCTGCTTTGGGGGCTTGGCGTGGGTTATGTCATTTCAGGCATGTATTTTGGCTGGAATCTCGGCCTGGCGCAGGGTGGCACACTGGGATTGGCCGTGGCCACCGGTGCAATTATCGTGTTGTACCTCTGTTTTACCTTTAGTTATACCGAATTAGCCTGTGCGATTCCCAAAGCGGGCGGCGCTTTCGATTATGCTGTGCGCGCACTGGGCAAAGACTGGGGTTTTCTCGGCGGCATGGCTCAGAACATCGAGTTTATTTTTGCACCTCCTGCCATCGCTTTTGCCATCGGGGCGTATGTCAATATTTTTTTTCCGATGGTGCCGCCTGCGGCTACTGCTGTGGTGGCCTACCTGATTTTTACGGGTTTGAATATTTCCGGGGTGAAACTGGCGGCGTCTTTCGAGTTGGTTGTTACAATCGTAGCCGTGGCAGGCTTGCTGGCATTTGCGGGGGCCACCTTGCCGGCATTTGAGTGGAAAAACCTCGAACGCAACGCCCTGCCCAACGGCTGGACGGGCGT
>JALHMA010000118.1 GCA_022844265.1 Saprospiraceae bacterium | reverse complement strand
GACCCGACGGTGCAGGCATTTCTGATGACCCTGGGCGCCGGCGGGGTCGGTTTGAACCTGACGGCAGCGGATTATGTTTTTTTACTCGATCCCTGGTGGAATCCGGCGAAAGAAGACCAGGCCATTGCCCGGGCGCACCGCATCGGTCGCCTGCACCCCGTGACGGCCCTTCGGTTTATCAGCCGCGGCACCATCGAGGAAAAAATCCTGCTGCTACAGGAGCGGAAACGGGCTTTGGGTAAAGATTTGTTTGCCTCCGCAGATGCGGCGTTTCCACAACTCGACCGGGAGGATATGGAAATGTTGTTGCAGGATTGATTGTGTACCGGCTGCTTTAGCTGCCGGAGGACATAACAACCAGGAATGCATTCATTTGCGAATCATATCTGATATTGTCCGGCATTTTCCGGCAGCTAAAGCAGCCGGTACAGCAGCCGACACTATCAACACGAATAACGAATAACTAATAACTACTTATGTTTCTGAAAATCAATCTATTACCTCTTTTAACAACCCTCGTTCTGGCTTTTTCCAGTTGCCAGTCCGACCCTGCTACAACACCTCCACCTCAAAACCCGCCTGCCGCTGCCCATCGCGCTACCGACCCGGCGCCGGCGCCCGGCCCAGCTGCTGTGCCCGAGCCGCCTTTTATCAAAGAAGGTGAACTGGCCATACTCGACTACACGGGGAAAAAGGTGATACAAAAATTTGATATTGAAATTGCACAAATACCCGAGGAGCGGGAGCAAGGCCTGATGTACCGGAAAAGTATGACGGATAAACAGGGTATGCTGTTTATGTTTGAATACCCTGAGCCGCAGAGTTTCTGGATGCGCAACACCTATATCTCTTTGGATATCATTTATTTAAATGAAAAAATGGAGGTGGTATCCATACAGAAAAATGCACCGCCGCAAAGTGAAAAACCGCTCCCTTCCGGGAAACCGGCCCAGTATGTGCTGGAAATCAACGGCGGCCTGAGCGATAAATTAGGCATCAAGCCGGGGATGAAAGTGGCGTGGCAGGATTATGTGAATAATGCAGAGGTAGGGGGATACAATAGCTTGTGAGGGCGACGCTTAAATTTTTTTAAAACTACCTGTGATTCGTTTTCTGTTGACGCTGTAATTGTCAAAGTCGGGGTGTTGCCAGAATTTTTCAAGTCCGATTTGCTCATAAATTTCAATTTCATCTGAATACATGGGGTAAAGTCCAGCAATATTTATTTTGTAATCGGTACCTATATCAATATTGGAATAGTCTTCCTTGTCTAAGGTGCTTGGAGCAAAAACAAAAAAGGCATCCATTTCAGAGTCGACACTTATTTGCTCATGAAGGTTTATGATTTGTCCGTAGCTAAACGGGTAATCGCCACGGAGTTGATTCGCGAGGAATCCAGCCGCCCTCCCCCAGGCCATATCGGAGGAATTTACTGAAATACATAGTTCCGGCCTGCCTAATTTCCATGCAGGGTGTTCGACGCGTGAAAGCCCGTATGTGAAGGCTGTGATAAATCCTTTTTCAGGAATGTCTGTGTAGACAATTGCTGTAACGCCTGGAAGCCCGTTAATGAGCGTCTCCTCTTTATAGAATTTGGGCTCTTGTTGGAAGATATTGTCTAAATGCTCCAGGTATCGCTCTATTGGTGTCATGTTGTGATAAATCATTGTTTTTCAGCGGATTAAAATGGGTGCTGGCAACGTGACTTCCCGAAAGTTTTTCACTTTCGGGAAGTTGACTCTCTTGTTTTATTTTAACCATCAGATGGATGTGATTGGGCATCAGGCAATAAGCCAATGTATCTGCCACTGAAGGAATGTGCGCTGCATTTTTTTTGAGGAAGTACACGTAATTCTCCTCTTTCACAAAGAGGTTTTCAAAGCCGTTGGCATGGTTGTATATGTGATAGATGGTGCCCGGTTTAAGGGCTGAAGCGTTGTTTTTCATTGGATTATAGCGTGTGTTTGAAATGTGGCTTCCCGATTTTTTTTCATTTTCGGGAAGTTGAGGCGACCCAATATACTTGAGAAAGTCTAAAACTTTCGGGAAGTAGCCCTTGGGCCACTCTAATGGCATTTAAAATAATCAAACGGTTCCAGACAGTCTAAACACCTGAACAACGCCTTGCAAGCCGTCGAGCCGAATTGTGAGATCATTTCCGTGTTTTGGGAATGGCACAAGGGGCATTCCAGCGCCCGATGCTCGCCAAGCAGCGCTTTTTTATCCATACTGCTTTCAGCCGGCGGCGCGATGCCGTAGGCGCTGAGTTTTTGACGACCTTCCGCGCTCAGCCATTCGGTGGTCCAGGCCGGACTGAGCACCGTCGTGATCCGTACTTTTTCAAAACCGCCGTCCTGCAGGGCCGCCCGAAGGTTGATTTCGATGGTATGCATAGCCGGACAACCGCTGTATGTCGGGGTGATGACGACCTCTACCGTTCCGTCGGCATGGCGTTTCAGGTCGCGAATAATGCCCAGGTCACGAACGGTCAGCACCGGTATTTCCGGGTCGCAAACGGAGTCTAATATTTGATTTATTTTAATAAATTCCTGATTTTCAATCATTTGAAAGAAATTTTCACTATAAAAGTACAGGATATATACGTCAAGTACATGCGGGAGATAAAAAAAGGCTTGGAGCCGCTATATAAGTGGTAGCACGGTCTTCAGGCCGTCGGGACGAGGCCATTCATGGCCGATTGATTCAAAACGATGTTTTAACACGGGCATAAATGCCCTCGTCCCGACGGCTTGAAGACCGTGCTACCACCCACAAAAAAAACAGCCGGCAGGTGCTATACCAACCGGCTGTGACTTTCCACAAGATTAACACGAAGATTGAAACGACGCGGCGGCGGGAACAACATACCGATAGCCAAAAGGTATGTTGTCATTTTCCGTATCGGCCGCGTGTTATATTTTTAGCGTGAAAGCAAGGATATGGAACCACGATACCTGTCAACCTTTGTACATCACAAACGCCATCAGGAAAATCATCGCCATCCTTTGCATCACGGTCAACTTTTCTGCGGGTTGGCCACAGGCGCCCCAACTTTTTGGAGCGCCTGCAACCCGCTGTCCCTGCCACCCATGCTCCCTCCAACAATTTGAAAGAAACATATACAGGCAGCCGGAGACTTATAAAAAGTGCAACTTATTTAATTTGAATCATTTTGCGCGTGGCGCTGTCGGTATCCGTCTGGAGCGTGTAGTACAGCACACCGTTGACATTCACCATGGCCCGCTCGATCGGGAATGCGTTGTAACCTTTTGCAAAACTGCCTTTTTGAGCATATACCATGCGGCCCGATTCATCGAAGATATTCAGGGTAGCATCGGTGTCTTCCGGCAGGTGGAATCCGATCATTGTTTTGTTCATAAACGGATTCGGCACGTTCTGATACAACTCGAATCCGACACCGGTTACCGTCTCGCCGTCTTTGCCATTGAAGCGGAAAGCAATATCGAGGCGTTCGCCATCGGCAGTGTATGCTTCCGCTTTGGTGATCCGGCTGGAAACCGCCAGCATTTTGCTGATTTCACCCGCTTTACGCGCTTTAAAACGCAGGGTAAAATTGGTTTCTCCTTCACCGTCCCAACTGGTCGTCAGGGCATTGTCGTCGGCAAATACCGCGAAATTGTCGCTTTTCATATCCGCGCCGGGTTTCAGATCGATCAATTCCAGGTCCTGGAGGTTCATCGTAAACTGGTAGCCTTGCACTTTTTCTGTTGCCGTCAGGGTCACTTCAAACGTTTCGCCTGCTTTAACCGTGCCGTCGTTGCGCTGTGTGGCCTGTGTGGTTACATCAAATACCAGGGTTCCATTGCTGCGTTCATCGGCACTCATCAGCGAGTTGGCAATAACAGAACTGTTGACGTCGCCGATTTTTATAGCCACCATATCGTCTGACATCTGGCTTGCCTGAATGTTGGATACGGTTTTGTTTTCCGGGAAAACAGACTGGAATGGATTGGCCGGATTGGCGAATTGATAACTGCCATCCACAAAGCGCCAGGAAGTATTGTTCGGCAGGTCTTCGTAGATACCGAGGATCAGTTTGCGCAATTCCACGATGTCGAAAGTGGTGACACTACCCGAGCGGTTGGCGTCGGCAGCAATCATTTTATACGGCGTATTCAGCGGTTCCAGGCCAAGAATATGTTTGGAAATCAACACCAGGTCGTAGGTGGTTACACCGTTGAGCGGGTTGTTGTCCTTGGTTGGCGTCAGCGTGTAATCCGAGAGCATCGGAACGGCATTGTTAAACTGGTAGTGTCCTTCCTGGTCGGTCATTACAAACTGGTTGAAAGCCGCGCCATTGGGCGCCTGACCGGACAGTTCCACGTCGCATTCTTCCAGTCCGTAGTCGTTTTCCGTTTTCAGGATACCGGCCACAGTAGCCTGGGTTTGTGTTCCGCCGCAGATGTTGAGCGGATCCTGAATCGTAATCGTAGCGCTACAATAGTCGAAATTCCCGGCCTGATCTATGGCCCATAACTGGACTGTTTGAGAACCTATGTCCGAGCAATCGAACGTTACGCTAATCACGGGGTTACCATTGTTGTCCGTCGGGAATTGCAGCGGGCCGCCTGCCACCTGTATAGCAAATTCAAGATTTTCCTCCGGTGTGCAATTGTCCTCTGCATGCAACAGGAAATCGCTGGCAAACAAGGTAATCATACCAGTTTGCATATTTGTGACGCCCCATCCGCCCTGGCAGAAAACGGTTGGCCCTTTGCAATCGCGTATCACGAAAGTGTATTCGCACACACTTTCATTACCGCAGCCATCTTCTACAATCCATTTGATTTTATGCACGCCGTGCGGCAGTTCGGGCAGCACATAAGAGCCGGGCGAGCCGAGCGTATTCCAGCGAACTGCTGCTGTCAGGCTGCCGTCTACGACGCTTGTCTGGAGTGCGAAGCGGTATTTTTGATTTGCCGCGACGGTTCTTTCATCGAATGTACGTACCGTACCGCCACCGAAGTTGGGTGTGCTGGCATTGCCATAGCGCACGGTACCTTCCTGCGGCACATTGGCGCTGCTCACGGCGGTCTCCATCACGCCGTCGCCATCCAGGTCGAGGAACAGGATATAACGTACGTTCAGGTTTGCGCCCGAGCACAGGTCTGTTGCGGAAATATGCAGGTCTGTCGGTGCTTCGCACAGGTCATGCATCTCGTTTTGTGTGTCGTACCAATAAGGTTCATTCCACAATTTTGGATCATTGGTTGTCACGTCGCAGATGGTATCCGTTGCAGGACATACGAGAATCGGCGGCTGGTTATCAATGATCTTGATGATCTGTTTGTATTTGTAACAGCTGGTATTGGCGTTCCAGAAACTACTGTAATTCGTAGTCGTTTCGTCTGTCGGGTTTATTCTGGTTACCGTTGCGGTCCATGGCGCAGGTGTTCCGGGCGCTGATACGATCGGGCCTGTCATGTTCTGGGCCGCACCCGGGTTCGAGTTGGGCGTCGGGTTGGGTACCAGGGTACATAAACTTTCCGGCGAGTAACTGCACCAGTTGATAACCGTCCAGGTGCGTTCTATTTTATAACAGGCATCGGTGACCACGGTAAAAATCTGATCCGAGTAAGCAACGGCCAGCAATTCGCAGTCTTCCCCGTAAAACGTCGGTTCGCCGTAAACGCCATTGCCATTACAAGTATTGATGACTACATCGTCCGGGAATTTGATGCCAAATTTCTGGTCGTAAGTAACCGTTATTCTTTGTGTGCAGCTACTGCTGAATCCATGGCAATCATAGGCGCGGAACGTACGTGTGATGACACCCCGGTTGCAAACGGTATCAAACTGGCTGTAATTGGCCGAATGGGTCAGGCCTTTCTGGCCCTGATACATTCTGGTGGAGTCGAGGCAGCAGTTGTCGTAAACCGATGCTTTGCCATAAGCCCAGAGAGAAGGATCGAAATTCTCGCAGCTGACCGTCACATTCAGCGGCGGATCGCACACCGGCTTGAGTTTATCCTGTACTTCCACTCGAATCGTACATTCATTGTAAATCGGCGTTCCATCCGGATAGTACGTGATCTGCCCCAATGCATCTAACTGATAAACCCGCAGAATGATATCCTGTGTGGTACCGACTTCGCAACAGTAGAATTTGATGGAGTCGTTTTCAGCGGTGGCTACTTCATATTCGCATTCATTCAAACCCGTAATGCAACTGCTGTATGGCGGAACTCGGCGTACGGTAAAACCTACATCGCCACAGTTGTCATACGATCCCTGGTCGAAGCTCGTCGCCGGCACCACCGTCACACCGGCAAAGTCGCAACCGTTGGCGCTGGGTTCGTAGCAATCCGTCGGATCGTCGATACCGATGGCTACCACCGTGAATTCCGTGCAGGAAGCCACTGGAGGAGAAAAGTCGTTGATATGCACCTCGAAAGAACAGGAACTTTGATTGCCGCAATTATCAATGGCGATGTACGAAACCAAATGCGTACCAACCGGCAGGCAGCCCGTATTACCAAACACCGCCAGGGTATCCCGGTCATTGGTGTTATTGCCAGGGAATGAAGTTAGCGTACCGTTCAGCACAACAGTATTGATAATGGTCTGTGTAACTGGGTCAACGATTTCAATTTCCGCTCTTATACTATTGATCCTGGAACACCCGTCTTCGACGATCACATCCGGCAGATTGACCGTAGCGCAGCAGGAGAATGGATCCGTTGTTGCCTGGAAATCCGTTGGGCAACTGATAACCGGACCTGTCTGGTCGCGGATACGGATGTACTGCGTATGTACGACGCCATTGGAGCATTCGTCGGAGGCCGTCCAGCTGCGCGTGATATTATACGAGCCGTCGCACAACCTTGACACAGCATCCGTATGCTGGAAGATAACAAGGCTGCCCGGAGGCAAACCAAATACGGTTGGAAAGCCCTGCAAACCCTGGCTTTCAATCCATTGCGGAGTAGGGTATGCGCCGTCCACACAACTAAAGGACGGTTCGTCAAAATCATCGTAATTCGGCGGGAACATATAGTCTTCCGCCAGGGGGCGCAACAGGTTAATGGTTTGAACACAAGTGGCGATATTACCGGCTACATCCACTGCTTGCCAGGTGCGCATGATAATGGCTGTCAAGCCAGATTCGCAAGGTTGCGGCGTGCTCCAGTCGGCATAACTGAGTGTCACATCGCTGCAATCGTCCAGTAAACCGGCCGGCACCAGGTACCTGTTATTGGGCAACGCCGTGAGCGGAGGCGCCGTGAGACCATTCGGGAAGCCCACAGTGAAATTGCCGTTCATCCGGACAAAAAGGTCGGCTTTTTCAATTTTGGAAATATCAGTGCCTCCGTTTACATCGGCAATTCTAACAATCCAGGTGCCATTTACCGGCTGGCCGTCGAAACTGCTCAGGCTGCCGATACCGTTTGGAATCCGTACTTTTTGATTCGAGGTAAGCGCAGGGCATGTCATCGTATTGGCGCCTTCGTCGTCGAAACGCGCCCAGATCGGGCTGGCGCCACAACCGGTCATCTGGTCCCACACTTTTACAATCGTACCGGAAGGGCTTTCTATCTCTATCTCCAGGTTGCCAAAAAAGGCGTCCTGTGAAATTTTAGTAGCAAAATCAACATCGGTAACAGTGGCGCCCGCAGGGCCGGAAACCGGAATACTGAACGTACGGGTCTGGAAATCCGTTACGAATATAGGCAAGTCAGGAACCGAAAATTTAATCGTGGCTTCCGTTGCCTGCGAGAAGGTCGGCAACAAGGGATAGTTGGCAGGTACGGTCAATATGTTGCACTCGAGCTCTGGCGGTAAATTGTCGAAAACTTTGACATCGCCGAAACACTTATTCAGGGTTATCTGGTCGGTAACCCGGACGCGATAGGTCTTGCCGATATCAGCAGCGCCCAAAAAGGCGGGTACCCAGGGGCCGTTGCCAAAAGGCGGTATCTTATCCAGTTCCACCAGGTAGTTATCATAACAGGAATATGCGCCTCCTTCGAGTACCTGATCGGGCAGCAGCTCATCCATGCAGCCTTCGCCGAGTGAAAAAAGAACCAGGTCATTGCAGATGATGCCGTCGATAGGATCCGGATATGGCACGACGGTTACTTTGAATGAACGGATGGCTTCGTTGCCGGCGGCGTCTTCACAATAGAAGGAATTGATCGTTTCCCCGACTGCATAAGGGGAATTGGAGGCAAATCCGCCCGTTTGTAGCGGCGTGCTGACCACTTCGGAGAAATAACCCACCGAACCGTTGTAGGAACGGTCATTAAAAGTCGCGCCGAATGCGTATTGTTTTCCGGCGCCGGGGCTGGAAGAAACCCGCAACTGGCCGTTGTCAAACTGGCGGTTGCCCTCGGTATAGTTGAGGGGCGCCCCGCTGGTACTGGTCAGGTAAATACCTTTGGACTGACCCGGAGCCAGCACGATATTAAAACCTGTAATGGGCGTGCCTGTACCAGGCAATGCAGAAGTCACGGTACGTGCGCCTGCCAGTGTCCAGGCCACCGGATTATTGGCATTGCCCTGCCAGGTATTGGCAACCGTGGTATAGTACACCTCCATTTGCCAGGTACCTGTATTCAGGGACGGGGAAAAGGTAGTGATTGTCATGGGCGTAGTGCCGAGGTTTCTGACATCGAACATCACGCCGGCCTGCGCACTATTAAAATCAATGGGATGCGCTACCGAACCGGAAGTTGTGAAGGGGCAGTTGTCCGTACAAGTCACGGAATAGCTGTAATCGACGGTGCATTGTCCCGGTTGGAGGGTAAGCGTGATGTCGTTCGGGCAGTTCAGCACCGGATTCGTATTATCTGTAACGGTGATGGTCTGGTTATCGGAAGAGATAACGCCGCCGCCGCAGGGATCCACCAGTTCCCAGGTGATCACATTAGCGCCCACAGGGGTAGAAATGGTTGTAAATCCTGTATTGTTTACCACGGTTGCCACACCTCCGTTGATGCGGTATTGCAATTGGTATCCGGTATTGCAGCCTACTGGTGCAAATTCGGGTAATTCTGTCGTTACATTGGCGAAACAGCTGGTATTGCCCGGCCCTGTATTAGCGGTCAGGTTACCGGGTGCATCGAGGGTACAGGCGTTTTTCGGCATCTGACGTACAATGGCCGACCATCCGGAAAACTGGGTGGCGGCGTCCGAGCGGAGTTGAAAAGTAAGCGCCTCATTGGCATTGGCCCCTACCGCTGCGAGGCCGGTATTGGCTGTGATCGTACCGGGCGTAGTCGGAAAATGGCCCGCCGGAAACAAGTTGAAATTGACCGGGCCGGGGCCGGGCACCATATTGGTTCCGACCACGTCGCTGTTGAATATATAAAAAGCATCCCAACCCGACTCTACAGAATAAGAGGTAAACGACACCTGGATGCGGTGTGTCGCGGGATTGGATGGCAGAAAAGTCACATTTGCATTGGCATTGCTGTTGTAAGCGCCTGCCGGTCCGCCGCTGTCATAAAAATTGAAAAAACAGGTGGCAGGTGGATTGATGGTGAATGGGCTACCGGCAGTTGTGCCGTTAGCAGCCATATTTACATTCGTTTGGGCGTGTATTTGAATACAGACCAACGCAGATGCTATGGCAAGCATCAATTGTTTCTTATAGAAGTTGCTCTTTTTCATAAGAGGATGATTGTTAAAATTAAAAAGTGCGGATTATCCATGAATCAGTATACCTTTTTCACGGGGTTGATGTGTCCGACCATAGTTCTTCGGGCCATCTCTAAAAAAAGTGGGTAAGCAGGTACTTCGGATTAGTTTGTAAGGGTGACCCGCGCTTCTTCGCGCAATGCGCGCAGCACGATTTTGGAAGTGTAGGTAGCCTCTTTGGAAAAACCCAGGGTGGCAGCGGCAGGCAGACTTAATTCCAGCGATTGAGCGACGGTAGCGCCGCGGTCAATTTCCTGAATAATGGCCTTGAAATAGGCAATTCGCCGGATCGTGTTGTCGTAAAGCGGTGTGCCTTCCGCAATGCCGGGTATCTGCTGATGCAGCATTTCCACCTGGCTTTTCAGCAGACTGATGGCTTCCGACGACGATTTCCAGGCGTAGGCTTGTGCCTGAGGCTCGGTTTGAGGCGATTGCGCCAGACTTTGGTTGGTCATAACCATGCAGGTTGCAAACATGACCGCGAAACGAAACGGCAATAACCACCGACAGCCGTTTTGATACATTTTTTTCATGAGAACAATGATTTAAGTAAATGATGTATTACATAAGAAAATCTTCGGTGATGGTATAACCAGACCAAAAATGTATGTCATTCGATTGTTTTGTTGCCTTTTTCATACAATTACTTGTTTGATTACCAAGGTTTTATGATTCAAGATTCCATGCCCTCTCCCCAACTTTCAGGGAGAGGAGCATGGTCCCTGTATGCTTCATAGTGTGGCCGGTGGCCGTGATTTCGGATTAAAAATGGAGGGAGGATAAAAAGGAAGAAGGTGTTTGAAAAAGTTTATGGTTTATGGTTTATGATGGCCACTCAGAAGGGGGAGAATCGCATTATAGAGCGGCTCATATAAACCATCAACTATAAACTATAACCCCATAAACCCTCTTAAGCAGGAAACCTGATTCTGTATCGCCCCTCCAATTCTTCCACGGCGTATTGTCCCGGTCGGAGGGTATTGAATTTCAATCCGATGGTTCTGATAATTTCGACGGGTATTTTGCACGGTTCCGTCAGGGTCAGGGTGCCTTTTCGCAAATGATTGCGCCAGATGTGCAGGCATATCATTTCGCGGGCGAACACCATGGAAAGGTTTGTTCCATGTTCTCCGCTGACAAATAAAGCCTTTGCCGTTTTACAGTCGCGCGGCGCTTGTATTCCCGGACGACTTGTCCGTGCAGTGATTTTGCAAATACCAGTCCCCCGGCAATCATTGCTGGGTGAGCCGAAAACCACGTCGCAGCTCATAGATTTTTCTGACATCGTTTCCCGCATCGGCTGCAACATATTCCCGATGGGGTCGTAAAGCCGGCCTGTCCCTGGGGTCGGTTGATACGTTGAAAAGTTTTTCATAATATTGTATGTTTGATAGAAAATGCAGAGGAATGAAAGCGAATGATCTGCGCCCGGTTATGCTCCGATCAGATCGAGTCCGGTGATATTGGACTGTTGAACGTTGCCAAAATTGCCGTTGGAGGCGTTCGAAGTGTTGCGGGTGTAGAAGATTGCTTGCATGACGTTGAGTGTGTTTTTTCTTAATTTTTACACTTCAAAGGTCAGGCGGCACAGCATGCTGTCTTAGGACACGGAACAGGGGTCGGTATCCCGGCTATTTTTGGGCGTTTTGGGTAGTTTTTTTATTCAAATAACTGATAATCAGATATTTAAGTCATTATTTTTCTATTTCAAAACACCCTTTTTGGCATAAAAAAAGCCCCTCTCCGGCAGTGGAGAGGGGCTTTGGAAGCCTTGGAAACGTGTGAAAAATTACTTTTTTGAATATCCGCCTATTTTACAGTCGCGTGATTTTGGTTGGACGCTGTGGCCGCGTAGCGGCATAAGGTCGGTAGAAACAAATGCCATGTAATGTTCACAAGGTGCGTAGCACCGAAACAAGGGCTAAAAGTTACGGTGCTACGCACCTTGTTACGCTGCTCTTTGGTTTGTCTACCGACCTTATGCCGCTACGCGGCCACACAGCGTCCAACCAAAATCAGGCGACTGTATAATAAGCGGATAGTCAGAATTACTTTTTCCCAGTGCGCGGGTCTAACGACCCCGCACAAAAACGAGTTACTTCTTTTTCGGTTTGTGTATTTTCAGTTCCAGTGATCTGATGATGATTTCCCAGAGTTGTTCGTACGGGATGATTTCCACTTCGTGCATTTGGGTGGCCGACTCCAGCGGGACGCTGAGCAGATTTTTGTGGTGTTTTTCCACTTTTCGCAACACGGCTTCCCGGTGAAAATTGGCCATTGGAATTTGTAAAAGCATTTTTATAAAACAGTTGCTTCTGAAAGTATCCTCCTCTTTCAGGTGGCGGGTACGATACCGGTCGATGCCCTCGATCCGGTCGATAGCTTCGTCGTAATCGCGGTCTGCGACATTGAATAAAATCTGGGCGATTAAAACGGAGATATTCATCCCGCGTTTGTCTTTGATGTACTCATTGACTTCATTCAAAAATTTACTTACCCTGAATTTTTTGGCTTTTTCGCTCACGATATCGCCCGGTATTTCGCCGATACGGATCAGGAACTGGACATAAGCCTCATAAATTTTCCACATTTCCACGATCTGGTGGGCCTGATCGCTGAAGCGGGGCAAACCCGTCACGCGTTCATACAGGTGGTACGCTTCGGTGTAGTGTCCGCTGTGCATGGCCAGCAGGAAAAACAACTCCTGGAGTTTGTACCAGTTGAACGTGCCTTCGGTAAAGAAATATTCGCAACGCCCAATGAGTTCCTGCCCTTTTTCAAATTCGCGCAACTGGAGGTAACACACCACCAGGTTGTAGTAGAACACCTGTAAAGGCAGCCCGCTGTCGTACTCTTTCTGATCGAAAAAGGCAATAGCCTCTTCGCAGAGTGTTGCCGTCTGGCGGTAATCGTTGGCACTGTTGAAAATGGTGAGTTGTATCATGCGGCCAAACAGGTGCAGTTTGAACGAGGAACATTCCCCCATAAAACCCTCCAGTTCGGCATAATATGCCTTGGCTAAATCGGTGACTTCCGTTTTGGTCGATTTACTGTTCGTAAACTGGATCATCAACTCCGAATAATGGTTCTCCGCCTTGCTTTCCATCATCCAGATCCGCTCGTACATAAAATACTTTTCTTTAGCGTCGTTGTATTTTTCAACATCGCCGTCTACCACGCTGTATTGCAATTTCAGCACCCTCAAAATATCCAGCGTCAGCTCCGTAAATTCAAAACGAACGGAATGGCGCAGCAGGCGCTCCAGCAAGTCTATACCCGTGATTTTGGCATTGCGCGTCAGCAGGGTCATCGCGACCGACCATTTTTTATAACATTCGTAAAATGCTTTTTGCCGGGAAGAGAAATTCGCCTCCTTGAAATCCAGCAGGAACACGGAGTCCAGCAAACGTTCTTTCAGTTTGTTTTTCAGTCCGGTCACATTCGTACTGTCTTCGGTGCCGACAAACAGGGCTTTGGCATCTTCGTCGTTTTTTACCTGTTTGGAAATAAGCGCCTCATAGAGGCGTTCCATCTTGGTGTTCGGTTCGATGACATATTTCATCATGCCATCCCCTTTCATCTTGGTGGTATTCAAGAGATTAGTGAGTTCTATTAGATCACGCATACATACAGGATATTATGGTATTAAAATAAAAATCCCGGGTAAAAGCAGCAGCAATAATTGCGGCAGACCTAAAGCCCAAAGTATAGCACTGGCATACACCGCCAGCCGGCAGAACATGGTTGCGCCGTGATCGGAAAATGGTGGGGATCGACTCTGAAAAAGTGGAAAATAACTGTGAAAACAGTTAATGAAGTGTTTGCTTAATCTCTTTCAAAACCTGAAGCGGATTACATGAATGGGTGGATTTCGAATACCCAAGGAAGAAGATTAGAGAAAAAGAATGCTCAAAGGTAAAATTTCTTTAATAAGATCATAAATTATTTTTACAACAAATAATATTCCGACTCCACAACTTTGGCGGCAATCAGACAGTATTTCTCTGATAATTGTCGGATTTTTGCGGCCCTTTATTAGTTATCAGTTATTTGTTATCAGTTATCCGGGTTGTAACCTTTGGCATAAGTAGATCATTTAGCCAAAGGTTACAACCCGGATAACGAATAACTAAATCTGACTAGCAGAATGTTGAACAGTAGCCCGATTTTTGTTGGACTCCATGGCCGCGTAGCGGCATAACGTCGGTAGTAACAAATGCTACGCTTGCTGACAAGGTGCGTAGCACTGAAGCAAAAGCCCAAAAGTTACGGTGCTACGCACCTTTGTACCTTGCTGTTTGGTTTCCCTACCGACCTTATGCCGCTACGCGGCTTGGAACCCAAGGAAACTAAACTACTGTACAACACGCGGATAAGCACATAACCCAAAAAAGGTATAGGGAAAACGATGCAGCATTCCTACACCATTCCGGCCTGAAACCCGATAACTGATAACTGATAACTGATAACCGATAACCCATAACTAAAAAATATGCCAACCGCCACCACCCTCATCCCTTACACCGCCCAAGGCATTCCGAAAGATACCCTGCTTCATTTGTACGAACAATTGGTGCGGCCCCGCCTGATTGAAGAAAAAATGCTGAACCTGCTGCGCCAGGGCCGTATTTCCAAATGGTTTTCAGGCATCGGCCAGGAAGCCATCAGCGTGGGCGCCGCCTGCGCGCTGCTGCCCGATGAAGTTATTTTCACCATGCACCGCAACCTCGGCGTTTTCACCGCCCGCGATATGCCGCTCGACCGGATGTTCTGCCAGTGGCAGGGCAAACAACTCGGCTACACCAAAGCCCGCGACCGCTCTTTCCATTTCGGCGCGATGGAACACCATATTGTAGGCATGATTTCGCACCTCGGACCACAATTGTCGCTGGCCGCAGGTGTGGCCATGGCGCACAAACTAAAAAAAGAAGGCCGCGTTTCACTCGCATTCACCGGCGAAGGCGCTACCAGCCAGGGCGAATTTCACGAGGCCCTAAACGTGGCATCCGTCTGGAAACTGCCCGTTATTTTCCTGATTGAAAACAACGGTTACGGACTTTCCACCCGCCCCAACGAACAATACGCCTGTCAGGACCTCGTCGACCGCGCCGCCGGTTACGGGATGCGCTCGGCCAAAATCGACGGCAACAACATCCTCGAAGTATTTAACACCATCCGGAAAATAGCCGCTGAAATGCGCGAAAACCCGGAACCTTTCCTGCTGGAATGCATCACATTTCGGATGCGCGGACACGAAGAAGCCAGTGGCACCAAATACGTGCCGCAGGAACTGATGGACGAATGGGCCGCAAAAGACCCGATCGACAACTACGAAAAATGGCTGCTGGAAGAAGG
>JALHMA010000117.1 GCA_022844265.1 Saprospiraceae bacterium | reverse complement strand
GCGCCTTCCTGTGTGCCTGCCACTACTTTTGAGACAGCCGGCGCGGTAATGGATGCGGAGGCGGTGGAAAAACTGTTGCGGCATCCGGGTATCGGCTATTTATCCGAAATGATGAATTTCCCGGGTGTGTTGTTCAATGATGCGGAAGTAATGGCCAAAATTGCCGCAGCCAAGCGGCTGGGCAAGCCAGTGGACGGACATGCGCCCGGTTTGCGCGGCGACGACGCCCGCCGGTATTTCGCTGCCGGTATCAGTACCGATCACGAGTGTTTCACGTATGAGGAAGGTCTGGAAAAAGCGCAGCTCGGGGTAAAAATTTTGATCCGGGAGGGTAGTGCGGCCCGCAACTTTGATGCGTTGTGGCCGCTGTTAAAAGAATTCCCGGAGCAAATGATGTTTTGCAGCGACGACAAACACCCCGACGACCTCGTGCAGGGGCATATCAATGAACTGGCGGCCCGCGCCATTGCTTATGGCTGCGACTTTTTTGATACCCTGCGGGCGGCCTGTGTGAACCCTGTATTGCATTATCAACTGCCGGTCGGTCTGCTTCGGGAAGGCGATCCGGCTGACTTTATCAAAGTGTATGATTTGCGCGATTTTCGGGTACAGGAGACCTGGATCGACGGCGTACTGGTCGCTGCGGAGGGGGAAAGCCTGTTGCCCCGCTTGTTATCCGCCGCTCCGAATCAATTTACGGCTCATTTCAAAAAACCTGATGCTTTTCAATTAAAATCAAACGCTTCGGAGGCGCAGTGCCGGGTCATCGAGGCGCTCGACGGACAAATCGTGACTGGCGCCGGATCTGAGTTGTTACAGGTTGCTGACGGGTGTATCCTCAGCGATCCGGCGCGCGATATTTTGAAAATTACGGTTGTCAATCGCTACACGCCCGATGCAAGTCCCGCACTGGGTTTTGTACGTGGTTTTGGGTTGAAAGAGGGCGCTTTGGCCAGCAGTGTCGCCCACGATTCGCATAATATTGTTGCCGTTGGCACCAGCGACGAGGCACTGTGCGCGGCAGTCAATGCCGTTATTGCGGCAAAAGGCGGCATCAGCGCGACAGACGCGGCCGGCGATGCCCGTGTATTGGCCTTGCCCATTGCCGGGCTGATGAGCCAGTCGGACGGTTATACCCTGGCCCGGGAGTATGCCGAACTGGATGCCTGGACGAAAGACACCTTGGGCTGCACGTTGCGCGCTCCATTCATGGTGCTTTCCTTTTTGGCTTTGCCCGTCATTCCGCGTTTGAAAATGACGGATTTGGGATTGTTCGATGTAGCGCAATTTGGATTTGTGGAAGTGGTGGAAAAATAAGCCGCTGTATTAAAACCCATCTCCTACTTGTTGCGTTAAGCAGTATTTTTGCAGCGTTATTTTTGCTCATAATCACGTCACTCATTGGAAATCAAGGGTAAACTACTCACCGGCATTGCCGGAATTATTATATTCGACCTGCTCGGTGTTCCGTTCGGCGGGCTGTTTGGTTTTATAGTGGGTTCCTTGCTGGGGCATTATCTTTTTGACCAGCCCAAAGAAAAAAGCGCGGAAGAGAGCGAATTCAAAGCCTATCAAAAGCGGCAGGGCGCGTTTTTCTACCATGTTTTTAGTTTGTGCGCCAAAATGGCAAAGTCTGATGGGCCGATCAATCGCCAGGAGGTATCGCACATGGAATATTTAATGCGCGATCAATTCCGGATGAATGACCGGGGGCGTTCGCAAGCCATCAAAATCTGGAAGCAAGCGAAGGATTCTGCGGATCCTTTTGACCAATTTGCCCGGGCCTTTTACAATGATTTTGGCCGGGAACGCCACCACATTCTCAATATGATGGATTTGTTGTTTGCCATGGCTGCTTGCGACGGCGGTCTGCATCCACGAGAGGAAAGTTTGCTCCTGCGCGCAGCCGGCGTTTTTCATATTAGCGGTATGCAGTACGAGCGCATCAAGAGCCGTTATTACCATACCCAATCGACCGCACAACAGCAGCGCTGGACGCCGCTCGATCCGCATTATGCTATTCTGGGTGCGAAACCTGCCGATACCCTGGATATGATCAAGAAAAAATACCGCGCACTGGCCGTACAATGGCACCCTGATAAAATGGCTGCCAAAGGCGCCTCTCCGGAAGCGCTGCGCCATGCGAAAGAAAAATTTCAGCAGATCAATGAGGCGTATGAGAAAATACTGCAAGCCAAGAATTGAGTGTTTGGTGTTTCGTGTATAGTGTTTGGGGGAGCTCCGCGTTTGGCAATGTTCGGTGTTTGGTCGTCTAAAATTTATTTCCCGTCAAAGGCGGAGCTCCCCTAAACACAAAACACTAAACACCATACACCAAAACATTGCCAAAAGCGGAGCCCCCCAAACACTATACACGATAAACCAAACACAAAAAAATGGCGGACAAAACACGCATCAAGACCGCTTTTTTACCCTTTGCCCGACCTGATTATGTAGAGGGTATGTTGATTGGCGATGATCTCGATAGTTTGCTTTCGGCCATGTATTTACACCGGCGTTTTGGCTGGAAGGTATCCGCTGTGTATTGTAAATACTCCAGAATATGGTTTAACGGTGCAGCGGTTGATTTTCAAAAGCAACTTTATTCTGGCCGCCTTTTTGCCATAGACCTGGATATTTATCACCCTTCAGTCCCCTGTTTGGGGCATCATATCATTACTTTGGAACAGACCGGCGAACTGCCCGGACATACGCATTCGCTGAATCCCAATGCCATGCGCGGATTCGCCGTACAGCAGCATTTCCACAGAAAATATCCGCTTGCCACGATTCATTTTTTAAGGTGGCTTTTTGATGAAAAAGACCATACCGTTCCCGCAGAAATGCTTACCTGGCTGGCCGATTCGTCTTATATTAATGCGCAACATTACCGTGAAAATGTAGATGAATGGGTCGTGCATTATTTTCCGCATCCCGCTTTTATTCAAATGTTGCCCGATTTGCAAACTAAAGATTTTGAACAGGCTTTGCTGGAAAACATCCTTCAACCTATGTCTCAAAATCCGCTTTGCCGTCCCGGAGGTTCCAGTTACAAATCACGGCATTTGGGCCTGAACGGCTTTCAATGCCAGTTTGAACGTCCCAACGAACAAAATTCGCGCATACAGTCACTGCTTGATTTGTTAAGCGATGTAAGCGCCTGGCATCGGTTACCTTTTCCTTCCAGATTTGATACATGCGTCGAGGGGAGACGTCGGCAAGTGCGGGTCGGCGAATTACTGTCATCCGGCATCTCTTTAGGGGATTGGCTGGAAACCAATGGCGTTTTCTCCTATGCCTTTACGTTTAAAGACAGGATGAATTACACGGTTTTTTAGAGGAGAGAGAGTGAGAGGGTGAGAGGGTGAGAGAAGTGAGAGTGAGTGAGAGAAGTGAGAGTGAGTGAGAGTGAGTGAGAGAGTGAGAGAAGTGAGAGGGTGAGAGGGCTATTGCACGATAAAGAAACCGTCGGTGCCTTTGGGTTGGTACAGCGGCATCAGGATTAACCCGTTGAGGGGCGAAAAGACGGGGCCGTTGATGTCGTCTGCCAGGTGTTCCCCTTTTCGAATTTCCTGAAAATTGAGGTATCCGGGTCGCATTTTAAAATGATCGCCGGGTTTGATGTGGTGAACATGGCGTAATATCAGAACCGGCGGCGCCTGAACCGATGCGTCGCGCAGCAGCGTATCGTGCGGGCTTTTCATATCTCCCCTTCGGAAACAACCGGCGGCGCGCAGGCAACTGATAACAGCGGCAATCGAACGTTGTATCGACTGCGGGTCTTCGTGCTGACCGGCCTCGAAGGCAACAGCGGAGACTTTGGCTGGTGCGGTGTGGAAATGGCCGGCAGCGGCAAATTTTAGCAGCGGGCCTTCAATACTATCCTGCAAACGGAGAATGACCGGTACTTCCAGTTCCCGGGCCAATGCCAGGCTACCGGTTTCATCGGTAGGAATGCTGAATATGCCGCCGTCTGCGGAAGTGGTATGCAGATCGAGCAATACAATTTCTTTGGCAGGAAACGCAAGTATTTCAGCCCGGATGGACTCGAAAATTTCCACAACTTCCCGGGCTTCTCCGGTTTGGTCCGGATTTTTTTCGCGGAGCAGTTTTTCTACGAGGGAAGGTTCCCAAATCCGGTTCAGGTCTTGCTCCAGGAACCGCACGTTGTTGTGAAAAGCCTGCAAGTGTCCGATAAATCCTACAAATTTTCCATGGAAAACAAATCCCGGATGTATGCTGCGTTCGTTGTCGAGCATACGAAATACCTCTTTCAGTGCAAATACGCCAGCTGGTTCGTTGCCGTGCAAGGCTCCGAATGCCAATACCAATGTTCCCGGCAGAACGCCGCCGTACTGGCCGATTTTTCTTTTCATAAACGGGGAAAATGGTGTTTGGTGTTTAGTGTTTGGTGTTTAGGGGTGGCAACTTTTGGCCTTATTAATTACGCTGGCCAAAAGTTGCCACCCCCAAACACCAAACCCCAAACACCAAACACCAAAAAAGATCAGTATTTTATTTCTTACCCCTCAACGCCCGGATTTCAGCCATTCTTTCGGGGCTGAGACCGCGTTTTTTGGGTGTACCGTCGGCATTTAGCGCAGGCGCTTTGGCTGCTTTAACTGCTTTAGGCGCTTTGGCTACTTTGGGGGTTATAACCGCTGCTTCCGCTGTTTTTTTAGCGCCGCGCAGTGCGCGGATTTCAGCCATTCTTTCGGGGCTGAGACCGCGTTTTTTTGGAGCGCCGTCGCCGTTGGTAGCAGGCGCCTTTACGGCTTTTACGGCTTTTGTTGCTTTGACCGGAGCGGCAGTTGCTGCTGTTTCGGCTTTTTTAACGCCGCGCAATGCGCGGATTTCAGCCATTCTTTCTGGGCTGAGGCCGCGCTTTTTGGGTGTGCCGTCTGCATTGGTTTTGGGCGCTTTCGGTGCTTTTACGGCTTTCGGCGCTTTGGCTGTTACAGGCGCTGCGGTACGCGCGGCTTCCATTTCTTCTTTGGTCCGGCGTTTTCTTTTGGTCGTGTCGGCTGTTGCTACGGGAACGTCGGCAACGGCCTTTGCGCCTGGTTTTCTGCCGCGTTTGGGCGCTTCTGTTGTTGCAGTGGTTGGTGCTGCTGCTGCTTTAACGCCTGGTTTTCTGCCGCGTTTGGGCGCTTCTGTTGTTGCAGTGGTTGTTGCTGCTGCTGCTTTAACGCCTGGCTTTCTGCCGCGTTTGGGCGCTTCTGTTGTTGCAGTGGTTGTTGCAGTGGTTGTTGCTGCTGCTTTAACGCCTGGTTTTCTGCCGCGTTTGGGTGCTTCCGTTGTTGCAGTGGTTGGTGCTGCTGCTGCTTTAACGCCTGGCTTTCTGCCGCGTTTTGGCGCTTCGGTTGTTGCAATGGTTGGTGTAGCAGCCGCTTTAACGCCTGGTTTTCTGCCGCGTTTAGCAGGCGTAGCCGGTGCAAGAGCCGCTTTAGCACCTGCTTTTCTGCCGCGTTTTGGCGCCGGAGTTTCAGTACCTGCGGGTGTTTCTTGTACTATACCTGCTTTTTTGGCGTGTCTGGCTACTTGAGCAGCCCTTATTTTTTCCCGGTGTTCGTCGCTAATAATACGTTTTTTAGGCGCCTTAGCAGACGCATCGCTTTTGGATTTTTTATCTGGAGTACCTTTTTTATCTTCTTCTTCCGTTTTTTTACTGCCGGAAGATTTGGATTTTCCTTCTCCTACCAACAGGATATGTCCGAGGTGATGCTGGCTATGCCAAACGTATAGTGCAATGGCTTCCTGTACTGATACGGTGCGTTTGGAAGCGGGGTGGTAGAATCCTTTTTCCAGATCGTCTTCTTGTAAGGATTTCAGGAAATGCGTCCAGCGGCTGTGCAGGGCGCCAAGCAATTTAAGCGATGTTTTTATGGAGCCGTGTTTTCCGTCTTCCAGTTCTGCCCAGAGATTTTCTTCATAGGGTTTAATAATGGGCGTATTTTCTGTTACAGCCAGTTTCAGACGGGTGTAGGCATTTATATGGCTGTCTGCGAGGTGGAGTATAACTTGTCGGATCGTCCAGCCATCAGGCCGGTACGTTTTTTCCAGGTCTCCGCTTTTTAATTTTTTAACGGCTTTCTTAAGTTCTTTTGGAAATTTTGATAAAATTTTTATATGCTTACGGGTATCATCAATGGTGTAGGGTTTTCCGTATTCAAATTGGCCAATGGGATATCTCAGATTATCGAGATGTTCTTTCATAGGGAATGTTTGTTTAAAAAGTCAGTTGTATTCAATGTTTACAGGATGCGAAAGCAAAGGAATTAAATGCATTTACTAAAACTTTTAATTTTAGTACATAGTCGCCTAGTTTTTTTGAGTATCTGAAAATTTGAGTATTCGAGTATCTGACTGATAACGAATCATTTATACTCAAATACTCACATCCTCGAATATTCAAAAATTGAGATGACACAGTATTTAGTAAATGTATTCTCTATGCATATTACATGAAGGTAAGATGTTTAATACCGGTAAAACTACTAATAGCAGGTTTATGTTGTGAATTAAACACCATTTATCTTACAGTATCTTTCCAGCGCCAGAGATAGCGACAGGCTACCGTACGCCAGGGCTGCCAGGGTTCTGCTATTTCCTGCATTTTTTTCTTTAAATCTTTACCTGTTTCATTGAGTTGATAGAGGCGGGACATCGCTTGCTGAATACCGAGATCATCTACCGGGAATACATCTGGTCGACCCAATGTAAACATAAGTAACATCTGTACGGTCCATTTTCCAACGCCTTTTATCTGCGATAAAAATTCAATAATTTCTTCGTCGCTCATTTTATCCCACTCATGATTTTCCAGGTCATTGTTTAATGAAAAGTGTGCAACATTTTGCAGATAACCGGCTTTTTGATTAGATAATCCTACCAGCCGGAGTTGAGCAGGTTCCAGTTCAGTTACTAAATCGGGATGTGGATAATTATCGGGGAATATTGCACAGAAGCGATTGAATATAGTTGTGGCGGCTTTGACGCTAAGTTGCTGTGAAACTATAGATTCCAGCAAATCATAATATATTCTGCCCGAAGGCTTGAAATCAGGTATTTCTGTTACTTCTATGAGCGTGGCAAGGGCGGGGTCTTTTTTCAAATGTGTAAATGATAACTCCAGATTCATGCCGCAAATAAAAAGGATTTTATATTATCTTTTGAATCTTTTGCGCGAAAGAAATAATATTGCGGTGCCGGATGCATATAAATCAAACCACTCACGGCTTCAGAAGATATGGGATTTCAAAAAGTAAACACTGTTGACAACAAAAATGAGATGCAGCATTTTGTGCGCAGCCTTTTGGACGATGTGCAGGCATTCGAGTACATGCTGGAGCACGACTGGTTTGAAAGCGATATTGTGCGCATTGGCGCAGAGCAGGAAATGTGCCTGGTTCACAACAAGACATTCAAGCCTGCCACCATCAATATGGAGGTGCTGGAACACTTGAAAGATATGCCCTGGTGTGTGACCGAACTGGCTAAATTCAACCTGGAAACAAACCTGAGTCCGCGGGAGTTTACGGGCGACTGCCTGAGCCAGTTAGAGGCGGAAAACCTTGAATATCTATCGATTATACAGAAAGTACTCGATGGATTTGATGCGAGTATTATTCTTTGTGGTATTCTGCCGACCCTGCGAAAGCACGACCTGGAGATGCACAACCTCACACCGAAAGACCGCTATTTCGCGCTCATGGCCGCCATTCAGAAGCACCTGCTCGGCACCTCTTTTGAACTCCGGGTGGAGGGGGTGGACGAGCTGCTGGTGAAACACGACTCGCCTTTGCTGGAAGCATGCAACACCAGTTTTCAGGTGCACCTGCAAGTAGCGCCCAACGATTTTGTGAAAATGTACAACATTTCGCAGGTGCTCGCCGGGCCTACCATTGCCATTGCCGCTAATTCGCCCCTGGTGTTTGGTCGAAGGCTTTGGCATGAAACGCGGATCGCCCTTTTTCAGCAGAGTCTCGATACCCGCACGACTGCCGACCACATGCGGGAGCGGCTCCCGAGGGTCAATTTCGGCTCCGGTTGGTTGCGCGGCGACATTACACAGATTTACAAGGAAGATATTAGCCGTTTCCGGGTGCTGCTGGCAGGGGCTATCGAAGAAGACTCCCTGGATTTAGTGAAACAGGGCATTACGCCCAAATTGCGCGCATTACAAATACACAACTCGACCGTTTATCGCTGGAACCGCCCTTGTTACGGTATTTCTCCCAACGGAAAACCCCACCTCCGCATCGAAAACCGCGTTATGCCTTCCGGACCGACATCGGTCGACGAGGTGGCAAACGCCGCGTTCTGGCTGGGATGTATGGTGGCTATGGGTGAAAAATATGACGACGTAACCAAACATATCGATTTTGTAGACGCCCGCGATAATTTCCTGAAATCTGCCAAATTTGGCATTGACACCACTTTTACGTGGATGAAGGATAAAAAAATTCCGGCCACGGAATTAATTTTACATGAATTGCTGCCACTGGCACGAGAAGGACTGAAGATGCGAAAAGTGAAAACAGCGGATATCAATAAATATTTGGACATCATAGAAGCGCGGGCCAAAGAACACAAAACCGGCGCACGCTGGGCATTGCGTACTTTTACAGCCTTAAAAAAAGTAGTCACCAACGACGAAGCGGTCACCGCTATCACTGCTGCCATGGTAAAAAATCAGAAATTGAATAAACCCGTGCATACCTGGAAAGAAGGTACGGCTGCCGATCTTGAAAACTGGCAGCCAACCAGTATTAAGGTGGAAGAATTTATGTCTACCGACCTGTTTACAGTTCAAAAAGACGACCTGATCGAATTAGTGGCGGAAATATTAGACTGGCGTCGGATCCGCTACATGCCCGTGGAGGACAGCAAAGGCGAACTCATCGGCCTGATTTCAAGCCGGATGTTGTTGCGCCACTTTGCGCGCCGCAATCAACTGGAGGATAAACAGGCGGTGATGGTGAAAGAAATTATGATACTCAAGCCGGTAACCGTCACGCCTGAAACCAATATTATGGAGGCCATGAATAAAATGCGCGACCATAACATTGGCTGCCTGCCCGTGGTGAAAGGAAAAGAACTGGTGGGTATTATTACAGAAATGGATTTTCTTAGAATTACCAGCCGGTTAATGGAAAGGCTTGAAAAACAATAAGTAGTTATTGGTTATTGGTTATTTGTATTGATAATCAATCATTTGCAAATAATTTAGCCAAAACTAATTTTGCTTGATACCTTAGCATTATTTACCACATAGGTACATAGAACTTTCACATAGGTCGACGCCGTTTTTCTATGTCTACTGTGTGAAAACCTACTGTGAACTATGTGGTAAATCGATTTTTTATAATCCTTGAATTTACTTGTTTAACCATTTCAAACTTATCGTATGAAGCGATTACTAATTACATTTTTAGTCGCACTGGTAGCTATGTCCGTTTCTGCACAACGCAAAATAGACGGGCAAATCAGTGATCGATCAACCGGTGAAGCGCTCGTAGGCGCTACCGTTTTGTTAAAAGGTAGCAACAGTGGTACCACTACCAACATCGATGGTATTTTTTCCATCGCAGTGCCCAGTGAATCATCTGTACTCGTGGTAAGTTACACGGGTTTTGAAACCCAGGAAGTAACGGTCGGTTCCCAGATGAAAATCAATATTCAGATGGTGCCCAGTTCAACCCTGGTAGAAGAGGTGGTTGTAATTGGTTATGGCAAACAAATCAAATCCACCCTGACCGGCAATATTGCCAAAATCGGGGGTGAAAACCTCAAGTCGATGCCGGTGGTATCCGTCGAGCAGGCCATGCAGGGCCAGGCAGCGGGTGTGTTTGTGGAAAGTGTGAACGGTAAACTGGGCTCCGCCATGCGTGTTCGGGTCCGCGGCGTAGGTTCTATCAACGCAGGTACCGAACCCTTGTATGTGATAGACGGTATTCCGATTGCCAAAGACGCCCGCAATACCTCTGGCGCACCGCTCAACCCTTTGGCCGACCTCAATTTCAACGATGTGGAATCCATCGAGGTGTTGAAAGATGCTTCTGCCAAAGCGATTTATGGCGCCCGCGGTTCTAACGGCGTAGTGCTGATTACCACTAAATCGGGCAAAAGCGGCCGCTCGCGGGTCGAACTGGATGTACAATCCGGCATAAGTATGGCGACCGGCAAACGCGAATTCCTGAATGCAGCCGAGTTTGTCGATTATTTCACAGAAGCCGCCAATAATTCGGACGATCTGGAAGGCGTGGCTTATGATGACCCGAACTCCTGGACGCAGTTTCTATTCGGCCGCTTCCGGCGCTATTCGGGCCGCAATGACAGCTGGATGGAAAAAGTCGACCGCACCGACTGGCAGGATGAAGCCCTGCGCACCGGTAGTATCACCAATGCCAACCTGTCTTTCTCCGGTGGTAATGAAAAAATGCGCTACTACGCCAGCGGCAATTACGGCGACAACGAGGGCATTCTGGTGGGCAACAACTTCGAAAAAATGGGTGGCCGCCTCAATATCGATTTCGATGCCACCGATCGCCTGCGCGTAGGCGTTAACCTGAGCCTGGCGCGTACCATCACCAAGCAGGTATCAGACGACAATGCATTTTCTACACCGATGCAGTTGGTGGCTATGGCGCCTATTACGCCTACCCGCGACGAGGACGGCGTGCTATATGACCGCCCGGTTACTACGTATTACAACGGCCTGATCGATGTGGAAGATGGCCAGCGCAATGTGATTTCTTTCCGCAGTATCGCTAATGTTTTTGGCGATTACAAGTTCAATGAACACTTCGGGCTGCGCGTGGAAGGTTCGGCCAACTTGTACAATGTACGCGATGACGCTTTTTTCGGCGAACGTACAGACAATGGTAATGACAGTCGCGGATACGCTTATTCCGCATTCGCAGGCGCTACGGATTACAATACCAATGCTGTATTCCACTGGGATCAGGATTTTGATAAACATGCGCTCGGTTTAGACCTCGGCACAGAGTTATTCACCAGCGAATACACCCGCACTTTTGTGGAAGGCGAACAATTCCCAAGCGACGAATTCAAGACGCTTGCCAGCGCAGCTTCTATCACATCCGGCACCTCGACCATTACCAATTACAGCTTCCTGTCTTATTTCGGTCGCGCCCGGTATAACTTCAGCCGCAAATACCTGGTCAACCTGAGCGCTCGTATGGACGGTTCTTCCCGTTTTGGTAAAGACAACCGCTACGCGTTTTTCCCTGCGGCTTCCGCCGGCTGGGTATTGAGCGAAGAGGACTTCCTGAAAGATAATGATCTGTTCAGTTTTCTGAAATTCCGCGCTTCCTGGGGTATTAGCGGCAATGCCGACATCGGTAACTTCCAGTCGCTCGGACTCTATGGCGCAGGCAACTACAACGGCGTCAGTACGCTCGGCCCCTCGCAGATTGCCAATCCGCAACTGACCTGGGAAAAAAGTACCGAGATTGATTTCGGCCTCGATTTCGGTCTTTTCAACAACAGGCTGAACGGTGAAATTGACTACTACGTTAAAAATACCACCGACCTGCTGCTGAATGTGCCTGTACCTTCTACTTCAGGTTTCGCCAGTCAGTTTCAAAACATCGGGGAACTCCAGAACAAGGGCATAGAATTTACCCTGAACTCCAACAACCTCGTTGGCAAGTTCTCCTGGACGACTTCGCTCAACCTGGCAGCCAATAAAAACAAAGTGGTTTCGCTGGCGGGTGGACAAACCATTATCGACGATGGTTCGTCCCGCTACACCAACGTTATTAGAGTGGGTTCCCCGATCGGCGTGTTCTACGGCGCAGATTACGCCGGTGTAGACCCGGACAACGGAGACGCCATCTGGTATGTCAATCAAATGGATGATAATGGCAATATTATAAATCCGGATGCAACAACCAATGATTACAACGAAGCCAATTTTGTAGAATTAGGTTCGCCGCTGCCTACTTTGATCGGTGGTCTGGACAATACGTTCTCTTTTGCCGGCCTGACGCTCAATGTGCGTTTTCAGGGACAAACGGGTAATAGCATCCACAATGCAGGCGGTGGTTTCATGTCCTGCAATGCCTGCTGGTTTGACAACCAGACCCGTGATCAGCTAGACAGCTGGAAAAATCCGGGTGATGTAACAAATGTGCCGGAAGCCCGCCTCGGATACAGCAATGGCGACCAAAGCCGTAGCAGCCGCTACATCAGCGACGGCGCTTACCTGCGCCTGAAAAACTTGACCCTGGCGTACGATTTTCCAAGTAAAATGCTCAGCAAAGCCAAAATCCGCGACCTGCGTTTGTATGTGACCGGTACCAACTTGCTGACATTTACCAAATACGACGGTTGGGATCCTGAAGTTACTACCGACTTCCTGGCCTCCAATGTCGTATACGGAGTGGATTTCTACGCCGCACCGCAGCCGAAAAACATTGTGGCTGGTATCAGAATTGGATTCTAATATCCTTTTTTCGTACCTATTTACCACATAGTTCACAATAGGGTTTTCACATAGAGCACAGTTGTTAAAAGGTATTCAAAACGGCCTATGTGATCTGTATTTTTTCTATGCATCTATGTGGTAAAGAGATACTTTTTTCCAACAATTAAACATCAAAGAAATGAAGTCATATAAACTTTGGTCGCTTGTATTAGCCGTTACTTTTCTGGCTGCCTGCGACAAGAAACTCGACCTCGAGCCGGCGCAAAGCATCAGCGAAAGCCTGGCGCTCGACAACGATGTAAATGTAAAATCTGTATTATTGGGCGCTTACGATGCTCTGGCAACAGATGGTCTTCTGGGCGGTAACGGTGTTCGGGACGCCGAATTGGTGGGCGCCGACGGTGAAATCCGCTGGGTAGGTACCTTCGATGGTCCGCGTCAGATTTTCAACCACCAGATGATTGCAGAAAACGGAGAAGCCCAGAATATGTGGGAAGATGCTTACAACGCGATCAATATCAGCAACAATGTGCTGGAAGCCCTGGAAGTTGTAAACGCCGATGACCGCGCCGTGGTGGAAGGTGAAGCCCGCTGGATTCGCGCAATGGCTTATTTTCAGTTGGTTCGGTTCTACGGTCAGGCATATCAGGCAGGCGGAAACAATTCGCAACTGGGGGTTCCTCTGGTATTGCGTGCGACCCGCAAAATCGACGAAGCCAGTTTTGTACCCCGCAATACGGTAGAAGAGTGTTACACGCAGATTCTGGATGACATCACCCAGGCCAAAACCTTGTTGCCGGAAGATAACGGCATACGCGCCGGCAAATACGCCGCCGCTGCATTGGCCGCCCGGGTGTACCTGCAGATGGGCCGTTATGCCGAAGCGCGCGACAATGCCAATGAGGTGATCGGATCGGGCGCGTATTCTTTGCTGTCCAACTATGCCGACTTATGGAATCAGGAAGACAACACCAATGAGGATATTTTTGCCGTTCAGATTTCTTCCCAGGATTTTGCTGAAGCAACCCTTGTGATATATTATTCCATTCCGGGGTTCGGCGGACGCGACGGCGACATTGAAATTGAGCAAAAACACCTCAACTTATACAGCGCGGGCGATGACCGTCTTGACTTGCATTATTCCGGCAACGGCGCTATGCGCACCGGCAAATGGCGCAACCAATACAACAACCAGTCTGTGATCCGTTTAGCAGAGATGTACCTGATCCGTGCAGAGTCTAACGCCCGCCTCAGCACTTCTGTGGGCGCTACACCGGCTGCTGATTACAATGCCATTCATACCCGTGCCGGGCTGCCTGCCAAAAACACCGTGACACTCGACGATATTCTGCTCGAACGCCGCCTCGAACTGGCGCATGAAGGGCACCGTATCCACGATATTAAACGTTTGAAAGGCACTGCCGACGGACTGAACTGGGATGACAACAAATTGCTGTTTCCTATTCCCGCCCGTGAAATAGAAGTAAACGCAAAACTTGCGCAGAACGCAGGGTATTGATTGTTTAAAAGAGCGCCTGAACAGCGCCTGAAATGAGTTGTCCCGAATTTTTCCGGTTAGGAAAAATTCGGGATTTTTTTTGCTGTCTTATATTGTTCTTGGGTGGGTGCATTTCAAATTATCGTTGTGGTATATTGACGGGGTGACTTCAAGTCACCCCGTCAATAAGCTTGGCGCTTTGCCATGCGACAATTTGCAATAAACCCTTCTTGGGTTTACTTAGCCGCAGCGCGGCGGTAATATTTGTAGCCCATAACAAAACAAGGAAAGCGAGGTGCAGCGCACCGATAATATAATATTGCCGGTGCGCTGCACCTCTTAACTCATTGTCGCAACAATTTCTACAAATATTACCGCCGCGATGCGGCTATTAAACCCAGAACTGAATTTAGATTAATTTAATTCTAAATGCTTGATTATCAATATGAATAGTCAATAACCAATAACCAATTACCAATTTTTTCCCAACCCAAGGGTAAGGTTTTTTGAAAGTCCCGATAAAAGATAAAGTCAGCCCCAAAGGGAGACCCATCTTTTCAAACTTTAAAGCTTTACCTATGAACCTTTTTGCTCTGTGTCCGAAGTGCTCCAAAAACCTGCTTACTGCCATTCTGATAATCATGTCCTTCCATCTCTTCGGTCAAACTTTCCAAACCGCCATCGGTTACCCGCTGCCCACCAGCGAGCGCGGCGTCAGCGGCCTTATTGCCAACAATGGCGACTACCTGATGCTCGGGAGCAATGTCAGCCATCCCAGCGGCTTTTTCAACCCCGCCGGCGATATGCAACTGGTGCGGCTCGACAACTTCGGTAATATCATCCAGCCTTGTAAAATCATCGGGCAGGACGTGGGCGAAACGGCCGCCTGGTTTGAAAAAGCAACAGACTGCGCCAACAACGCGGGTTATATTATCGCCGGAAACGAGTTTAACGGCCCGGGGCATAATATGCTGCTCACTTTAACAAACTCGGCAGGTAACCCTGTTTGGGTAAAGCGCATCGGTACGCTCAATGACGACGAACAAAGCGTCTGCGTAAAACAGGACGGCGCCCGGAATTTTATCCTCGTC
>JALHMA010000116.1 GCA_022844265.1 Saprospiraceae bacterium | reverse complement strand
GTGTCGTCGAGGCCTTCCGACATCATGGCGTACACATAAGAATTGGGCGTGTCGTTGAAATCGCCACAAACGATAACGGGGTGTTTGCAGGCGGCAATGTGTTCGCGCAGGCGCAGGGCTTGTTCGGTGCGGACACCGGTGGCATTGCCCACTTTGTCCAGCACGTTGCTGATGTCGTGCCAGGTCTCCTCTTCGTCCAATTCCCCTTGACCGATCACCTTTTCGGTCGTCTGGGTTACCCTGTTGGATTGCAGGTGGACGTTGTACAGACGCACTAATTTATTATCAATGCGGATGTCGGCCCAAAGTGTGGAATTTGCCGTTTTACCGAAAGGAACATCGCCGCCGGCCTCAATCGGGTAACGGCTGAGTATCACGGTGCCTTTTTTGAGGTTAAACGTGTGTTCGTAACCCATTTTTTTGGCGAGCAGGCGGTAAAATTTCCCACTGGTCTCCTGGGTGCAAAACAAGTCGGGATTGCCGTTTTCCTGTAGAAAATGCGCGTAAGCCGCTACCCGTTTTTCGTACATCGCATCGGTTATCTTGCCATCGCTGAACATTTCACCGATGTTATGGGTAGCGACCGTCAGCGCGCTTTCCGGAATCGTGTCTTTTCCGAAATCAAAACCGATGAACCCGGTCACGAACTGCCAGCCCAGCAGGATAATACCAATATGATAGAATGCAAATCGATTGCGTCGCCAGCCCCACCAAAGTGCCAGCGCTACGTTGCCCAAAAGCAGCCAGGGAAACGCGGTGCCGAAAAAGGCCAGCCATGCAAACCCGGCAGGATTGACCAACGGACAGGCATAAGACAGCAGGGTAAATGTCACCACTATCGCACTGATGACCCTGAGTGCATGTCTGAAAAGAGTTTTCATTTTCGCTGTCCGTAGGTTCGGTGTTCGTTATCAGTTATTTGTTATCCGTTATTCGTTATCAGGATTGTAACCTTTGGCTAAATGATCTGCTTATGCCAAAGGTTACAATCCTGATAACGGATAACTGATAACGGATAACTGATAACCAATTTATTTCTTGCTGGCTTCGTACAGAAATTCCTTTTCCTCCGCGGTGAGATTTTCGTAGCCCTGTTGTTTGATTTTATCTAAGATGGCATCTAGTTTTTCCTGAAAACTGAGGTCGTTTGAATCGGAAGCCCGGTTGCCTTTGGCGCCGCCGAAAGTTGCTTTCATGGCCGGTTGCGGGCGGCGTTTGGGCGCTGCCGGATTGCGTTTGGCGGATGAAAACCAACCGCTGATCTTGTCGAGCAGCCGGTTGACAGGCACTGCCAGGTCTTTGCCGTCGCGCAGTTGGTAGACGAAAAAAATGCCGAAGGCAAAGCCGCCGAGGTGGGCGATATGCCCTCCGCTATTGCTGTTGTGTGCAATACCGACCATATCCAGCAGGATCATCACCAGCACGATGTATTTTAGTTTTACCTGACCCAGCAGCAGCAGCATTACCCGGTAGTCGGGCGCCAGAATCAGGACGGCGCCTGCCAGGGCCATTACAGCGCCGGAAGCGCCCAGGGCAAAAGGCACCGGGTAGTGCATCCAGAAATCAGAAACCAGAAACAGCACATTGCCCACCAGACCGCCCATCAGATATATTGGGAAAACCCGCCGATTGCCGATCAGGTCGCTCGCAATCGTGCCGAACAGGTACAGAAAAATCAGGTTGTTGACGACATGCCAGAAGTCCTCATGCAGGAACATGGAAGTAAAAAATCCCCAGGGATGAAAAAGGGCTGTCTGCCATTGGCCCGGCATACAGAAAAAATACAAACCGTCGTCGAAGTAATCGGGAATGCCATGTCCGCTATTTGCAATCCAGAGCGTCAGTTTAACCAGGTTAACTGCTACAAATATGCCAAAGTTGAGGATAGCCAACCGGGTTACCATGTTGCCCATCCTGAAGGAATATTTGATGTCGTCCCAAATGGAGCCGAATACTGCCATTTCTGAGTTGTTGTGTAGTTATTAGTTATCTAAGTCTTCCCCTGCTCCAGATCAAAATCATGATAAAACCAAACAGCGCGCCGCCCAGGTGTGCAAAATGCGCAATACCGGTAGAATAGCCCCGCACGCCGTAAAAAAGTTCAAGGCCTGCCATGATGATAACGAAGTACTTGGCTTTCAGGGATATAGGCGGGAACAACAAACTAATCACTTGGTTTGGAAACAGGGAGCCAAAAGCGACATATATACCAAAAATAGCACCCGAGGCGCCCAGCATGGGCACATTCCAGCTGCTGGGATCGATGCCGGCGCGATCCAGTTCCCAGAACTGCACGCCGAGGTGCAGCATATACGACCCCACGCCACAAATCAGGTAGTACAGTAAAAAACGTTTGTGCCCCCATACCGCTTCCACCATCGGGCCAAAAATATAGAGCGATAACATATTAAATGCCAGGTGCATGATGTCGCCGTGCATAAACATGTGTGTCGCCAGTTGGAAGGGCTGGAAATATTGCGATCCCGGCATAAATGCCGCCAGGTAAAGTCGCCCCAAACCACCGGCATCACCTTCCATCAGGCGTGGGAAAGATTCCTGCCCCAGCACCACATAACTGCCGATGAACACTAAAACATTCAGAATAATCAAGTGCCGGACAACGCCGGTGAATGGCTGATAAAACATAGGTTGATACCCGTTTATGGGTTAAATCTCTTTTGAAGTTCGTCTAATTCAAAGGTAATAAAACACTTGCGCCCGGTCGGGCCGGTATAGGGCGCCGAACAGGCAAATAACTGGTCGATCAAATCCTGCATGGCCGCAACAGAAAGGATCTGTCCCCGGCGCAAGGCTGCGCTGCGCGCCATGGATCGGGCCAGGTTGTCCAAAGTGCCCAGGTCGAGGTCCAGGTTCGACTTGTATTGCGTCAACACCTGTTCGATCAGCACTGCTTCCGACTGGCCTCCGGACAAGTTGGCCGGCGTACCATGCACGGCAAATGAATTGCCGCCAAATGCTGTGATCTCGAATCCCAAACGGTTCACATCATCCAGCAAGTCGCGCAGCAAGGCAGCATCAGCCGGGGCCAGTTCGAGGGTGGTGGGAAACATGGCTTTCTGAGTGGCCACAGGTTCGTTGCCCAATGCTTCCAGGTAACGTTCGTACAGGATTCTTTCGCTGGCTGTTTGCTGGTCGATCAGCAAAAAACCGGATTTGATATGACTTACAATGTATTGACCATGAATCTGATACGGCGCTTTTTGTCCTTTTGAAAAAGACCCGCTTTCATCGTCCATAGATGCAATTTCGATACCGGGTTGCACCTCGTAGAAAGGTTTTTGGCCTAAAATGGCTGCCAGGGTCATGGCGTCTTCTTCGTCTGTCGGGCCTGCCGCTGCATCGCTTTTTTCCACCAGTTGAAGTCCCTCGTACAAGCGTTGCCAGTTGCGCAGGTTGTCCTGCTGGCGTCCGGCGTCCAGGGGAGCAGGCGTCTGGCGGTTGTAATTTTCTACAGAACCGAAGCGGTCTTTCGCGGGATTCAGGTCGGACAATTTAACGGGACGTGCCTGGAAAGCGGGTTCCTGCTCGAAGTCGAGCGTTGGAGTAATATTGTGGGTGCCGAGAGCGTGGCGAACGGTTACTTTCAGGTAGTTGTACACCAGTTTTTCGTCATCAAACTTGATTTCCTGTTTGGTTGGATGCACATTGATGTCGATACGCGCCGGGTTGATTTCCAGAAACAGTACAAACAAGGGATAGGTATCTGCCGGAAGCATTTCTTCGTAAGCGCTCACCACTGCGTGTTGCAGGTAATTGCTTTTGATAAATCGTTTGTTGACGAAAAAAAACTGTTCGCCGCGCGATTTTTTGAAATAATCGGGTTTGGCAACGAAGCCGCTGATTTTCAAAATATCGGTCTCTTCCTGTACCGGCACCAGTTTTTTATTGGTGGCTTCACCCAGAATTTTGACAATCCGCTGACGCAGGTTGCCTACCGGCAGGTGAAAAATTTCCTGCTCGTTGTGGTGCATGGAAAAGAACACATCCGCATTGGCCAGGGCTATCCGCTGAAACTCATCGAGTACGTGGCGCATTTCCACGGGGTCGGCTTTCAAAAAATTGCGCCGTGCGGGTACATTGTAAAAAAGATTTTTAACCGAAATACTGGTGCCTGTGGGCGCCTGGCAGGCCTCCTGCACTTTGACGGTCGAATCTTCGATAACAATCCGCACGCCCAGTTCGTCGGTGGCCCGGCGGGTGCGGAGTTCGACCTGTGCCACCGCTGCAATGGAGGCCAGCGCTTCGCCCCGAAACCCCATCGTGTTAATAGAAAAAAGGTCTTTCGACTCGCGGATTTTGGATGTTGCATGGCGCTCAAAACTCATACGGGCATCTGTCTCCGACATGCCGCAGCCATTGTCGATGACTTGTATGAGTGTTTTGCCGGCATCCCGAACGATCAGTTTAATCTGTGTAGCGCCTGCATCTATCGCATTTTCAAGCAGTTCTTTCACAACGGAGGCAGGGCGCTGTACGACCTCGCCTGCCGCTATCTGGTTGGCTACACTGTCGGGTAATAATTGAATAACATCAGCCATGAGACATAAGCATACGCTACTGAGCGTGTTTTTGTTTAATTCAGTATTAAAAGTGGTGTGCGCTGCTATGGGTACAAAGATACGTTCACAGGATCATAAGTAGTTATCCGTTATGAGTTATTGGTAATTAGTACTTAGTCGTCCAATTTTTTTGAGTATCTGAAGATTTGAGTATTCGAGTATCTGACTGATAACGAATCATTTATACTCAAATTCTCGCATACTCGAATACTCAAAAACTTGTGTGATATTGCATTAGTCTTCATAATTAAGCGCCCCCTCACCCAAACCGGTGCAATGCCTGCATCAGTCGTTCAGGCAGTTCCTCGCGGCAGGCCGCCTGATAGTCCTGGTAAGAACAAGGTATAAGGCGGTGCCGTTCGTGTTTTTTTCGGGTCGGCACAGGCACCTGCATCCACCAGCGGCCGGTTTTGACACTTTTCCAGAAGGTGAGTTGGTAGTTCAATTGCCGGAACTCAACTACATATTCCGTCAGTCCGGCAGTGGAGACGGGGTAATCTTTTTTCCGGTTAAAAAAGCCCTCCAGAAAATACCAGATCATCTGGCTGGCCACCTGGGCTGTCTGGCCTTCGTGGTCGAGGGAGGCATTGTACCCGTAGATGCCAAAAGAAGTCAGTTTGTCGCTCATGCCCGCATAACGGCAGAGTTGGCAGGCCTCCTCTGCAAAATAGCCCGATGGAGAAGCCTCGTGTACCCCCGGTGCGTCGCTTTGTTTGAGGGCGCCCAGGTGAAAAGTCAGCAAATCGGCGTCGCGCAAAACAGGTTCGGTTTCTTCTATGGCAGCCCTCGATTTGCCCAGACGCACTACATCAAAGTTGTTTTTTGTAAAAAAATCGAATGTAGCAGGCGCCGTCTGATGCACCTGCACGCCTACGGCAGCAAAATGGAACAGCAAAGGATGTCGCGGCGACAGCAAATGGGTATATACATCGTCCGGGTGGCCAAAACGGCAGCGCTCGTCCACAACCGCCAAATTGACCAGGGCTTTGGTATCCTGATACGCCAGAAACTGCGCCCTTGCCAGTGTATCCGAGGATGCCAGTATGATGGGCAGCACCCGTCCGCTCAGGAGTTCATACACCACGGGTATCAGCTGCGCAATATCGGTTTTGCGGAGGTTGCCCAGGTCGGCTACCGCCGTTTGGGGAAAACCCGCCGCCGTTTTATACAAGGCCGCCCGCACAGCATTGGCCTCTTTATCACCAATGCCGATGAGCGCGACCTGCACTTTCTTCAAATCGGGAAAATCGCCCCGGAAAGGCACGATATGCCGGCCCAGGGCAGTATCAGGTAAAAGGTCTGCCCATTTAAAAAAGGAAGCAGGAAGGGGTTTCAGCCAGTTTTGAAGCATGAGGGTGGGTTTGTAAGTTGGATGGCATGAAGCGGTTTGATAGTTGGTTCGTGTATGGTGTTTAGTGTTTAGTGTTTAGTGTTTGGGGGTCTTCGCCTTTGGCAACAGTGGGTGGCTTGGGCGAAGACCCCCAAACACTAAACACCATACATTATACACGAATTAACCAGCAAAGCTTTGTAAACCAAAAACGCTCGGCCAAAGGTATGTAAGTAAGTAGGTGTGCAAAATTAGTTTTGGCCAAATTCTTTGTAAATGCCTGATTATGAACACTGATAACCGATAACTAATAACCGTTAACTACCTCAGTTTTTTCTACTTTTGCGAAATTTTTGCCTTCACCACACCAAGTTATAGTATAAAATGGACGTTTTACTAACCAAATACAAAGAAAAAAAGCCGGAAATCGTTTTTGAATGGAACGATACGGAAACCGACGCCAAAGGCTGGGTTGTGATCAATTCGTTGCGCAATGGCGCTGCCGGCGGCGGTACCCGGATGCGCAAAGGACTCACGCGGGAAGAAGTGATTTCGCTTGCCAAAGTGATGGAAATCAAATTCAGCGTCTGCGGGCCTGCCATCGGCGGCGCCAAAAGCGGCATCGATTTTGACCCGAACCACCCCAAACGACTGGAGGTGTTGCAACGCTGGTACCAGGCAGTACTTCCGCTCCTGAAAAATTATTATGGTACCGGCGGTGACCTGAATGTCGACGAAATAAAAGACGTTGTGCCGATTACGGAGGATTTAGGGCTGTGGCATCCGCAGGAAGGGATCGTTCGCGGCCACCTGAAACCCACAGAAGGCCAGCAGATTAACCTGATCGGACAGCTCCGCTACGGTTGCACGAAAATAGTGGAAGACCCGCAATATGTCCCTGAAGGCGGCCCGAGTAAATATGCCGTGGCCGACCTGATTACAGGTTACGGGGTAGCCGAATCTGTGCTGCATTTTTACGACTTGTTTCACCAAAGCAAGGCGTCCGGCAAAACGGCAATTATCCAGGGTTGGGGCAATGTGGCCTCGGCAGCGGCTTGTTATCTAGCCAAAGAAGGCGTGCGGATCATTGGCATCATCGACCGCGATGGCGGCTTGCTGGCGCCGGAGGGATTTAGCCTGGCTGAAATAAAAAATTTGTTTATGAACAAAAATGGCAACAAACTTGCTAGTGAAAATTTGTTGCCCTTTGAAGAAGTGAATCAGCGTATCTGGGAAATGGGCGCACAAATTTTTATTCCGGGCGCTGCCTCGAAATTAGTGACCCGTCGGCAGGTTGACAGTCTTTTATCCGGTGGCGTGGAAGTAATTGCCTGTGGCGCAAATGTACCTTTTGTAGATGATGAGGTGTTTTTCGGGCCGACGGCCAGTTATGCGGATGAAAATACGGCAGTAATTCCCGATTTTGTGGCAAACTGTGGAATGGCACGGGTTTTTGCCTATCTAATGCAGCCGGAAGCGCGTATGACGGATGCTGCTATTTTTGGCGATACTTCAGCCATTATTCGTCAATCGCTGGAAGATGTTATAAAAAATAACGCTACACCAAATAAAATTTCATCGCGTGCCTTATATTTGGCCCTAAAAAAACTCGGAATTTAAAACCTTTTTGTGCTTTAATCTATTTTACAAGATAAAATATCCCGCCGTTTCTCTGTTAAATTGTCCAGAACACACGATTAAACCTTAGCTGTTAACATTCACTCATTCAAAAATCAACAACCCTATGAAGGTTAGAAAATTATTTTTTGTATTACTCCTCATCGCTGCGCATATAGGGATTAATGCGCAGACTCCGGGAGAAGTTACGACCACTGGCGGAACGTATCGATCTTTCACTCCTAAAGATCAGGTAGAAGTTGGCATTCACTTAGGTGTGCCTTTCCTGGCTGGTGACCTGGATTCCAAATTAGGTTTTGGCGGTGGTCTTCATCTCCGTAAATCCATCGACCATGTTTTCTCGGTTCGTGTGAACACGATGTTTGCTAAAACCAAAAGCGAAGGTGGCTCAGGCGCAGGCGACACCCGCGCTTCCGATGTTACCTGGATCGGCGGCGGCGCTCAAGTAGTGGCTGCGTTGAACAACATTCGTTTTGACAAACCCAATCGCAAAGTGCTGTTGCAAGGTTTCGCCGGACTGGGCGTTTCGAATTTCAAAGTGAATTTCGAAAATATCCCAACCATTACACCTTCCAGCGGTGATTATTCCGAAACGGCGCCTTACATCGATTTCGGTGGCTCGCTCGGCTTCCGGGTAAGCCCGAAGTTCAATGTAGCCATTGAGTACAGTGTAACTTCCGTTTTTGGCAACAATGCAGACCGCCTGGACGGTGAAGCCAACGTGAATTACAACCAGACTTCTTACCGCGACAACCTGCACTACCCGAATCTTCGCCTGAACTTCAACATCGGCGGAAAAACCAAAGACGGTATGGCAAAAGTGGAACCACTGTACTGGAGCAACCCATTGGCCGGCGTAACAGAAGCTATTGTAGCGCTGGAAGCTCGTCCGATCTATGATCCGACCGATACGGACGGTGACGGTATCATCGACGCCATCGACGATGAAGACAACAGCCCTGCAGGCGCCCGTGTTGACTCGAAAGGTGTAACCCTCGACAGCGACGGCGATAAAGTGGCCGACTACAAAGACAAAGAACCTTTTTCTCCTCCAGGCTATTCCGTAAACATGGACGGTGTGGCACAAGGCACGCCTAAGTACACCACAGAAAAGCAGGTGAACGATATCGTTGATGCCAAATTGGCCAATTTTAAATTGCCTACACAACCGGGCCTGAGCAACTGGTTCCTTCCTATGATTTATTTTGGAGACAACAACTACACTGTTCGTTACAGCGAATACGAAAAAATCTACCAGGTGGCCAGTGTGCTGAAACAAAACCCTGATCTCAAAATTGCAGTGACCGGTCATACGGACAGCCGCGGATCCGAGAAATACAACAATGTATTGTCTTACAACCGCGCAAAATCTGCCATCGAGTTTCTGGTATCTCAGCATGGTATCGCCCGCGAACGGCTGATTCTGAACTGGACTGGCGAAGGTTCTCCGCTGATTCCGGTAACCGGTTCTAACGGCAGCAACCGCCGCGTTGAATTTACCGTAGCGAAAGATCAAGTGGAAATGCCACGCCCTGAAGGCCGCGAAGCCGGTAAAGGCACTTTTAAAGGTAATAAAGATGCTGGTTATTAATCAGTAGTTTTTAGATAAACCCGATGGGCAATTCTCCGGTGGAGGGTTGCCCATTTTTTTTCAACCTGTGGCTTATAAAAGGGCAGCAATTTCTAATGTGAGACAATTGTGTAAAATCGGACGTTCAGGGCTAGTTGACAAAGGGGCAGCGCCCCGGTAATATTTGTAGCATTTTTCAGTTGACCCAGGAATGGAGGGGCAGCGCCCCGGTGATATTACCGGGGCGCTGCCCCTCCGACCATATTCATCACTTCATGCTACAAATATCATCGGGGCGCTGCCCCTTTTGTTAGCCGGATTCGATGCCTCTCGTAAATGTCTTACATTAAAAACTGCTGCCTTTTTATTTAAGTTCTTTACTGCCGTGCGCGGGTCTTACGACCCCGCACATATCCAACACTGATAACCAATAACTAATAGCGGATAACTACTTAAGTATGTCAGCCCCTCCTTCGGATGTAAGGGTAGCAAAAAAGCCCTTTTTGAGCCGGAAGCAGATGAATATCGCTTTCAAGGTGGCGGTTGTTGTTGTCCTGCTTGCCGTTTTGTATTTCGAGTTGCAATCCAGGGATAACCTCGCTGATATCTATGCCGTATTTCTGCAACAACTGCGCGCAGCCAACTGGCTTTATCTTGCCGTCGTATGTGCGCTGATGCCGCTCAACTGGCTGATCGAGACCTTAAAGTGGTATCCTTTGCTGCGGCGCCATGATCCCATTTCCTTAAAAAAGGCTTTTTTTGCCGTGCTGGCGGGCATAAGTTTTGCCTTGTTCACGCCCAACCGGGTAGGCGAATATGCAGGGAGGCTCTTGTTCGTACGCCCCGAAAACCATTGGAAATCTTTGATCGTCAATGCGGTGGGCGGTATTGCACAATATATTGTTTTGCTCACCGGCGGCGCCCTGGGCGGACTCTGGTTTGCAGGGCATTATTTACAATGGAATCAACCCGACTTGTGGCGCGCAGCCGTTTGTGTCCTCCTGGGATTGGGCCTGTTGTATTATATCTTCTTTAACATCCGCAGTATGGTGTCGATTGCGAGGCACATTCCACTGCTGCGGCGGCTAAAACCTTATGTGCGGGATGTGGTGATGCTGGAACAATTTCAGCGCCGCGACCTGCTGCTTATCCTGTTTTGGTCGGCAGCACGCTACCTGATTTATTCTACCCAATACGTCTTGTTATTGTACTTTTTCTCTATAAAAACGGGCTTTTGGGGCGCTTATGCCGGTGTAGCCACCATTTACCTGCTTCAGACCGTGGTGCCACTGCCTGCCATTGCCGGACTGCTGGTGCGGGGTAATTTGGCCGTTTTTGTCTGGGCTTATTTTGGCGGAAACGAGATTAGCAGCCTGGCAGCCACTTTCGTTTTATGGATAATAAACCTGATTTTGCCAGCGTTAGTTGGTACTTTTTCTTTGTTTCACGTCAGCATCACCAAAACACTTGGATATGAAGACGACTAAAATCGTCCTGCTTTTCTCCGGCCTGCTTTTGATGGCCTTTACTACTGCCCACCACCAGCCCGTTGTCGAGGAGCAGGTTGCTACCAATTGGGAGCCTTGCAGCAACACCAACAACACATTTCAGCACGGCGAAAAACTCACCTACAAAATTTTCTACAACTGGAATTTTGTCTGGCTGGCCGCCGGCGAGGTGACCTTCAAGGTCTTCGACGAAGGCGCGCAATACCACTACCAGGCCAAGGGGGAAACCTATAATTCCTACGAGTGGTTTTTCTCTGTCAAAGACGAATACGATTCCTGGGTGGATCGCAACTCCCTGATGCCCAACTACTCCGAGCGCAGCGTTAATGAGGGCAATTACCATATTTTTGAAAAAATTTCCTTCAACCAGGCCAACCGGAAAATGACCGTCTGGCGGGCCGACAAACGCGGCGCTGCCGAAACCAAAACGGAACACAGTGTGCAGGACTGCGTGCACGACGTGCTTTCCAGCCTGTATAATTTGCGGAATATCGACTTCGCTAATCAGCAGGTGGGCTATACCGTGCCGTTCCGGATTTTTATGGACAAGGAAGAATACCCCCTGAAAATGAAATACATGGGTAAGGAACGCAAAAAAGTACACGGCATGGGCCGCTACAATACCCTGAAATTTCAACCCTCCGTCATCGCCGGTACCGTTTTTAAAGAAGATGCCAAAATGACCGTTTGGGTTTCAGACGATCAGAACCGCATCCCGATTTTGATCGAGTCGCCCGTTTCGGTAGGTTCTGTGAAAATGGTGCTGAAAGAGTACTGGGGGCTGAAGTATGATTTTACGGCGAAGAATTGAAATTAGTCCGAAGTCGTCAGTGCGAAGTCGTCAGTCCTAAGTCGTCAGTGCGAAGTGCATATAGCATCCTGTACTCATTCGGGGATTGCCCGACCTGCTGTTTGAAAAAACGGGAAAAATGCTGCGCATACTTAAACCCCAACTCGTAGGCAATCTGGCTGATTGATTTACTGGGGTCGAATATTTTCTCTTTCGCCACTTCGATTACTTTCATTTGTATGTACTCCTGTGCAGATTTTCCGGTTTCTTTTTTCACCAGATCGCCGAAGTAGTTGGCGGACAGGTTGAGTTCTTTTGCACAATAGGCAACCGAAGGCAAGCCAACTATTTGTGGCGTATCAGAATGAAAATACGCATTTAACAAGTGCTCAAAGCGCTCTAAAACGCTATTGTGTACGTTCTCACGGGTAATAAACTGGCGGTCGTAAAACCGCACGCAATAGTTCAATAGCAACTCGATATTGGAGGCAATCAATCTTTTGCTGTGCTTATCGATGGCATGTTCCAGTTCGTATTCAATTTTCGAGAAACAATCCAGTACAATTTTCCTTTCCCGCTCCGATAAATGAAGGGCTTCGTTCGATTGATAACCGAAGAACGTATAGTCCTGAATATGCCGCCCGAGTGGCGTACCATGAATCAGATCGGGATGAAAGACCAGCACATGGCCTTTCGGTTGATACACCTCTCCGCTATTTTCAACGGTAACCACCTGTCCGGGTGCAATGAATACCAGCGTACCTTCCTGGTAATCATAGGTGTTTTTTCCATACCGCAGGTCACCGCAGTTGACCTCTTTCAGAAAGACCGTGTAAAATCCGAAATACATATTGGAAGCCTGCCTGGGGTTTGCCCCGGACATATCGATTACGCTCACCAGCGGGTGGAGCGTTTCGCAGTTGTTGAAGTCGTTGTACTGGCTGATCGTTTCAAAACGCCTGAAATTATCCATATCACGATTGTTTTAACGATTCAAAGTTACCGCTTCCTTCATCGGTTACCCGATAAACGTGCCCGGATCAGGAATATTGGTAGATGAATCCGTAATCCGTATACCATGCAGGCAAATAATAGCCAAGACCTTTACACTGCAAAGATTACGCACCACAAAAACGGCAATCAGGTAAAAGTTATTAGGATGAAAAAGTTAGCATTAGCATTTATATTACTTACTGCATGTGTCTTGCATGCCCAACCGGTAGCGCCGAAGGTTCGCACGGCTTCTGGAATCGTGCGAGGCGTGACTGAAGGAGATGTCTTCAGTTTCAAAGGCATTCCATACGCCGCAGCCCCGGTCGGCGCGTTTCGCTGGCGACCGACGCAGCCTGTGCCTGCCTGGCAAGGCGAACTGGATGCCGGCAAATTCGGAGCAAATTGTGCTTGCGCAACCTGGCCACGGGACAGTACGAAGATTGCTGAAAATTCATCGGAAGATTGCCTGTTTCTCAATATATGGAAACCTGCCAACGCCAAAAAGAAGGCAAAATTGCCGGTCATGGTGTGGATTCATGGTGGCGCGTTTGTATTCGGTAGTGGCTCGCAGCCTGATTTTTCGGGCGAAAAGTTCGCCAGGCAGGGCGTCATCCTTGTCACTTTCAACTATCGCTTAGGGCGGCTCGGTCATTTTGCATTCCCTACATTGAGCGACGAACATCCGGACGAGCCGAAGGGCAGCTACGCCTACATGGACCAGATAGCCGCCCTCCAATGGGTACAGCAGAACATCGCCGCATTCGGAGGTAATCCGAAAAACGTGACCATCTTCGGCGAGTCGGCCGGAGGTGTCTCGGTGCATTCCCTCCTGACCATACCGTCGGCACAAGGTCTATTTCAAAAGGCCATTATTGAATCCGGCGGTGGCCGGGATGGTGTGCTCACCGGGCGTCCTATTAGCAAGGATAGCGTGGATGCCAATTACCCGGTGTCGGCAGAGACCATCGGTGTGAACTACGCCAAAAGGCACAAGATTCAAGGCACGGATGCGGCTGCATTAGCCAAACTGCGTGCCCTCAGCGTAGTGGAAATCGTGGATGGCGGCAATGAAAGCGACGGACGTGGTGGCCCGCCTATCTACTCGGGGCCAATCCTCGACGGCAAGCTGGTGGTAGAGACCGCCGAAAGCGCCTACGAGGCAGGGCGCCAGCCGAAAGTGCCGCTGATTATCGGCTCGAACAGTGCGGAAGTGCCCGCCGGCTTCGTCAATGGCAGTTCAAAGGAAGAACTGCTGGCCTTTTTCGGGGACTTTCGGGACGAAGTTAAAAAGGCATACGATCCTGACGGGACTACCGAATTTGCAGAAATGCTCACGATGGTCAACACAGATTATGTATGGGCAGAACCTGCCCGGCTCACCGCAAGGGCCTTCGCCGCCAAGGGCGCTCCATCTTATATCTATCTTTTTTCCTATGTATCCCCTTCAATGCGGGAGCGGATGCGGTTTGGTGCTGCGCACGCATCCGAAATTCCTTATGTGTTCAACAATCTTAGTAGCCGAAACGGGGCTGCTGCGACGCCCAGTGATCAGGAAGTAGCCAGGTTGATGAATACCTATTGGGCGAATTTTGCCAAGACGGGCAACCCCAATGGCAAGGGACTGCCGGAATGGCCCACTTTCAGCCATGAAAAGGATGAATTACTCGAAATCAAGCCCGATGGTTCGGCAATTGGTATTCCAGACCCCAAAAAGGCAAGATTGGATGTAATTGAAAAAGCCGCCGAGGCGAAGAAGCATTAGGTTAAGTGATATTGGTAGGCAAAAACGTAATCTGTATAACAATCAGGCCCCATAATGCCAAGACCTTTGCACTATGAAAAAAATAACATCCATCGCATTATCCATGTTATTCATAGATATTGCAAATGCACAACCGGCTCAAAAGGCGCCTCAGCAAAACCCTTTTACCCTGGTCTATGAAGGGGCCATTACCGAAAATGTAAAAGGCAAGGTGAACATTCATCCTGTTACCTACAGGATAAAAGACATTACTATAGCAGCAAACGTTTATACGCCACCGAACTACAACGGTGCCCAAAAATATCCGGCTATTGTAATCGCTCACCCCAACGGTGGCGTCAAAGAACAGGTCGCAGGTTTGTATGCACAGCGTTTAGCGGAGCAAGGTTATATCACCATTACAGCAGATGCAGCATACCAGGGTGGCAGTGGAGGTATGCCCCGTAATGTCGACAAACCGGCCAACCGGATCGAAGATATTTATGCCATGGGTGATTTTATTTCCCAATACAAAGGTGTCGATACTGCAAATCTGGGGTTACTCGGTATTTGTGGCGGCGGCGGTTATTCTTTAAAGGCTGCCCAGGCAGACAAACGGTTCAAAGCAATTGCCACCGTAAGCATGTTCAATTCAGGCGTCGTGCGGCGCAACGGTTTTATGAATTCACAGTTTTCAACCATTCAGGAACGTTTAAAGCAGGCCTCCGACGCACGGGCATTAGAAGCAGCCGGAGGCGAAGTTTTGTATGCCAACAATAGTACAACCCCGTTAACGGATGAGCAAATTGCAAAACTCCCATTCGACTTGTACAGAGAAGGGTATATATACTACAACAGAACACATGCGCATCCGAACTCCAGTGGAAGATACACCTTGAGCAGCCTGATGGACTTGATGACCTTCGACGCAAGCACCAATATGGATTTGATCAACCAGCCACTATTGATGATTGCAGGAAGTAAAGCCGAT
>JALHMA010000115.1 GCA_022844265.1 Saprospiraceae bacterium | reverse complement strand
CCGATGATGTTCCAGCCTTTTTTGTGCAGGTGTTCGGCGAGTTTCAGCGCGGTTTGTCCGCCGAGTTGCACGATGACGCCTTCCGGCTTTTCCAGTTCCAGAATTTCTTCCAGGTGTTCCCAGTACACCGGCTCGAAGTAGAGTTTGTCGGCAACATCAAAATCGGTTGAAACCGTTTCGGGGTTACAGTTCACCATAATCGCCTCATAACCAACCTCTTTGGCTGCCAAAACGCCGTGTACACAGCAATAGTCGAACTCGATGCCCTGCCCGATGCGGTTGGGGCCGGAACCGAGCACCACTATTTTTTTCTTATCCGTCACGATGCTTTCATTCTTGTCATCGAAAGTGGAATAGAAATAATTGGTTTTGCTTTCAAACTCGGCAGCGCAGGTATCCACCATTTTGTACACCCGGCGAATGCCGCGCCGCTTGCGCTCGATAGTCACGAATTTCTCGTCGATGCGCAGCATCCAGGCGATCTGGGCGTCCGAATATCCGTTCTTTTTCAGTTCGATAAAAAAATCGGTCGGGATATCTTCCGGCACGTTGAAGCGCAGCAGTTGCTCTTCCATTTTCACCAGGTTTTTGATCTGGCCGATGAACCAGGAATCAATGCCGGTGAATTTCTGCACCGTTTTGGAAGGAATACCCAGGCGCAGGGCATCTTTCACGCGGTAAATCCGGTCGTCGCTCACTTTTTCCAGGCGCTCCATAATGTCGTCCGTGCGCAGCCATTCTTTTTTGTCGGCGCCCAGTCCGGTGCGGTTGTTTTCCTGGCTCTGACAGGCTTTTTGCAGGGCTTCATTGAAGCATCGCCCGATGGCCATTACTTCGCCCACAGATTTCATTTGCAGTCCGAGCCGGTGGTCGGCGCCGTGAAATTTGTCGAAATTCCAGCGCGGCATTTTGACGATCACATAATCCAGCGTCGGTTCAAAGTACGCCGAAGTGGTTTTGGTGATCTGGTTTTTCAGCTCGTCCAGCGTGTATCCGATGGCCAGTTTGGCAGCAATTTTGGCAATCGGATAGCCGGTCGCTTTGGATGCCAGGGCCGAAGAGCGCGACACCCGCGGGTTCACCTCGACGGCGATCAGTTTTTCATTTTCAGGGTTTTGGGCAAATTGCACATTGCAGCCGCCGGCAAAATTGCCCAGGGAGCGCATAATCAGGATCGCCTGATTGCGCATATCCTGGTATGCCGTATCCGACAGGGTCATGGCAGGCGCTACCGTAATGCTGTCGCCGGTGTGAATACCCATCGGGTCGAGGTTTTCGACGGTGCAGATGATGACGACGTTGTCCAGTTTATCGCGCAGCAGTTCCAATTCGAATTCCTTCCAGCCCAGCACCGCTTTTTCCACCAGCACTTCGTGGGTGGGCGAGGCATTCAGGCCGTTTTTGAGCGCTTCATCGAACTCTTCTTCTTTCATACAAAAACCGCCGCCCGTACCGCCGAGGGTGTAAGAAGGACGGATAACTAACGGAAAACCAATCTTTTGCGCCGCCTCTTTACCCTCCAGGTAGGAATTGGCGATAAAAGATGGGGCTACGGAAAGCCCGAGGTCGACCACGAGTTTTTTGAAGGCTTCGCGGTTTTCAGTGGTTTCGATGGCGGCAGTATCCACGCCGATCATGCGGCAATTGTATTGTTCCCAAATGCCCATTTTTTCACACTCGATGGCGAGGTTCAGCGCCGTCTGCCCACCCATGGTAGGCAACACGGCATCCAGCGTCGGCAAATCGGGATCATCCTGGTGTTTTTTCAAAATAGCCTCGACACTTTCGGGGGTAAGCGGATGCAGGTAAATATAATCAGCCGTCACTGCGTCGGTCATGATTGTTGCCGGATTGGAATTGATCAGGGCGACCTGGATACCTTCTTCGCGCAGGGAGCGGCTGGCCTGGGAGCCGGCATAATCGAATTCGCAGGCCTGGCCGATGATGATAGGGCCGGAGCCAATGATGAGAATGGATTGTATGCTACTGTCTTTCAAAAGAAGTGAGAAGTGAGAGGGTGAGAGGTGAGGGGGAGCATTGCCTCGACCCTTAAAGGTCTGATAGAAAGGCAAAAAAATGCCGGAAACGGGTCGATTGACCCGTTTCCGGCATATCCGAATACAAAAAACCTGACAAGTCGTTCTTTCATTTCGGGATGCAAAGGTAAAAAACATTGGAGGATAATTTCCGAAATGTGAGGATTTTAGCAGAAAAAGTAGCGCGCCTGACCGGCGTCTTACACCGGCATTTTCAGAAATTCGTAAATTAGTGGTTACGAAACGAGCTATTGGCGCATATATGTATGTATTTAAACCACTTCCACTTTTATGATGACGACAAATAAACCCACAACCCAACTCAACGAATGGCTGGACGACCATTGGAAAACAATCGTTTACAATGCCAAAGAATTCAGAGCCTGGGTACATCAGGTGCTGATCAAACCGGAAAAAGAAACGATCCAGTTATCTGCCAAAACGTTTCGATGGCACCTGAAAGAGATCATTTTATGTATCGTCCTGGCCTTCCTGCTTGCCAAGGTTGACAAGGTGCAGCACTTTTTCACCTCTTTTGCCATCGATATCAAGGTGCATTCCTATTCCTTCAGCGATTTTTTTTTGGCATTCAGCAGCAATGGACTGGTGGTGCTATGGCTGTCTTATGTTTTTTGGCACAAGCCTAAACGACTGAGGGGCTGGATCACTAAATTATTTGGCGACCGCCGGGATAGAAGTTACGAAGTGCATTATAACCTGCCCAACGGACTTTGGTGGGTAGCGGTTATAGCGTCCATGCCTGTTTTACTGGTGAACACAGGGCTTTGTTTATCCCTGATCCGGGATTATGACTATGATCAAAACAACCCGGAAATACCCACGACAAAGGTTTCGGATTATCTGACCACCCATCCGGGTAGCGTTTTTATCGTTGCCGTTTTACTCTATCTGGTTTTGGTTATTCTTCTGAAACCCCGCACCAGAGAGAACATTTCGTTAAAGCAATTGATCAAACGTTTCTGGATTCGGCTGGTTTTGTTCACCTTTTCTGTTCTGATAGCCGTTATCTTGTTTTATTTCTACCATGAACTAGGGCAGGTTACGGTTTTCCGGTATATCATCATTGGAGGTTTTATTTTTATTCCAACGATTTTACTCACCCACTTCTGGTATTTTGCCAGCAAGTGCCTCTGGAAAGAAAATGAAATAGCGAAAGAAGCCGCTGCGGAATCGGGAAAACCGCCATTTAAAAAACTGGACCAGTATTTTGACCTTGTCCGCTACACTTCTTACGTCTTGAGTATTTGCTTTTTTATAATGCTCAACCAGAAATACTTTACCACCGACGAGCGGTTCTCCCAGATAGCAGGCCCGGTTGCCGTATTGCTGTTTGTGTTTATTTTTTATTACCAGACCTGGGATTTGATTCTGCATAATGTCACCCAATTCCGGCGCAACCTGGCGTTTATTGTCCTGCTTTTATCCGTGTCCATGAGTGGCAGAAAAGAACACTTCCAAATCAAATACAACGGCATACAACCCGCAGGCTGCCTGAAACGCTCGGATCTGGAACAGTTTTTTTTACACTGGGCTTACGACCGTTTTCAGACAGATACTTCATCCGGGAAAACAAACCCTGTTTTTTACCTGGTGGCCGCAGAGGGCGGAGGTTCAAGATCCGGCGCATGGACATCGTCCGTACTTACCGAACTGGATGCCCAGTCAGGGGGGCAATTCAGGCGCAATTGTTTTGCCATCAGTTCTGTCTCCGGCGGTTCGATCGGCGCTGCAGTTACGCTGTCGCTTTGGGACAACGCGCTGCAAACAGGCCAAATAGACAACATTTACCAAAATACGGATACTTCATCCAGGACAAACGCTCGACAAAACCGGAAAGATGCCGTTTATCTACAGAAGATATTCAAGAGAAACTACATTTCCACTGCTATCGCCGGTATCTTTTTTTATGATTTCTGGCAAAGTGTACCGTTGATTAACCTGTTCTATACCAGTAATTACAGCAGGACAGACCGACATCAGGATGAAGAAAATGACGCTGTAGGGAAAGCGCTGTCCGGCGCTATAGGTGGGCGCGCGAACAATTACAAGACCTATTTCAAACATACCAGTTTTCTGCGTTTATACTATAGCCAGGCAGAACGTGATACAATTCCAGAGCCGAAAACAGATTTACCCCTGTTTTTCCCCAATACCACCCGCGTAGAAGATGGCCGGAGAGGTATTCTAAGTCCTGTAGATATGCTGATTATCGATAGTTGTACGCAGTTTTACAACCCATTTATTGCAGCCGTGGACGTGATTGGAATGGCTGCCGGGGAAAATCCATTTCGCTCCCTGAGTATTTCAGAAGCGGCAGGACTCAGCCAATTGTTCCCTTTTGTGAATTCAAATGTTTCAGTCAGTGATAGCACCGGAAGGTTCATGGATGGCGGGGCTTATGAAAACATGGGCCTTACTACCTTGTTTGAAGTCCGGTTGGCACTCGATAGAATTCGCGAAAAACCGAATATGAAAAAACTCCCCAAAGAGGCTGCGGAACGTGTGGCAGAAGCGGCTGGTTTTGCAAAATTCCTGGAAAGTGTTTCGTTTAAATTCGTTTTGATCTACAACATCGATAATCATAAAAATGAAGAGAAAATTTCAAAAAACCGGGCTTCCCAATTGACAGACCCGCTTACTGCGCTGCTCAAAACACCCTTCAGCGGGCATACCGATCATGTGTACCACAAGTTGAAACGAACTTATTGCACTGATGACATCATCGAATTTGCATTGATTGACAGAAATAAGAAAAAAAATGCAGCCCAATACCACCAGGATATTGTGATGTCGAGATGGCTGAGTAAGTATGAAATGGATACTATTCTGGTGCGTTCCGAAAAACTGGTGAACAACAAACTTTCTGATTTACTGCTGTCTAAGCAATAATGCCCGCATGAATTGGTCTCTGTACGCCTCGGCCATTTTATTCCAGCTAAAATGGCCGAGCGTATAGCGCCTGGCGACTTCAGACTGCACGGCAAAACCCGGCTGGCCTGCTATCTGCCCGTTCAAAGCCGATGACCAGGCTTCCACATCACCGGCTGGCAGCAATACCCCGTTTTTGCCATCGTGAATGGCTTCTGTGATGCCGTCTATCCGGGAAGCAAATAACGCAGCGCCGCAAAGACAAGCTTCCAGGCACACCAGTCCGAAGCCTTCCATGTCGCCCTCGATGGGAATATTGGGCATTACAAATGCATCCGAAGCGGCCAGGATTTGCCGGATGTCTTCAAATGGCAGTTTGCCGAGGTGCCTGACTTTATCCTGAAATTCCGGGCGCTCCAGCAACTGCCGGATCATCGCTTCATCCGTTGGGAATCCGGCAAAAAGGGCGATCTGATTGCGCAAAAAAGCGGGTAAATATTTTAAAAAAATTTCAAAACCGCCGGGTTTCCGCTGGAATGGCCCGATCATTAAAAAAACAACATCGCCCTTCAGTTTAGGTACCACGTTTTCAATAAACCAGGAAAATCCCTTGCGGCGCACCGAACGGCCCATGGCAACCAGGATGTGGCGGCCTTGCACATCCAGATTGTATTTCGTCGCCATAAACTGTTGAAAATCAGATCGTTTTACTGTTTCTGCAAGCGCGGCATCCACACCATTGGGGATGACCACAACTTTTTCAGGCGACAAGCCGCGCTGCACACAGGCCTCCGCAGTGGCCTGGCTGACCGCAATAATCAGATCGAAGCGATTGAAACGGGGCAGGATAAACCGCTGATACACGCGATTGGGGAATACGACCTCCAGTCCGTGCAGGGTCACCGCCCGAAGCAGGTGTTCGTAGCCGGTGTGTCCGGCGCATATCGCCGCCATCAGTCCGTCGTTGAAATGAATGGCGGTGATGCCGGGGTTTTCCCGGCAGGTTTGCAGAATCCTTTTGCGCAGCATCCAAAAAAAACGAAGTTTGCTTTCGCCGCCTTCGTACACGATGCTGTGTACTTTGGTGTACCGTTTCATGCCCTGAATGAGCTCAAAACTTTGTTTTTCCATGCCGCCCACAGCGGGCGGGTATTTATGGCTGACAAACAGGATTTCCATCAGGAGGCAGGGGGCGTTGTTCCCCATTTTTTATACATGAACAAATAAACAAGCAGCCCGAATACGATCCAGAATATTTGGCGGGTACGCCGCAAAATGGAAGCGGTGATCCATATTTCGGCGCCTGCCACGCCGATGGTGGCCAGCATTACCTTGTTGCCGTATTCTTCCACGCCGATTTGTCCGGGTACAAATGCCCCGGCAACTTTAAAAAACACAACCCCCATATCCACAAGAATGGCCTGGGCGATGCTCACATCGATTCCCAGAAAAATCAGGATCAGGTAGAATTCCATTGCCCCGAAAAACCAGTGCAGGGCAAAAAACAGCAGGGAAAACGCCAGGGCTTTTTTGTTGTTTCTAAAATAATGAGACACATCGCGCAGCATTTGTTTGCCCCGCAGGCGAAGTAATTCCGTGCGTTTTTTCAGGTATACGCCGAAACGCGTGCGCAAGGCCAGTTTTCGAAACATCCGTTTGGGTTTCAGCACAAACAATGTCACTGTCAGGAAAGCCAGCAGCACATATAAACCCACAGTCATCCAGGAAACCTGGGGCGCAAAACCGTCGTTTTGCAGCCACAAAAATGCAGCGGCGAGCAGGAACAGCAATACCTGCGTCAATGCCATGATAAACCTGGAAATCAACACCGAAGTAATCAGCGTTTTTCTGTCCACACCTTTGTCCTGAAGTAAAAACACCTTCATCGCCTCGCCGCCGATCACGCTGGTCGGGTTGATCAGACTGACGGTTTCGCCAATGTGGCGGATAAAAAACAGGTCTTTCAGTCGCAAATGCGCCCCCTGCGGCCCCATGCAGTATTTCCAGCCGATCGTACCGAAGAGATAACCCAGAAAGGTCGTCGCAATCAACCACACAAAACGGAATCCGACTTGTTGCACGGATGACATGACTTTAGCCATGTCCGTCGCCCGGATAAAAAATCCGAAGGAGACCAGGATGACCAGCAGGATGATGATTTTGAGTAGTTTCATTTAAGTGAATGTGCGATATTGGGATATTGCGATATTGGGATATTGAGATATTGAGATATTTTATTGATTGTCAATATCTCAATATCCTAATATCCTAATATCTCAATATCCCAATAATTTTGCCTTATTGCATAAAAGTTTGAGGTCTTCAAAATACACCTCTGCCAAATGATCCCAGTCGAAAGCGAGGCTATAATGCCTGCCTGCCTCCGAAAGTTGATGCCGGAGCGTTTTATCTTCCAGCAAACGTGTGATTTTGTCCACGTAGTCCGCTTCGTCATTCGGCACGCATTTGAAGCCGTTGACGCCCTGTTCCACAAAGTCACGTGAACCGCCGCCGTCGGCCAGCACACAGGGCAGGCCGGAAGCCATGGCTTCCAGCACCACATTGCCATACGATTCTGAAATGGAAGGAAACAGGAAAATATCGGCGGAAGCATACAGTTCCGACAGCGTTTCGTGGTCGACGGTTCCTAAAAAAACAGCGCCGGACATCCGGCTTTCGCAGGCCTTTCGGGCCACGCCGTCGCCGGCCACCACAAAGTTGCAGGGCAATTGCAGGCTTCGACAGCGCTCGTAGACGCGGATCAGGGTTTCCAGGTTTTTTTCCCAGACTAAGCGGCTGGCAAACAGCACCGTGGGCAGATCGTTGCCCGTCAGGCGGCGCATCAGTTCAGGATTTCTTTTTTCCGGGGAAAAAAGCGCCGTGTCCATGCCTCTTTTCCAGATTTTCATACGCGCCGCTTCGATGCCCATATCCCGCATTTCCGCCATAATTCCCTCTGCCGGCACATACACCAGGTCGCAGCGGTTGTAAAAGTTTTTTTGATTGTTCGCTATTTTCGATTTTACAAACGGGATTAAAAAAGGCAGGCTTTTAAAGTAATATTCGATATAGGAAATGAAATGGGTGTGGTAAATGGACAACACCGGCAGACGATGATCTCCGGCGTATTGTAAGGCATATTGTCCTAATAATGAAGGGGTTGCGATGTGTACTACATCGGGCGCAAAGGCTTCGAGCCGAGCGCCCAGTTTACGCTTTGCCAATTGCGGCACTGCCATTTTATACGTCGTATTTTTCGGCAGGGTAATGGTTGGGATACGAAAACATTCAAATCCGTACAATTCATCCGGCCCCAGCCCGCAGATGAACAGGAATTCAAATCGATCGGCGGGAATACGACGGATCAACTGAAACATCGTGCGGGAAGCGCCATCGAAATCGGGAATGAGTATTTCTGCGAAGAACGCAATCTTTATCATAGGTGGTTGAGATCGCCCCGCCTTGCGGGACTTGTTGAGTATGTTGAGGGGTTGAGTCCAGCAAAAGTACGGTGCCTGCGGCTTAGGTTTTTCTTTACCACACAGGCGGTTTTTTTACCACATAGTTCACATAGGGTTTTCACATAGGACACATAACGAAGGGGGGTAAATTTTTGCCCATAAGAATCCCTGCAAAAATTCAACCCCCTTCGTTATGTGTCCTATGTGAAAACCCTATGTGAACTATGTGGTAAAAAAACCGCCTGTGTGGTAAAACAAAAAAAATCCCGAATTTTTCAAAACTGAAAAACCCGGGATAACCGCATGAAAACTTTATTCTTACTTAATTTTTTTCTCTTACTTTCTCACCCCTCTCACTTCTCTCACTCTCTCACTTCTCTCTCACCTCTAGTATCCCATATCTCCCCCCTGCTGCACGCCACCGTCGCCTGGTTTGCGCTGCTGTTGTTTTTTGAACAGGGAGAAATCAGGTTTGCCGAATCGCATGGACAGGCCAAGGGAAACATAGCGGCTTTCGCGGCGGCGTTGCACATCCTGAACGAAATAGTCCGTTTCCGTGTACGCGCCCATTCTTTTGGTGTTAAAAATATCGCTGACCGTCAGGGATAAACTGCTCATCGGACCCAAATCGCGGCGAACAGCGAAGTCGGCGAAGTAGTTTTCGCGGCGCGTTCCCTGCGGAATCACGCGCGGACTTTCATACAAGCCGCTGACCTGCACATTCCAGGATTTGGCAAATTTATAGTCGAGGTTCAATTTGCCCATCCAGTTCCAGCCTTCGTTGCCGACTGCAGCCGCGCTGATCTTCTGGTAAAACAGATTGACGTTTGAAGTGGCTTCAAATCCTTTGAACAACTTGATTTTCAGGGTATTCTCCATACCTGCTGCGGTAGAAGACGAGCCGTTGATAAACGTGGTCAGCAATGCCGTGGTGCCATCATCCGCCGGGCGCGTAATTTCGGTGATCGGTTGTTCCGTGTATTTGCCATACACGGAACCAAGCCAGGAACCGCGACCGAATGTTTTGGAATAATTCCACTCGGCGGTATTCACAAATTCGGGTTGCAGGTTCGGATTACCGCTGCGGTAACTCTGGTTGTCCATAATCATGATAAAAGGCATGATCTGGAAATAATTGGGGCGGTTCAGTTTGCGGCTGAAATTCACCTGCATTTCGCTGGATTCGGATATTTTTTTGCTCAAATACAGCGCCGGAAAAAGCGCTTTTTGCAAGTTGTTAAAACCGCCCGGGTAACTGTACGTAAAGGTGCTGTCCGTGCCTTCTTCCTGTCCCCTGAACCAGGATTGTTCAAAACGCAGACCGGCCTGATACCGCCAGGAATCGTTGAATTTACCGGCGTAATTGGCATACGCTGCGTTGACTAAATCGTCGTAATTGTAGTGGGTAGACAGGTAGTCGCTGATGGCCCAAGTCTGGCTTTCCGAATCGAAGAGACGCGCATCGAGGTCGTTTTCACTTTGTTTCCACTGGCTTTTTGCACCGAATTCCAGTTTGGCGCCATTGGCAAGCGGTTGTGTGAAGTCCGTTTGTAAAATCAGCATCCGTCCACGGTTGCCGCCTACGTTGAGTTGTTGAGCCGGATTGGCGGGTATTTCAGCGCCGTTGCCGTCAAAAAAGCGGTTGCGCAGGTCGAGGTCGTTTTTGCCGCGGCTCCAGTTGTACTGAAAAGAAGTGGCCCATGTTTTATCGGGCGTAGGAAAACTGCGGCGCCAGCCCAGTTCGGTTGTGTAGTGCCGGAACTCATTTTCGCCCAGGGCACTGCGTTCGCCGCTGCTTAAAATATTGCGGTTGGCATCGCTGAAACTGAAAATTTGCGGATCATCGAAAGAAAAATTACCGCCCATCACCATTTGCGAGAGCGTGAGCACGTTGCGGTTGTCTACATTCCAGTCGAGCGCTGCGCGGCCAAACTGGAACAGATTTTTTTGGAGGTTGCTGTTATCCTGGCGGAAATAGTCGGTCACTTCGCCATTTTCACCAAAGTTGGTGCGATCCGTAAAACCGTCGTTGATATTGCGCGCCCGGTTGAGGTTGTAGGACAGCGCGAGGTTGAACGGGTTTTGTTTCACGTTCAGGTTGGCCATGCCGTTGTAGCGACCGTTGGTGCCTATGCCGAGATTGGTCATACCATTGATACCCGGCTTGGTGTTCTTTTTCATCACGATGTTCACGATGCCGCCCGTGGTATTGGCGTCGTATTTAGCGGATGCATTGGTGATTACTTCCACGCGCTCGATTTCAGCAGCGGGAATCTGATTGAGGTTGAGGTTGGTCGGTTTGCCATCCACAAATATCTGCGGACTGCCGCCGCGCAACTGCGCGTTGCCGTCGTTGTCCACCGTAATGGTCGGTACATTTTTCAGGGCGTCTGCGGCGGTGCCGTTTTGCGCTGCAATATCTTTTTCCACATTGAATACCTTGCGGTCGATCGCCATCTGAACGCGATCTTTCTCCGCCACTACCGTTACTTCTTTCAGGGTGTTAGCTTCCGGTTCCAGGTAAAAATTGCCCAGGTCCTGGTCGGGATTCTGGAGTGGAACGGTAATTTGTTTGACAACCGTTTGATAACCTAAATAATTGATTTTCAAACGGTATTGACCAAATTGAAGGTTTTCCAACGAAAAATCGCCGTTGTCTTTGGTCAGGCTTCCGCTGACCACAGAATCGCTGCGCAGGGGCAGCAGCACAACCGTGGCGTAGCCGACGGCTTCTTTGGTATCATTGGTTCTCACTTTGCCAAATACGCGGGCGATGCCGGGCATATTGCGGCCTGCGGGCATACCGCCGCCGGGCATTTGAGCGGAAAGAACAAAACTGTCAAGCAGGAAAAGGGAAAGGAAAAAGAGTGGATATTTCATTAATTGTTGTGGTACTATTCAGAAAAATTGAATTGATACCACAAAGGTGCTGCAAGGGATGATACGAAATCAGAAGAGTAGGCGAAAGGGGGGAATGTGTCGGCGTAACACTAAGTTACCAGTTAAAAAACGGCAACACCCGGCGACCGGAGCGGTTGATCAGGCCGATTTGAAGGCCCTGGAGTTCCCGGGCTGAATTGAATAAACCCAATTGCAGCCCCCGCACCTTTCGGGCGCGGTTGGAAATGCCGGCCACCTGCAGTCCGTCGACTCTGTCGGCAGTATTGGAAATACCACCCACTTGCAGCGACAGCGTTCCAATGCCGGCATGGTTAGCGATGCCTCCCACTTGTACCGTTCCGATGGTAACATGACGGCTTCGGTTGATCCAGCCGGCTACCTGCAGTCCGCTCAGGGTATCGCTGATCCTGTTAAAAAGACCACCGACCTGCAGGCCCTGTATATTGCCATCCAGTTCGTTGTAGATACCTCCGATCTGCAACAGCACAGTACCGCTTCGGGAATAGTTGGCAATACCGCCGATCTGCGAGGCTGCCCCCTCCGAATGGCGCGCACGATTGACGATACCGCCCACTTGCAATCCGCTGAGCGTGTCGCCGCTGTGGTTGTAAATACCCGCCACCTGCACTCCGCGCAAATCGCCGCGCAATTCATTAAAAATGCCGCCCACTTGCACACCTTTGATTTCTTCTTTGGTGAAATTGCCGATACCCGCCACTTCCAGCCTGCGATTGCCCAGCGAGGTACCCGCCAGAATATTGAACGACCAGTCGTTGACCACCTTTGCGCTCAGGGTATGGTTGGTGCCCACAATGGGCAAAAATGAAATCTGGTAGCGGCGGTGCAGCGAATCCTGCACGTTCAGCGCATTCCATTTTTCGAGGGAGGCCTGGAAAAAACGTTCGGCGCGTGTGGCAACAATCTCTATGTTTTCTTCCAGGGTACGCTGGCGCGGCACAACCGTTGTATTTACCTGTAAATCAATCTTTTGGAAACGCGGTGTTTGCCGGGTTACCGGAAAAATGGTGTCGCGGTAATCCAGCCGCGCGACGACGATTTCCGTACTTTTTTTAACCTTCAGTTCGTAATAACCATTAGAATCGGTGGTCGTAGCGCGCAACGTCTGTCGGTCGTACACGGTTGCATTGGCCAGGCGCTCTCCGGTTACAGGGTCTTTGATATAGCCGCTCAACTCTTCCGCCGGTTTCTTGCGTTTTTTCAGGATCAGGTAGTTGCCGTTGGTTTTGAATTCATAACCTTCTCCCAGCAGTTCGTACAAGGTTTCGCGCACGGTCCAGTCATTGGCAATCAGGCTGGCTTTGCGGGTCGGATCCAGAATTTTGGCGTTGTACGACCACTCGAACCCTGCCTGTTGCGCAATCGCCTGCAAAGCATCCTTGAGCGGCGTTTGTTTAAAAACCACGTCGATCCGGCGCTCCAGCACGTCTGCAGCGCGGGCCGGATCGAGGAAAAAAAGGAGCAAAAGAAGGGTCGGAATAATTTTCATATTTTCACAAAAGTGGTTGGGATTTTTTATATAAAATGGCATTAAAAGGGGGTTAAAACCCCATAATGAGGATCTGTACCTACTCCCGGCTGAAGCCGGGAGTTATTGAAATAGCGTTTTGGGTCAATCAAAATCGAGCGGCTTATATTAATAACCATCGGCTTCAGCCGGTGGTTAGTTAACAAATGCCATTTAGGGGTTTTAACCCCATTTATAACTCCAGGGGTTATTATGCTGTTTTCAACAAACCCTCACTCCTCTTCGCCGCATCCATTCCCGTCCAGTACCACCTTTCCGTCCGTCCGTTCGATGGTCAGCGAAAAAGTTTCCGCGATCAGTTCCAGCACACGTTCCAGTTCCAGGTTGTCATATCGGGCTATGAGAATGCAGTTTTCCAAATCCTTGTTTTTCAGGGAAATATCGACGCCGTACACATCGCTCAATTCCCGAACAACTTTGCCCAGCGGTGTGGCGTCATAAAAAAACGTTCTGTTTTTGTACGCTAACACATTCTGGTCGGGTTTGGCGGAACGGGTAATATTGCCTGTTGCGGTTTCATACACCGCCTGTTCATTGGCTGTCAGTAACACATTTTGCTCGCCTGCGCTCAGTTGCACTTTGCCGGAAGTCACCGTCACGATCACGCGACCTGGCTGCGAGCGACTGTCCACATTGAACTCCGTACCCACCACTTTTACCTCCAATTGCTCCACTTCGATTACAAAGGGTTTCTCCTGATCGGGGGCTACGGCGAAATAAGCCTCACCGCTGAGCCGCATCCGGCGCTCTTTTTTGTTGAAATTACCGGCAATCTGCAAACCGGAATTCCGGTTCAGTACGACTACCGAACCGTCGGTCAGCGTATCCGTCAGCGTCGTTGCTGTTGCGGCAATCTGAAGTTCCTGCTTTTCCGATGGATTACGGAAAAAGAAAACAGCTGCTACCACGACAGCCAGCACGGCCGCAGCCGCCGAAACCCAGCGGTACATCGGAACCATACGCGCCGGTGGAGTGGCTGCGGCGGGTCTAAGTTGCGATTTTACGCTTTGCAGCGCCCGTTCCGTGTCTACAACAGGCAGTTTGGCCGCGCGCGACAACGGCGCCTGCTCCCAAAGTCGTTGCAAACCCTCGAAGTACTGCCGGTTGTCGGCAGACTCCCGCAGCCAGGCCTCGATCTGCTGCTCCTCTTCCGGGGCGGCTTCTCCTGCCAGGCGTTTTGCCAGGAGTTCGTCTATGTTCGTGTAATTGTCTGTCATAAGAAAAGTATTAAAAGGGCTATCAGGGTTACCAAATAATCCGCCAGTTCCGTTCGCATCAGGCGGAGCGCTTTTCCCATTTGTGTTTCTACGGTTTTGATGGAAATGCCGAGTTGATCGGCAATTTCACGGTATTTCAATTCCTCAAAACGGCTCAGTTCAAAGATCCGGCGGCACTCCGGCGGCAGGACCGAAAGTGCTTTTTGAATGCGCTCCGACAGTTCTGTGGCAGCGCCGGGTTGATGCTCGTGTGCTTGTTCCAATAGCTCGGCATTGTATACTTTATATTTTTCGCGGGTACGGGCATCGCGGAGCCGGTTGAGGCAGCGGTTGTGTACCATTTTGTACAGGTATGCTTTCACCGACCACTGCACGTCAAACGCCGCGCGTTGTTCCCATAGTTTCACGAAGGTTTGTTGCACCAGGTCTTCCGCCTCATCCAGGTCGCCATCCGTCAGCGAGCAGGCATAATGACACAGCGGTTCGTAGTATTTCCGAAACAGGGTGTCAAAAGCCGGTTCATCGCCTTGCCGTATGGCCTGGAGCAGGGTTGGGTCGTCTCGTTGTTCCAAGTTGCTTGTGGCGTTATTTCCAGACACCTTAACATAGGTTTAACCCTTATGCGGTAGCCGGATTATTTTAAAAAATATTTTTCAATGTGGCATCAGGGTAAGTGCGGGGCGGCGGTGTCTCCGGTTGAATATTGAAAACAAAAACTTTTAAAATTTACCACATAGGCACATAGATTTTCCACATAGAAAACATAGCGTAGAGTACGCTAAAAACTATGTGTCCTATGTGAAATCTCTATTGTGCCCTATGTGGTAAAAAAACCAAACTAAGCATGCAACACCTGTTGAAAATCCTCCTCCTTCTATTCCTGCACTTACTTTTTATCCCTTTCATTTCGTCCGCCCAAAATTACACGCAAACTGTCAAAGGCACAGTATTGGAGAAAGGTATTAAAAATCCATTAATCGGCGCGACCGTCGTGGCCGTGCTGCCCGAGCACTCGGAAAGTCGCATCATCGGCGCCGTTACCGATTCGGACGGTCATTTCCGGCTCAACAATGTACCGGTCGGAAAAATCGGTATCCAGGTCACCTATCTGGGTTACAAAGACGCCGTTTTATCCAATATTACGGTCAATTCCGGCAAAGAAGTCGACCTGACCATTGAAATGGAAGAGGCGCTGATCAAAGCCGGAGAGGTCGTTATCACCGCAAAAGTAGCCAAACAAAAAGCCCTGAATGAATTGGCCACCGTGAGCGCCCGCACCTTTTCCGTGGAGGAAACCCAGCGTTTCGCAGCGGCGGTGAACGATCCGGCGCGTATGGCCTCTTCCTACGC
>JALHMA010000114.1 GCA_022844265.1 Saprospiraceae bacterium | reverse complement strand
CTCTGCGAGCACCACCTGCTCCCGTTTTTTGGCAAGGCCCATATCGCCTACATTCCGAACGGCTATATCGTCGGTTTAAGTAAAATTCCGCGGGTAGTTGATGTGTTTGCGCGGCGCCTGCAGGTACAGGAACGCCTTACCATCGAAATACGGGATGTTATTCAGGAGACCTTGCAACCACTCGGTGTGGCTGTCATTATTGAAGCGCGGCACATGTGCATGATGATGCGCGGCGTGCAGAAACAAAATTCCGTTACGACCACTTCTGCCTTCACAGGCGAGTTCAGCAGCGCGGAAACCCGGGGCGAATTTCTTCGCCTGGTAGCCTCCAAACTACACTAATTGACAATCTGAATTTTCTTCTAAAAATAAAAACCACCGGTTTGGCGTTTTGCCGGCCGGTGGTTTTATCGTTAATTCGCCACTCCTTACACCTTGTTTCCGATATATTATGAGAAATTTCCGCTTACTAAGTATTTCATTTTTCAGCCTTTTTATTTGCCTGTCAAATAGTTACGCACAGGATTTTTATGGCCCCGGCATCCAGGAAATACGGATTGACCTGCCTTACAACAACTGGGACGTCAAACTGGATTCCCTCAAAAAAGTCAATCCCGACGCCCGTTTATTAGGCGCTATCACCATCAATGGTATGCGATATGACAGTGTCGGGGTGCGATACAAGGGCAACAGCTCCTATTTCCGCTCCCGCAACGAAACCTCCAAAAAATTACCCATCAACGTCAAACTGGATTTTAAAAATAAATCGCAGCAGATCAAAGACGGTTATACGAGCGTCAAATTATCCAATGGTTTTCTCGACCCCGGCTTTATCCGTGATCCCTTGTCGTATGAAGTCATCCGGAAATATATGCCTGCGCCGCAATGCAATTTTTCCAAGGTGTTTATGAACGGGAAACCATACGGTGTGTATATCAACACGGAGTCTATCGACAACAATTTCATCAAAAAACACTTCGGCACTACAACTGGTCATCTGGTGAAATGCGACCCCGACAACTGGCAAAGGGTACGCAGCCAAAGTGGCTGCCCCAAAGGTGAAAACGCCTCGCTCGCCTACCTCAATGACAGCCCCGGCTGCTACGACGCATTTTATGAAGTAGATGAACCGGCTGCCTGGAAAGTGCTGCTCAACCTGATTAAAGTGTTGAATAAAACGCCGGAAAAGATCGAAACAGTGCTTAATGTAGACCAGACGCTGTGGATGCTGGCCCTCAACAATGTGATGGTCAACCTGGATAGTTACAACGGTTCACTGTCGCACAACTACTACCTGTGGTTCGACTCTACCAATGTGGCGCATCCGCTGATCTGGGACCTCAACATGTCTTTCGGCGGCTGGCGCAGGAACTTCAGTTTTGTGGAAATGAAGGATGAGGAACTTATTCAGTATCAGCCACTTGCAGAGATTGATAACGCCAAACGGCCCTTGATTTCCAAATTGCTCAAAAACCCGCTGTACCGCAAAATTTACATTGCGCACATGGGTACCATTGTAAATGATTTTCTCGCTAACGGCGACCTGATGAAGCGTGCACAAGCCATGATGAAGGAAATAGAACCGGCGGTAAAGCAGGACACCCTGAAATTGTACTCCTTTGCAGACTTTCAACAGGCAATGGACAAAACAATGCACAATGGCCCCGACAATGTGATCGGTTTGCGCCAGTTGATGGACAAACGCACCCAATATTTGCAAAAACACCCCTTGTTCAACAAAGCCAAACCCGTTATCTCGGATACAAAGTATCAAAAAGAGGGCGAAGTGATCACCTTTACTGCCAAACTTGGCAATGCCAAAGCCGCTTATGTGTACTATCGAAACAGCAAAGCATTGGCGTTCAAACGATTAGCCATGAACGATGTCGATACCGACGTCGAAAGTGCCGTAAAAGACGGTATATACACCGCAACAGTAAATGCAGCGGATGTTACACAATATTACTTTGCCGCAGAAAGTGAAGAAGCCGCCCTTACCCTCCCGGAAAGGGCTTCTTTTGAATTTTTTGAAGTAAAATGACCGGGCATATCCTGTGGGGGTTGTGTCAAAAGGCCCAGCGGGCCTATATCTTTGTAGTAACGCCAAAGAAGATTTCACCCGGCCCAGCGGGCCGGTATCTTTATCAAATCAATACCGGCCCGCTTGGCCGGGTTCCAAATTTAATCCGTCAGTGCTACAAAGATATAGGCCCGCTGGGCCTTTTGACACAACCCTTGCTGCTATTTTTGCTTTGTGCAGTCGGCTTTACCTGGGCAGTTCAACACGACCCGTTTTTCTGGGATACCATTCAACTGGCGTCCAAACACGCGCACTTCTTTTACGCGAACAACGGCGCCTGGGAGGTATTGCCGCCCGACATAGATTCCGGACATCCACCGGTTTTGGGTTATTATTTGGCCGCTTTGTGGCGTATTTTTGGAAAAAATCTGGCGACCGGGCACTGGGCGATGTTGCCATTTTTGTGCTCCATCATTTGGTTGTTATATCGTCTGGGCAAAAGGTTGGGCGGGAAAACATGGGCCTGGTGGTTGCTTCCACTGGTGTTGCTCGATCCGGTATTACTCGGGCAAAGCGCAATGGTCAGCCCCGACACCATGCTGGCAGCATTCTTTTTGTGTGCGGTGGAAGGAGTCCTTGGTCGTCATAAATTATTGATAACCATAGGCATAGCGGGACTTTGCGCGATCAGTATGCGCGGAATGATGTGCGCCGGCGCGCTGTTTATTGCACTGCTTTTGTATGACCGAAAAGCCCTGCAGCACAATCTTTTGGCTGCGTTTTTACCCGGTTTTTCCATAGCCGCTACATTTCTGCTGTGGCACTGGCAGGCAGCGGGCTGGGTTGGTTATCATGCCGGTTCTCCCTGGGCGCCTGCGTTCAAAGCGGCCGGTATGATGGAAATGATACGCAATGTTGCCGTGCTGGCCTGGCGCTGGCTGGATTTTGGCCGGATATCTGAATGGATAACCCTGGCAGTGCTGTTGTGGTATGGCAAAAAGCATTTTTGGAATAACCGCAGGCAAAGCCGGCCTTTTGATAGCATGTTATTCCTGTTGCTGCTCTGCCTGTTTGTTTTGCTCAGCATTTCAGCGATCAGGTACCAGAATCTTTCTGCACACCGCTATTTTTTGCCGGTATTTTTACTGTTTCATCTGTTTGTATTTCAATGGATTGTAAAAATGCCCACACTTCGTCCTGTCTTTAAAAAAGGGCTGTTGACGGCACTGTCCATTTCTCTCGCTTTAGGCAATTTTCAGGTGTATCCACATGGTATTTCCATGGATTGGGACAGTACCCTGGCCCACTTGCCTTATCATGCCGTCCGCGCAGACGCCGTGGCATTCCTGCAACAGCAGCAGGTACCGCTGTCGAAAGTCGGCACGGCATTTCCAGGTCTTAATACCGGTGAAAACATTCAACTTGACGGCGATCAGGCTACATTTGCGGCAATTGATACCAACAGCAATGCCTTTATCTTTATCACCAATGTATTCAACGACGTTTCAAAAGAAGAACGACTGGATTACAGGCGAAACTGGCAATTGATCTGGCATCAGGAGAGAGGCCCTGTCTGGGGCGAAATTTATGCAAAAATGAAATGAGCAAAACAGCCGCATTTTTGTTTCATTTTACTTTTACAAAAAATAACCATTCCCATGAATTTTGTTTTCCAAATTATAGTGCCGGTTTCGCTGATTGCCATATTGGGTAGCTGCGGCACCCAAACCGAGAAAAAAGAAGCCGCCGCTCCGGCAGCACAGGTTTCTAACCTGTTTAAAGCCACAGCGCCTTCTTCCGCTTTTAACGAATACTGGTATAAAGGCAAAGCGGAACTCAGCACATACGAGGTAACACAGGATCGTTACGGCGAAATCCGAAAAGCCGAACAAGTAAACATATTTGTTACAGAAGATTTCTCCAAACAAAAACAGGTGAAATTAGATGACCCTGCCAATGCCGGCGCCGATCGTATTCCAGTGCTGAAACTCAATACGGTCCGTCGTTTTAAAACCGGTATTTACGATTATTCCATCATGCAATCGATTTTTACACCGGTAGATGCCACGCCCACACTCAAAACAACCTGCACTGTGCAAGACTGGTGCGGGCAGGTGTTTGCGCAAACCAACCTGGAAGCGGGCGGATACCAGGTTCGATCCTACTCCTATTTTGAATCGGAAGGAGACCAGGATATGCGGCTTACGCTTTCCGTTCTGGAAGACGACCTCCTTTTGCGTATTCGGCTGAATCCCGCTGCCATCCCAACCGGAGCGGTTAATGTGATGCCATCCGTGCTGTACAGCCGTATCCGGCACCGCCCTTTTCAGGTACAAAGCGCTGATTTGCAAATAGAAAAAGGAGAAACCGAAAGTGTGCTGCGCCTGACCTATTCAGGTATTCAGCGAACCCTGAGCATTCGTTTCGAGACGGCAGCGCCGCACAAAATACTGGGATGGGAAGAAACGGATGGCGGAAAACTGACAAGTAAGGGCGTTTTAAAAACCACCCGTATGGAGGCTTACTGGTCGCAAAACAGCAATTCATTCAGCCCTCTGCGCGACTCCTTGCAACTGAATTTCTGATTGTTGCTTTTCCAAAAAATCTATTGTTATAAATGCTAATCATTTCTTAAAATTCGGGCAACGGCACAGTTGTTCGCTGCATCTTTCGTTTGCTGCGCGGAAAGACATAAATTGCCGCGTCAAATCATTAACATATCAGCCATACTATGCAGCCCGTTAACATCCGTCTATACCTCATTATACCGTGTTTTGTCTGTTTATCGGCATTTTCACTCCTTGCGCAGGATTGTGCAAGTGTTATCAGGGAAAATAAAAAAATAAGCGGCATTCAGATTGCCAGCAGTGCATCGCTGACAGTCGTCGTTCGGGGTGGCTACAACTACTCCATAGAATTTTTCACCAATGAAAAAGGCATTTTTGCCCGAATGACTTCGGTAGGTGGTATCGAGTTCAACCAGGATGACCAGGTGGCATTTATTGACGCGACCGGAAAGGAGCAGTCTTATAAATTTATTGGTATGGACGAACTCATGACCGGTACCGTTCCAACGCACCGGAACAACCTTCGGCTCGATCTGGAGGCCATGCAGTGGCTGTCCAATGCCAACCTCACTGGCATCAATTTTATCAACTTCGTCGACCGCCAGAAATACAAATTCACGATTAATGCAGAGCGCCAAAGCGAGCTCAAGGCGCTGATCAACTGTTTTAATTCCGTACTCGAACGGGAAGCGGTGGTGGATACGCCCGGCGCCGCAGTCGCCAAACCAGAACCAATTGTTGTGGCAGGCAATACCAAACCAGCGGGCGGAACTTCAAAACCAACTGCCGGTGGTAATAGCAATACGAAACCCAGCAGTACCAACACCGATAATGAAGTAGTAAACCTGCGCTCGGAATTAGAAAAAACAAAAGAACGCCTGCGCAATGAGATTAAAGCAGAAAAAGACAGAGCCGACGGTATCAAGGCCCAACTACAACAAGAAGTAGCCGCCGCCCGAGAAGCCGCCAACCAGAAAAAATTAGAGTACTCCAATGAGGTGCTGGAAGCGCGAAAATCAAGTCTCGCCGAAATCGAAAAAGCCAAAGCGGAAGCCAAAGATTACATCACCATCAGCCGCAACAAAGCCGATTCCGCTGTTACAAAAATCAACCTGAACGTGGAAGAGGCGCGTCGGCAAGCGGGTGAAGAAATTCAGCGCGCAAGGGTGACGGCTGCTGAAGAAGTGCAACGCACCCGTGAAAATGCCGCTAAAGAAGTCGCAGCAGCCAAAGAAAAACTCGAACATGCCAAACTCCAGTACGGCGATGAAATAGCCACCGCACGAAGCAATGCCGACGATGAACTCAAACGCATCCGGGATGAAAATACACGGGTGGTGACTGAAGCGCGCGAGAAAGCCAAAACGGAACAAAACAGGACCACGGAAGATGTGGTAACAACGAAAAAAACCGCTGCCGAGCAAATACTGAAAATACGGGAAGAATCGGCCAACGAGATTTCGCAAACCCGCGAAAACGCGGTGCTGGAAAAACAGAAACTGGCAACCGAACTGGCAGAAAGCCGCCGCAAAGTCGCTGAGGAAAAAGCACTGCTCCAGCAAAACAGCGCCAATGAAATTTCTGAAATCAAAGAAAATGTTGCCCGCCAAAAAGAAAATTCTGCTACGGAAGTCGCCGAATCAAAAAAACGTGCATCCGAAGAAATCACCCGCATCCGCTCCGAGGTAGCCAACCAGCAAAAATTAGCCGACTCTGAAAAGGCCACCATTGTACAACAAGTGGTGGAAAGCAAACAAAAGGCAGCCCAAACCGTACAACAAGTGCAGGATGAGGCCAATAAAGCCATTGCAGAATCTCAGAACCGCTCCAAATTGCAGCGCGACAGCATTGCCATGCAGGTTGCTACGTCCCGGCAAAAAGCGGAAGAAGAAATCACACGCATCCAGCAGGAGTTAGCCAAATCTATTGCCGCAGCAAAAGAACAGGAAGACAAAATCAAAGCCCAGAGTGCCGCCGAAGTGGCCAAAGCCCGCGAACGCAGCCAACAGGAAGTGGCCAAAGCGCAGGAAGAAGCCCGTTTAAAGGTGCAGGAAGCCAACCAGAAAGCCGATCAGGCACAAAAAACCTATGCCGGTGAAGTAGTGTCCTCCAAACAAACCTCCGAAGAGCGCATCAAACAGATACAGGCCGAAGCGGCAGCCACCATTGCAGAAGCCAAAAAGAAACAACAGGAGACAACTACGGTCTCCGCTTCCGAAGTCGCCGCTTCCCGCGAACGGGCCGCCGCTGAAATTGCCGCCGCCAAAGAAAAAACAGCCAATGAAGTGGCCGCCGCCCGCGAAGCTGCCGTACGCGCACAGCAGGAAAGCGCCAACAGCATTGCAGAATCCAAGCGACAGAGTTCACAGGTTTTGCTGGCCATTAAAACCGCCGAGGCTGATAGTATTCGTTTTGCCCGCGAAAACAGTTCGCGCGAACGCCAGCGCCTCGCTAATGACGTAGCCGAAGCGCGCCAAAAAGCGGCAGCAGAAATTGCATCTGCTAATCAGCAAGGCGCCAATGAAGTCAAAACGGCGCGCGAAAACGCCGCACGTGAAAAACAACTCAGCGCCGAAGCCATCGGAAAAGCCCGCGAAGAATCAGCCAACCTGGTAGCAAGCGCCCGCGAAAACGCTGCAAAAGAAGTCGCCACCGCCAAACAACAGGCCATAGAAGCCATTTCACTGGCCAAAAAAGAGTCGGACGATAAAAAAGCGGCCTACGCCAAAGAAGTGGCCGATGCGCAGGACCGCTCCAGGCAGGAAGTGACCAATGCCCGCGAAAATGCTGCAAAAGAGGTTGCCACTGCGCGTAAAGATGCCGCCGACAAACGTGCGCAATACGCCAACGAAACCGCCGAAGCGCGCAAAAAAACAACGGAAGAAATTGGCGCCGCGCAAAAAGAAGCCGCTGAGGGCGTTCAAAAGGCCCGGCAGGAATCGGCGGCAGCCATCGCGCTCGCCCGCGAAAACGAGGCCAAAGCCATTGCCGACATGAAAGCCCAAAGTGCAGAAGAAATCAACCGGATAAAAACAGAAACCGCGCAATTGGTTGCTGCTGAAAACCAAAAACTGTCCCAGTTGCAAGCCGAAGTACAGAAAGCGGAAGCGCAACTGAAACAATTGAAAGAAGAAGCGGAAAAACTTAAAAAGAAAGATTGAATGCAGCCACAATCCTTCCAGATACCGGCAGCGCTTCCTCTCGAACGCGGCGGACAACTTCAGCATCCGACCATCTCTTTTAATACCTGGGGCAACCCTGCTAATCCGGTTGTATGGGTTTGTCATCCGCTACACACCAGTTCCGATGTTTTTGCATGGTGGGCCGGCTTGTTTGGCCCAAAGGATTACTTCAATCCCGATAAATATTTTATCATCTGCGCCAATATTATTGGCTCCTGTTTCGGCAGCACGGGTCCGCTGTCTGAAAACCCGGGGCAGGGTAACGATGTCTATTTCCACGATTTTCCGCTCCTGACCATCCGAGATACGGCAGCCGCCCACGAAACGCTGCGCAAACATTTAAAAATAGAAAAAATACACCTGTTGATAGGCGGTTCCATGGGTGGCCAACAGGCACTCGAATGGGCCATTCAGCAACCCGATATTTTTGAGAACCTGGCGCTCATCGCTTGCAATGCCAAACAATCGGCATGGGGCATTGCATTCCATACGACTCAGCGCATGGCTATCGAAGCGGACATTACCTGGCGTAAAAACCATCCCCAGGCAGGAGATGCAGGTTTGCGGGCCGCTCAGGCGATGGCGGTGCTGTCCTGGCGAAACTACCAGGCTTACGATCAATTTCAAACCGATCAGGAACCTGCCCTGGATAACTTCCGGGCGACAAAATACCAGCAGGAACAGGCTGAAAAACGTTCCCGGCATTTCAATGCCTTTTCTTTCTTCCGGCTGACCCAGGCCATGGATGCGCACCATGTCGGGCGAAACAGGGGCGGTATTGCGGCTGCACTGGCAGATATCCGCGCAAAAACCATCGTTATCGGTATCAGCAGCGATCTGATTTGTCCCTGTGCAGAACAACGCTTTTTAGCCGATAAAATTCCGGGAGCCATCTACCGGGAAATTATTTCGGAAAAAGGTCACGAAGGTTTTTTAACGGAAACTTCCAGGCTGAAACACTTGCTTCAGATTTTTCTGGAAGGAACAACTCAGCAGGGATGAGGAACGATGAGTGATGAATGATGAGTGATGAATGACCGAGCGTGATGCCCTCTACATCACGCTCGGTCATTCATCACTCATCATTCATCATTAACTTCTTTTCCATCTTAAAATGCGGTATCGAGACCTCCTCAAAAGGCTCACCCACAATAGTATAGCCCAGCCGTTCATAAAAAGGAACGGCTACCTGCCGGGCATGGAGCGTCATCTTTTTAAAATGAAGATCGGCGGCAAGTCGTTCAGACTCGGCTACCAATGCCTTACCCACTCCCCGGCCCTGTAGCGCCGGCGCTACAGCCACCTGTCGCATCTTGACATTATCTGCATCGATAGGCGTCAGGTTGAGGTACGCCAGCAGGCGGCCGGACGGTTCATAAGCCGCCAGGTGTATCTGATCGTATTCTTCGGCTAATTGTTCCGGCGTAAATTCCAGTCCCAGAGGACGGCGCAACACCTCGTAACGGAGCCAGACGGCTTCATCATATTCAGGTGTGCCAAATTCGATTTGGCGTATTTGTATTTGCATCATTTTCCCAAAAAATGATGCAAAAGTAAGGTTTCGGACGGGAGATCGGAGCGCTGACAAAATTCACCTGAAAAATATTGCAAAATTGAAGCTGCGGCTTACCTTCGCTCGATGTCACAATTGGAAGCCCGCAACCCGGAACCTACTTGTTACGGAACGAAACATCAAAATCTTTAACGAAAACCAGTAAAACATGGAAGACCTAAACCAACCCCTCGATGCCGGCCTGGGCGCTGAAGCCCCGGATCAGGGCCTCAAAATAACCGATGAAATCTGCGCATATTGGCGCGAAACGGCCAATTGGGCATTGTTTATTGCCGTATTAATGTTCATCCTGATCGGCTTTATCATGATCGGGATGTTGTTTGGAGGCTATGCAGCCATGAGCGAGGGCGTAGCAAGCGTTACCTTGATATTGGTTTTCTTTTTGTACGGATTAGTACTCTTTTTCCCGGCCTGGTACTATTACAAATTTTCATCGCTAACCAAGCAGGCGATCAATTTTGGCGATAACAACGCTTTGGAAGACGGGTTCGATTACCTCAAGCGCTTTTATCGGTTCGTCGGCATCCTCGTTATTGCGGTATTTGCCCTTTACATCGTGTTGATCATCTTCGGTATTTCCATGATGGGCAATATGAACCGCGGGTTTTAAGCGAAAGGCAATCTCAACTACCAACATTCTCAACGTTTCAACTTTCAGAATAAAAAATGGATACTTTTAACAACAATGACAACCTGCGGGTTACATCCAATATGGAAAACAATTGGCGCATCACATCCAAATGGGCCATGTTTTTTGCAGTACTGGGATTTATCGGCGCAGGACTCTACCTCCTGGGCGCCGTAGCCATCATACCCGTGTTTCGGATGATGGTCTCTATGGGCACCCTTCCCGAACCGATCTCCACGCTGCTGGGCTCCATGTCTTGGTTCTTTGTGCTGATTTATCTGCTGGCCGTTGCCGCCATGTTTTTCTTAGCCCTTTTCCACTTGAAATTTTCCAACGGGATCAACAGGGCGATCAATTTTACAGATCAAAATTCATTTGAAATAGCCTGGCGCAACCTGCGCAACCATTTTAGATTGAATGGCATTATGATTATTATCGGCATTGCGTTGTACATCGTGCTGATCGCTGTGGCGGCCAGCATCGGAGCATCTGCCATGGAGCAGTTAAATAATTGAGGCTGCGTACTGCACATGCATACAAGGGATGAGGGATGACCGAGCGTGATGTCGAGGGCATCACGCTCGGTCATCCCTCAATCCTCATCCCTCATTCCTTAATTTGAATCACCTTAACCAGATAGACATGAAACGAGTTATTGGAATCGGCGGTATTTTTTTAAAATGCAGCGATGTGGAACGCAGCCGCGCCTGGTATGCCACACACCTGGGCATTTCCCTGGAAAGTTGGGGCGCACAGTTTAACTTTCGGGACGACCCTAACCCGGACGCGTATGCGGTGCTGAGTTTTTTTAAATCGGAGAGCGAATATTTTCAACCCTCCGGTTCAGGATTTATGCTCAATTTCAGGGTACATGACCTCGATGCATTGGTTGCAGCGCTGCAACAGGAAGGGGTAGCCCTGCAAGGCGATCCGATCGAAGAAGAATTTGGCAAATTTGCCTGGGTCATCGACCCCGATGGAAATAAAATTGAACTTTGGGAGCAACCCAAAGCATAAGTATTTTCTTTAAAAATCTATCGAATCTTGTTGTTTGGTTGCAATATGGCAGTCATTGATCCAACTCTTTTGATTGTCTGGTCTGAAATAATGCACCTTACTGCGCGTTTTTCCGACGCTACATATAATTCTAACCATTGCTAACTTAACACACAGGATCACGTATGAAACGACTCCTTATTTTTGCCACATTATTTTTATTTTTTGGTACTTCCACTTCTTTGGTCGCACAGGATTACCCTGTCTACGACCCGAATTCGATTGATGTGCCGTTCACAAAATTTACCCTGCCGAACGGTTTGCGTCTGATCGTACACGAAGATCATAAAGCGCCTATTGTAGCGGTAAATGTCTGGTACCATGTAGGTTCCAAAAATGAAAAACCCGGCAAATCCGGTTTTGCACACCTGTTTGAACACCTGATGTTCAACGGTTCCGAAAATTTTAACACGGATTATTTTCAAGCCCTGGAAGCCATCGGCGCAACCGACCTGAACGGTACCACCAGCGATGACCGCACGAATTATTTCCAGAACATTCCGGTCGGCGCGCTCGACCAGGTGCTCTGGCTTGAAAGCGACCGTATGGGCCATTTGCTGGGTGCTATCGACCAGGCCAAACTCGACGAGCAGCGCGGGGTGGTTCAAAATGAAAAGCGCCAGGGCGAAAATCAACCATACGCTTTGGGTTACGACATCATCCAGAAAGAAATGTATCCGCCTTATCACCCCTATGGCCATACTGTCATCGGCGAAATGGCAGACCTGAACGCCGCTTCCCTGACGGATGTGCAGGAATGGTTTAAGGCCTATTATGGCGCTGCCAATGCCGTTTTGGTGATAGCCGGCGATATTACGCCTGAGGTAGCCTACGAAAAAGCCCTGAAATACTTTGGCAATATACCTGCCGGCCCAACCATTGCCCGACCTGGTGTGAATATTCCCAAACGTTTCGGCAACAGCCGTGCAGAATATCAGGACCGGGTGCCTCAGTCGCAAATCACGATGGTGTGGAACACTACGCAGTGGGGAACACAAGACGGCGTCTGGCTCGATTTATTAAGCGATGTGCTTGCAGCAGGAAAAAACAGCCGTTTGTACAAGAAACTCGTCTATGAAAAACAGATTTGTCCGTCTGTGTACGCTTATGTCAACTACATGGAAATTTCCGGCAACTTTTACATCCAGGCGGATGTAAAACCGGGCAAAACAGTAGAAGAGGTAGAAGCCGCGATCAATGAAATTATGGAAGAATTCCTGGCCAAAGGACCGTCGGAAGAAGAAATCAACCGCGTGAAAGCCAGTTATTTCGCCAACAGACTGAAAGGATTGGAACGCATCGGCGGATTCGGCGGCAAAAGCGACCTGCTGGCTGAAAACGAGGTCTTCGGCGGCAGCGCAGACTATTACAAAAAAGTACTCCGCTGGTACCATGAAACCACCGCCAAAAACATCCACGACGCGGCGAAAAAATTCCTGAGCGACGGCCGTTTTACGCTGGTATGTAACCCTTTCCCGGAATACACGGTGACAGGAACCGAAGCAGACCGCTCCAAAGCGCCGGAAGTGGACAAAAAAGTGAATGCAAAATTCCCGGATTTGCAACGCGCTACCCTCAAAAACGGTATGAAAGTAGTGTTGGCCCAACGCACGGAAAGCCCGACTGTTGTAGCCAGTATGATGTTCGATGCCGGTTATTGCTCCGATAAATTCGGCGGCAAATCCGGTCTGGCATCCCTTTCTATGAAAATGCTCAGCGAAGGCACTAAAACGCTCAACAGCCTGCAAATCAGTGAAAAGTTGCAGTTGCTGGGCGCAGGTCTGAGTGCAAACAGCGACCTGGATTATTCTTATGTGACGCTGAATGCGCTGAAACCAAGTCTCGACCCAAGCCTCGACCTGATGGCTGACATTGTGCTGAACCCTTCTTTCCCGGAAGCAGATTTCAAACGCCTGCAGGATCAGCAGGTGAATCAAATCGCCAATGAGAAAAAACAACCGCAAAGTATGGTCATGCGCGTGATGCCGGAATTGTTGTACGGAAAAGACCACCCGTACGGCATGCCTATGAGCGGCAGCGGTGAAGAGGATATCGTTAAAACATTGACGGTCAAAGATGTACGCGATTTCCACCAGCGCTGGTTGCGCCCGAATAATGCTACTATCGTGGTATCAGGCAATATTACCATGCCGGAGTTGATCGAAAAACTGGAAAAACGCTTTGACAAATGGCAAAAAGCAGATGTGCCTAAAAAAGTGATTCCCGAAGTAAAAACGGCCACTGCCACCAATAAAATTTTCCTGATCGACCGTCCGGAAAGCGAACAGACCCTGATCGTGTCGGGCTACCTGACCAAACCTTACGGTCAGGTGGACGAGGCCGCGATTGAACAAATGAACAATGTGTTGGGCGGCGATTTCACCAGCCGGATCAACCTGAATATCCGCGAAGACAAACACTGGTCTTACGGCGCAGGAACATTTATTCAAAACACCCGCGGACAACGCCCTTACCTGGTTTTCACTTCCGTGCAAACGGATAAAACAAAGGAAAGTGTGCAGGAAATCGTCAAGGAAGTCAACGCTTTTGTGGGCGACAAGCCGATGACGCAAGCCGAATTCGACAAAACGAAACAAAATACCGTACTCGGAATGGCCGGCATGTGGGAAACCAATGCCGCCGTTAACGGAAGTGTTCGCAATGTCATCAAATATGGTCTGAAAGACGATTACTGGAAAACGTACACCGACCGGGTGCAAAAACTGGGCTTGCAGGATGTGCAAAATGTGGCGAAAACCATTGTTCAACCCGGTAACCTGGGTTGGTTTATGGCAGGCGACGCCGAAAAAACACTGCCGGGTTTGCAACAATTAGGCATGGAGGTGATCCAGATTGACGCTAATGGGAAGGTGGTGAGTAAGAAAGTGAAACCGTGAGTGGTGAGTAGTGAGTAGTGAGTAGTGAGTAGTGAGTAGTGAGTAGTGAGTAGTGAGTGGCATTCCATTTGAAGAACGAACTCAATATTCTTCAAATGGAATGCCACTCACTACTCACTACTCACTACTCACTACTCACTACTCACTACTCACCACTCACAATGTTGGGGTGACCTTTGTGGTTGCTCCGACATTTTTATTTGAAATAACACCACAGTTTTGAAATCTTTGCCGCGCTGTACATCCTCACACCCTGTTTCTTACTTGATCACAGATCGAACCTGACTTATTATAATGAACGAAAACAATCCACCCGTTAAACTGCTCAATGCCGCTGTTGTGGTGGCCGCATTGGGCTATTTTGTAGATATTTATGACCTGCTGCTTTTTGGTTTCGTGCGGGTAAAAAGCCTGACAGCCCTGGGCTTTACAGGACAAGACCTGACAGACAAAGGGCTTTCCCTTCAGAATTGGCAAATGTTCGGCATGTTGGTTGGTGGGGTGCTTTGGGGCGTTTTAGGCGATAAAAAAGGCAGGGTACGGGTCCTGTATTTTTCCATCGCGTTGTATTCCGTGGCCAATATTATGAACGGCTTTGCGACCGGTTATGCCGATTATGCCTTTTACAGGTTTATCGCAGGTATCGGGTTGGCCGGTGAACTGGGCGTAGGTATTACACTCGTGGCTGAAGTTTTACCAAAAAACAAGCGCGGGCTGGGCACCATGCTCGTAGCGACTATAGGACTTTCCGGTGCTTTGCTGGCCTGGGTTATCGATAAAATGTTCGACTGGCGCAGCTGTTTTTTCATCGGTGGCGGTTTGGGTATTTTACTGCTGTTGATCCGCGTCAGTGTCAACGAGTCGGGTATTTACCAGAATGTGCAGGAAAAAAGCGATGTCAGCAGGGGCAATTTTTTTGCGCTCTTTACCAACTGGAACCGTTTTTCGCGATTTATGCGCTGCATTTTTATCGGTACTTCTACCTGGTTTGTGGTGGGCGTACTGGTATTTTTTGCGCCGGAATTTGGCAGGGAAAAAGGTCTGGACGGCATCCTGGCAGGTAATGCCATTGCTATCTGTTATACCGGACTTATTATTGGCGACCTGGCTTCGGGGCTACTCAGCCAGTACCTGCGCAGCCGGGTGAAGGTGATGGCTATTTTCCTGGCGCTCGATGTGGTGGCGGTGCTGGCTTACCTCAGTCTTCCGTTCAGTAGTCCGGCCATGTTTTACCTGAGCCATTTTGTCCTGGGTATTTCCGTCGGCTTCTGGGTTATATTTGTGACCATCGGCGCCGAACAATTTGGTACCAACCTGCGTTCCACCGTTGCTACTTCTGTCCCCAACTTTGCAAGGGGCATGCAGGTACCCATCAACGAATCGTTCAAATACCTGAAAAGCGCTGCCGTCACGGGAAGCGTCATCTCTGCCGGTTATATTGTGGGAGCAGTTTGTCTGGGTGTCGCTTTCCTGGCCTTGTACGGCATGAAAGAAACCTTTGACCGGGACCTGGATTATGTGGAAGATGTTTGAGGTAGCAGGTTTGATGGTTGGAAAGGGTTTGATGGTTTGACAAACCACATTTCAATGTGTCAGGTATAAATGCCTGTACAACTACATTTTACTATTTTTTACACTTCATATAAAACATTCATTTTCAATCTAATGGCAACATTTAAACGCACAGCATCCGCCGTTTGGCAAGGTACCGGCGCCGAAGGTACAGGCGCCCTGAACGGCCCTTCCGGCGTACTCC
>JALHMA010000113.1:14422-15741 GCA_022844265.1 Saprospiraceae bacterium | reverse complement strand
GAATAAAGCAGAGAGAAGGAGGGTTGTTGTCCGCATTGTTGTGTGGGTTAATGACTATCAGAATGGAGGTGCATTAAAGCATTTCTGAAAGCATATCGCAGCGGACGAAAGATGTTACCAGCGCTTGTAAATTTTTTCATCGAATTAAAATCACACTCCCAAACTGGGTATACACCTCGTCGAGCGTAATTCGCAGCACAAAATAGTACACCCCTGGCGGCAGGTCATTGCCATTGCGGTTTGTCCCGCCCCAGTCGTTGTTATAAGGCGAAGCCTCGAACACCACATCTCCCCAGCGGTTATAAATAATGATGTCACTTTTGGCGTAGTTGATGGCGCAATCCTCCACGCTCACCGCACGGAAAAACAGGAAGTCGTTGCGCCCGTCGCCATTCGGCGTGAGACCATTGGTAAATACATTGGACGTATCGCCGGTGATAACGCAAGGATCGTCATTGCGTACGTTGCGAAACAAAACCAGGGCCGTATCGCAGGCATCAGGACATTCGAGGTAGCAAATCTCGTATATGACCGTATCGACTCCATTCGCCGTTGCATTCGGCTGATATTCAAGCATATCCTGGTTGGTAACGAATGCCGTACCCTGGGTTGGATTTTTCAAAATACGCAGACCGACAGGACTAGATGTGACATCATTGAGCAATACTTCGACTGTTGCATCGCCACCTTGTTCCACAGTAAATGCCCCGTCGGGATTGGCTTGAGGTGGGGCTAATACATTCAGGGTAAGGGACGCTGCATCATAGTTGGGGCAGCCCGGCGCCGAAAGCGTCCAGGTGACAGTGACGCTGCGTGGCGGAATATTGCCAGGCGTCCAAACCGGATTGGCAGGCGCAGGCGGCTGTATTTCGGCTGAAGACCACAAACCCGTTGTGCCGGGCGGCAAATTACCCGTCAGGGTAAAAACTGTATTGGAACAGCCTTGTGTAGTATTGGCGTTCAGGTTCGCAGCCGGTAGATTGGCGCCCGGGTCAACCAAGGTGGTCGCCGCAGCCAAAGATGTGCAACCCGCGGCGTCCCGCGCCACCAGCGTGTAACTGCCCGCGCCCAGGCCGCCGAATGCACCGCTGTTTTGAAATGCGCCGCCGTTCAGGCTGTACTGGTACGGCGAAGTGCCGCCCGAAGCCGATGCCGTGATGCTGCCGTTGTTTTGCCCGCAGCCGGGATTATTCTGGCTCGTGATGTTCACAATAGGCGCACCGGGAGAGGTCAGGCTGGTCGTCGCAACGGAAGACGTGCAACCCGCAGCGTCCCGCGCCACCAGCGTGTAACTGCCCGCGCCCAGACCGCCGAATATG
>JALHMA010000113.1:11320-14322 GCA_022844265.1 Saprospiraceae bacterium | reverse complement strand
CGCTGTTTTGAAATGTGCCGCCGTTCAGGCTGTACTGGTACGGCGAAGTGCCGCCCGAAGCCGAAGCCGTGATGCTGCCGTTGTTTTGCCCGCAGCCGGGATTGCTCTGGCTCGTAATGTTCAAAATGGGCGCACCGGGAGAGGTCAGGCTGGTCGTCGCAATGGAAGATGTGCAGCCCGCAGCGTCCCGCGCCACCAGCGTGTAACTGCCCGCGCCCAGGCCGCCGAAGGTGTTGTTGTTTTGAAATGCGCCGCCGTTCAGGCTGTACTGGTACGGCGAAGTGCCGCCCGAAGCCGAAGCCATGATGCTGCCGTTGTTTTGCCCGCAGCCGGGGTTGTTCTGGCCGGTAATGTTCAGGTTTGGGGAAGAAACCGCAATGGATATAGTTTGATTAAATAAGGTGAAACATGCATCATCATCGTCGTCGTCATTTTCAATAACCGCGGTTAGGGTAACCGTCGTACTCGCCGTTACGACATGTGCGACGGTATGCCCGCTGAAGATCGTCTGGAGGGTGAAGGAATTACCGCCGATACTATACGATACATCAAATCCTTCACCATCATCATCGATTGGCAAATTGAAGGTAATAAATACAGTGCCGCCTGCACAGACCGGTCCGGAAGCAGAAATAGCAGCTATAAGCGGCGGATCGCAAGGTTCAAGTTGGGCCAGCAGCGAGCCTTTATGCAGCAATGTAAAGAGGTAAACAAGTATAAGCAATCGGATCATTGGCCGGATATATTGATCATCGTTGAACCGGTTTTGGCATTCAGGATATTGCCCTCCGGCGCCGCTACAACAAGCACATGATAAGTACCCGACAATAGATCGACAGGCAATAGAACGGTCTCCGCCAGGGGAACTTTCATATTGGCAGGAAAACCACTATACACTTTGTAAATCAATAATTTATCATCAAAATCCCACACCGTATCCGATGAAAGATAAATCCTGATATCGGTGCGCGGAGTCGGTTCATCAAATATGTTTTGCAGCCCGATCAGGAGTTGGGCAGCCGTCCCCGCCTTGTACGTAGAACTATCGGCAACGACATCGGACACCAGCACGAAGATTTGTTTGCCGGATGCGTATTTGTCCGGTGTGACGGCGCTCAAAGATTCGTCATTCGCCACCTTGTCATCCTTTTTTAAAAACCCTTTGTCGAAACCACTCAATGGCGTACTCGTTTTCCCATCAGACCCTAACACGGCATAGTAATAATCCCGCCCTTTTTCCGCGCTGTAATCGCAAAACCAGGTACTTTTTTGCCAGTTTTTGGTCAGTTCCTGCATGGAAGCGCCCGTTGTGGACAAGGCGCGAAACAAACGGAAATTACCTGTATGCTCCAATGCCTCCCAGCGTATCAGCACGAATTTATCATATACCCCATCGCTGGCGTTTATGTTGGCTATTGTATTAGACTGGTTGGAATCCATCCCGACACCCATTCGTACGGAAGACGTTTGTGCAGATAAAAGCACGGGGAAAAACGGAAGCAAAAAAAAGAGGGTTGCACGCATGTAATTTTGCCTTGAAAAATTTTGGGTAAGTAACAACTTCCCCATATCGCACACGCTCAGGATTGTTACCGGAAATTTTATTTTTTTTCTGCCGGTAACAAATTCTATTTATCGCGATATTCAAATGAAATTATGACCCACACAACACTTGAATGGCGAATTGGGTTTAACAGCGCTTTACTGCCATGTAATCATTGACTATGCAATATAGTGCGACACAAATAAAAGACGGTCTGCTCCAAAAAGACCCTGAAATTTTCCGTTACCTCTACCGGAACTACGGGAGTATGATAGTGGGATATGTCAGAAAAAACAACGGTAGCGAACTGGATGCCCGGGAAATGGTGCAGACGGTATTGCTCGAACTTTGGAATGCGGTGCGGGATGGGCGTTACCAGGAAGACGGTAAACTCGATCGCTACATTTATATGCTGACCTCAAACACCTGGCGCGATGAGTTGCGCCGCCGCAAAGTCAGGCGTTCCGACGAACTTCATCCCGAACGCCTGATCCTTGCAGACGACAGTTCGCTTTCCATAGCCGCCGCCATCGTTAAAGACCAGCGTATCGAAGCGATTCACCATTGCCTTCAGCAACTCGAATCGCCTTGTGATGACATCATACGGCTTTATCATTTGCAGGAGGTTAGTTTGCAAGCGGTAGCCGTCCAGATGAACTACGATTATAACAACCTCCGAAAACGCATTTTCGACTGCCGGAAAAAATTAAAAAAACTCGTGGACGAATTTTTAAAACAACCCACTGCTCAATCCGAGTTCTGATTCATGGAAAATATAAACGATTCACTGCAAGAAAATATACAGGCGCTTATCAACGGCGAACTGAGCGAGGCAAACCGGGAGGCCTTGCTCCGGCAAGCACAGGCCGTGCCCGAAGTGGCCGATGAACTGGCGTTCAGCCAAAGCCTCGCTCGCGCCCTGCACTTTCGGGATACACTAACGGCATCTGCAGTACTCAGTGCGGTCATCGCTGAAGAAGGGTTTCCGCCCCCGCCTGCCCCTTCTACTTTCGGCGGACGGAAATGGTGGACCTGGTTAGGCACGGCTTCACTCCTGGCGGTGTTGTTTACCGGCGCTTACTTTTTGGCAGAAAACGCAGGTTTTTTCGCCTCTGAACCTCAAAAAATTTCACGCGCCGCAGTGCAACCGCTCGAAAACGTACTCTTTTTACCAACGGACGGACAGGGCCTCACGGACCTGCAAGCAGGAATGGCCGCTTATGATGCGCGCCAATACAGCGAGGCCGCCCGCTCGCTCGAAGTGTACCTCAATCGCCGCCCCGACAATGCGGCCCGGGTATATCTTGGTGTGGCGCAATTACTTTCCGGTCGGTCCGCCGATGCCATACAGCCCCTGAGTCTTGCGGCACAATCGCAGGAGCCGCCTATCCGGGAATCTGCTTTGTGGTATTTAGCGCTGGCATATCTGGAAAATGACAACCCGAACGCTGCCCGGCAA
>JALHMA010000113.1:2221-11220 GCA_022844265.1 Saprospiraceae bacterium | reverse complement strand
TTGCTGATTTCTGATGCGCGGTACCAAAAACTTCCCCTGCTGCCCACATACAGCGGTGTGAAATACACCGAAGTGCCCGTAAAACTAAGCCTGAAAAAATACTGCCCCGTACCCGGCGATCAGCGCCAAACAGGGGCCTGTGTCGGCTGGGCCGTCGGTTATGGCGCACTCACCATACAACGAGCCATCGGAAGCAATACGACCGACCAGGCGCTCATCACCCAGCAAGCTAATTCCGCTGCATTTCTTTACAACCAGCTCCGCATCAACAAAACCGATTGTGCAGAGGGAGCGTTTCTGGAAGACGCCATGATCCTGCTCAAGGAACGCGGTGATTGTCTTGAAAAAACATTCAATTACGAACAGTACGATTGCCATACCCAGCCCGCTGAGCCGCATCTGGCAGAGGCCCGGCAATACAGGGCACAGGATTTTGCCACCGTATTCGCACTGGATGAAGACCCGAAAAGTAAAATTGGAAAGGCCTGCAAAATTTTGGCAACCAATACGCCCATAGTGGTTGGTATGGGCGTTACCAAAAGTTTTTTTGAGGTACTTCCCGGCGCCGTCACCTGGAATCCAACGGAAGCAGAACCCCTCTCCGGCTACCACGCCATGGTGCTGACAGGTTATAACAACGTGGAAAAATACTTCGAACTCCTCAACAGTTTCGGCCCTTCCTGGGGACAAAACGGATTTATTCGGATACCATTCGACGATTTTGAGCGGCTCTGCCGGTATGCTTATGTCATAGTGCCCCAAACAAGCCCGACAGGTACCTTTATAAAAAGCGCCCCCGATCGTGCAGTATCCAGGCCGGCGCCCTTGCCCGACGAACAACATTTTTTGAGCGGCGCATTTGTGTTTCGCCAACCGGCAGGTTTTGTAACCAATGAGGCGGAAGAAGAACTGATGTATTTTGAGGAAATAAAAACCAGGCGCGACGAGACCGCCTTACCCGGCCTGTACACCACGGAGCAACCCGCGTTCAAAGTCGGCGATGTCTTCCAACTCGTGGCGCGCGAAATTCCCCGGGGCCGCTATGTGTATGTCTTCAGTCAAAGTGCCGACGGGACGTTCAATCAGCATTTTCCCCGAAAAAAAGACGCGGTAGCCACAGCGGGTTTTATGCTGGAAAAAACAGTGGAAATTGTCATTCCATCTGAAGAAAGCCTGTTACAACTACCCCTGCCAGGCGAGGACTTTCTTTGTATTCTGTACAGCCATGCCCCGATTCCGGATGTTGAGCACCGCTTGCGAAAGATGGAAGCAGGCGCCGATGCTTTTCCCGAAAAAATAAATACGATTTTCGCCGATGTCCTGATAGCAGCGCCAAATATCCAGTTTTCACCCGACAAAATGTCGTTTACCGCCATAGCCGACCCTCCGGGTGGCCGTATCGCCGTTGCCCTGATGCTACGGGTACGAGCGGAGTAAAACCAAAAAGCAATACCAAACCGATTTTCCGTGTATCGAACGATTCTTATTTATGCCGTATGTATCCCCTGCCTCGCAGCCTCTGCTGCCGGGCAGTCGCTCGTTTTACCCAAGGCGCCCATTTTACAGCGCTTCCCGGGCCAGGCAGGGCAAAACGAACTGTTGTCGTTCACTTTCAACTGGCGGGGCGAACTGGCGGCCATCGGCAATGCCGCGCGTGGCAATCAGGGTGAACAGGACATCAGTTTTGTGGTATTTGATGCCCAACTGAACAAGGTCATAGAACGGCATATCGGTCGTGCCGCTGACGACGGCGCCGGACAAATTGCCGCTTTGCCGGACGGGCGATACCTCGTTGCCGGCTACTCTACCCGACCGGGCGGGCGGGCCAAAACACGCAGCAATTACTTCGGCAAACAAGACGGCTGGCTCCTGGTACTCGATGAGCAGGGCGAGACCGAACGCGAAATCCTCCTCGGCACAGCGGATAACGATGCCTTTGTCTCGGTAGCGGTATGCCCCGACGGCAGCGCCTGGGTGGCCGGCAACTCCGGAACACAAGCCTGGATCGTACGGCTCAACGCAGCGCTGGAAGTCGAATGGGAACGCAAACTGCAATACCACCAGTTGCCCACCCATGCCGCCGCCGCGACAATCACTGCCGAAGGCAATTTTTTTGTTGTGGGCGGGATGAAAGAACTCAACCGAAAGCACCTGTGGATAGCAGGATTTGACGCAACAGGGAAATTAATCATGGAGAAAACGTATCCCACTTCACAAGCTGAAGCCGGGACAGGCATCACAGCCCTCCATGACAATACCCTGGCAATTATCGGCGCCGTGGACGATCCGCGCGACCGCGAAAACGGTTTCCTCAGCATACTGGATCATTCAGGTGTCATGCGTCAGTATATACCGCTGGGCGGGCGGGAATATGACAGGCTGCATACCCTGACCAGGTTGCACAACGGACAACTGCTGGCGGGGGGCGGCAGCGCATCCTTCGAACGCGGCAGTCGCCGGATTTCGGCATGGCTCAACCTGATCGAAACCGATGGTACCATCGTTCAGGAAAACTATTACGGCAGCAAATTGGACGACGAGGTGCTGTCGCTGCTGGAACATCCTGACGGGCGTTTGTTTGCCATCGGCACAACCGCCCGCCAGGTGTTGAAACTACGCCAGGGCTGGGTTTTTCAACTGACGCAACGTTCCCAACAAACCGCCCAGGCCGGCGCCCTGCAAGTGGCGTTGGGACAGGTTGTTTATCCGGCCCATCGCACATTTTTGATGCACCGGGAACGTACTTTTATACCTTTTTCCATCAAAAACACAGGCGAATCAGGCCAGTGTAATCTCCGTGCAGTCATCACGGCAAGTGACCCTGCTTCGGCCTCTTCGCTGCTTTTACCGGGTAGCCGCTCCGTATTCTTGCCGCCCATAGCCGCCGGCGATCACTTAAACTGGGGTTTGCCCTTGCGCGTTGACGAAAGCAGCCGCTCGGGACTGCATCGTTTTCAGGTCCAGTTTTTTCAAGACAAAACACCACTCGGCCCGCCACAAATATTCGAAGTCAATATTGGCAAAAATGAGCAACCCCGATTGGAAATAAGTGTAACAAAGCCGGATAGCGGTTTTGTGGCGGGGCGGGAGTCTTTTCTGCCTGTTGAAGTGCGCAATACCGGAACGCAGGCGGCCAAAGCGCTTATCCTCAGTACATCCGTCCAGGCAAACGCCCGGTTAGCCGCCCAGGTGACGCTCGGCGACCTGGCTCCGGGCGGAAAAATGTTGTACAATTTGCCACTGATACCCGAGCGGATCGGAACCGACGTCGTACACCTGCGTGTTGCAGATGAAAGCCTGCTGCACACCGCATCCGCCGAGGTTGATATAATGGTCACAGCGCCCTCATCCGCTCCCGTTCCCCCGACCCAACCGGATTACACTATAGCCGTGTGGGTTTACCCGAATCCCGATAATTTTGACCGGACCGAGATCGTATGGACGCAGGAAGATATCACCGTGCAGGTTAAAATTGTTTCGAGCCGGCCCGTCACGCGCCAACAGTTTTGTCTGGAAATCAATGGCCAACCCTGCGCGACAGGCGTAAAATTTGACGAGGTACAGATCAAAGGCGACCGAACGAGCAAAACCTTTTCCCAAACCGTTCGGCTCCGGGAAGGTGAAAACATTCTTCGCGCCAATATCCAGACGCCCACCGGAAGTACCGGCAGCGATCCGATCAAAATTGTTTATACGCCTGCCAAACCAAATCTGCACATCTTGTCTATCGGTGTGCCTGCCGACGACTTGAAATACACCAGCAAAGACGCGCACGATTTTGCTTCGGCGCTTGCCGAAAGCCGGAATATTGCGTTCGGCAAAATTTTTATCGATACGTTGCTGTCCGAAGCACGCACCACCAAAACCGAAATCCTGAAAGCCCTGCGCCGCCTGCAATACCGTTATGCCGACTTGCAAATTTTACCCAAAGACCTGCTTGTTATTTTTGTGTCGGGCCACGGACTGGGCGCTTATGACGGTAGTTTCCGGCTTGCTGCCAGTGATTATGACAGCCCGTTTATGCAGGAAACCAGCCTTGATTTTGAGCAGGAAATCGTGAATTACCTGCAAAGTCTGCCTTGCCGAAAGTTGTTTCTGGTAGATGCCTGCCACAGTGGCGTCACTTCAGGAACAGGCCTGGCAGGTATTGCCACGCGCAAAAATGGCCTGAACATGCTGGTCTCCTGCCAGTCTGATGAGTACAGTTACGAAGACGACAGCTGGAAAAACGGCGCTTTCACCCGCGCCCTGGTAAATGGTATCCAGACTTTTGCCAGGCATCCCGCCTCACTGGATATAAATGCTGATTCTGCGCTCGATATGGGCGAGTTGTTCGGTTTTATCCAGAAAGAAGTGCCTGCTTTGGTAGAAAAAAAGAAACCCAAACCCAAAACAACCCAGCGACCAAAACTCATTCTGGCCGAACCGGACAAACAAGTAATGTTGTTTGAGGTGAAAAGAGGTTAAACAAAATAGGAATGAGGGATGAGGGATGATGAATGATGAATGATGAATGATGAATGATGAATGATGAATGATGAATGATGAATGATGAATGATGAATGATGAATGATGAATGATGAAAATAATCAACATGAAGAAAATTTTATCATTGCCTGGGCTGCTTTTATTGCCCTTTTTGGCGCAGGCGCAGCAGCTGCCATACCAGACCCAGTTTCGGCAGTTATACGCCTACATCAACCCCGCTTCGGTCAGCAGCGACTATTTTTTATATGAATACAACGCATCCGTAAATGCCTCTTACCGCCTGCAATGGGCGGCGCAGCCCCAAACGCCGCGCACGTTCCACCTCGCCGGCGAGTACATCCACAACAGCAGCGAACGCAACGATGGTTTCAACCTGGCAGGAGGCGCTATGTTGCTCCGCGACCAGGTAGGGCCGCTCAGCCTGACGGGTGCTTATGCCCGTATCGCCAGCCTTTTTGCCCAGGACCCTTATTTTGGCGCTTTTTCGGTAGGATTTAGCGTTGGTGCAACACAATATCGCCTTTTGCATGAACGCATTGTTTGGGAAACCCTGGATGACCCGGATATTCCACTCGACGATATTTCTACCACCCAGCCGGAAGTAGGGCTGGGTTTTTATTATTTCAAACGCCTTCGAAAAGGGCGGCTCCGGGGCGATAATTTTTACGCAGGTCTTTCTGTACCGCAGCTCTGGGCGGCCAATGTAGAGGTGCCGAGTATGGGTAATACCGTTCCGGTTACGCGCATTCCGCACCTCTATCTGACCGGTGGATGGTATCATTTTTTCAACGAAGACAGTTTTCTGGAAATAGGGCTTTGGTCAAAATATACAAAAGGCGCGCGGCCTAATGTGCATATCACCGGGCGCTTTCAGCCCATTCGCAGGTTTTGGGTAGGCGGCGGATTCAATCCCAACGGACTGGTTCACCTCGAAACGGGTTTTAACCTGCCCGGCTTTATCTCCGAAGCAGGTAGTTTGAAAATCGGCTATGCTTTTGATTATAATATCTCGGCGTTCGATCTGCCTTTTGGCGCCTCCCATGAACTCCATATGTCGTATTTGATAGATACTAAGTAGTTGTTCTATATTTGTGTTGTAATCAAGTATTTGCCATCAATTTAATAAACTATAGTCAACTCAAAGTGGTTTTGAACGAGAAGAACGAGTAATTCGGTGATTACCAATGCTATCTCAACTTTCAACATTCTCAACCACTCAACTTTCAGTATATTATTAACGAGATCAATACAAACAGATAATTCATAAAACACATCCCATTGAAAATAGAATTCCCGGTACTCGTTCTATGCTTTGCCCTTCAATACGCAGCGGCCCAAGACACTAAGGTAATCTCTATCCCCAACAACGACATCCTTTACATACCTGCTGAGGATAAAATATACGTCACAACACCCGGCGGCGGCAGTACTGGCAATAGCCTTTGCGTCATCGACCCCTACTTTGGAACTGTAGAAACATGTTACGCTATCGGCAGCAATCCGGGCGTAATGGCATTGTCCGATGATGGCCAAATGTTATACATCGGTATGGGCGGCACAGCGCAGGTAGTACAGTTCAGTATGGCCACGAAGACAATTGTTGCTGCTTTTTCGCTTGGCAACGACCCCTTCTTTGGCCCTCGATATGCCGAAGATATTGCCGTATTACCCGGACAATCCCAGAGCATCGCTGTATCCATGCAGCGCCTGCAAGTAAGCCCGCGACACAGCGGAGTAGCCATTATCGACAACGGTATTATTCGCCCCAACATAACACAAGACCATACAGGCAGTAACAGCATAACTTTTGCTAACAGTACGCTTTACGGTTACAACAATGAAACCACAGAGTTTGGCTTGCGCAATATCCTGATTGCCCCAAACGGTGCTACTGAAGGGAATGTACTCCCAAATATCATCACTGGATTTGACAATAAAATAGAAAGCCAAGGCAACCGCATATACGCCAAGGGCGGAGAAGTCGTCAGCGTTGCCGGAGCATCGCCAGTATTGGCAGGCACCTTACAAATCTCTAATACCTTACGGGCTGCCGTAGAACCCGCCCCCGACTCCAACGTGGTGTATGTTGTAACACACGATTTCTTCAGCACTACCTTTCGCCTGGAAACTTTTAGCAAAACCACCTTCAATGCCATTAGCAGCATAAACATTCCCAATATGAATGGCGATATAAAAGACCTCATACATTGGGGAACTGGCGGTAAATTAGCCTTCAACACTCCGTCCTCAGTCGTCCTGCTGCGCAATTGCACATCTGCTATAACTACGCCCCCGCTCATCACTACGCCGTCGGCCAGCGCCTGCGTCGGAGATACCGTCACCCTCAATGGTCCAGCAGGTTACAACAACTACTTCTGGTCAGACGGCAGCAATACGCCCAGCATCCAACTCACCACATCCGGTATATACAGTTTGTATCTACTCGATTCGACAGGCTGCCAAAGTCCAGCCTCCAACCCCATCGTTGTTACATTCGAGCAACCGCCCTTCCCGCCATTTGTACTCGAACCGACCAATGTCGTCCTTTGCCAGGGCGAAACAGCCACATTTACCGCCTTTCACTCCGGATCGGGCGACTCGTTCCTTTGGTCCAATGGAGCCACCACCTCCACCATACAAGTATCCACTGCGGGCACGTATGTCGTAGCATCAGTAACAGCGAGCGGGTGTGTCGGCGAAGCCTCCAGCCCCGTCACCTTAACATTCCGCAATGAGGCTATTCCACCGCAGCCCATTATTGAGTCGGTCGGCGCTACCACGTTTTGTGCAGGCGGCAGCGTAATATTGTCTGCCCCTGCCGGATTCGCGCAATACCTGTGGTCAAACGGCCTAACTACTTTTAGCATTGAAGTAACGGAGACAAGCAATTACACTGTACAAGTCGTCAACGCAGCAGGATGTGTCAGCATTCCCTCGGCGCCCGTCCCTGTACTGGTTATACCAACCCCAGATCAGCCGTTTATTTCTCAAAACGGCAATCTACTCGCCTCTTCTGCCTCCAATGGCAACCAATGGTTCCTCAATGGCGTTGCCATATCAGGAGCCACTGGGCAGTTTTACACTCCGCTCACGAACGGCTTTTACAGCGTCCAGTCCACCTTGAATGGCTGCCCTTCGCCTATGTCTGCCCTGCTTAACTTTATGTTAGTAGACACCGAAACGCCCCTGCCCATGGCCACACAGCTCGCCATCTACCCCAACCCTACCCGGCAGGTAGCCCACATCCAATATGCAAACGAACAACAAATCAGCCAAGTAGCCATGCTGCGTATCTGCCACACTACAGGCAAGTACTCCACCACATCATCCGACACCACTCAAATAGACCTGACGACACTCCCCACGGGCATCTATACCATACAATGGATAGGCCACCATGGTCAACTACTGGCAATTAAACGATTGGTGAAGCAATAAGCGCTCATTTTTTCAGGAGGCGGAAAGAATATTATTTTACCTCACCGCCACACCGCCCGCCGAAACAAAATTTAAATACTGTCGTTTAAAAGACCGCTTCCCGTAAATTTTTGAAACCATTTTAAGGTTTTCCGTCTAATTTAGAAAAAAAAATGACAAAGACGGGTTAAAAAACTTAACTTTGCGCCCGAAAAATGGTTTAGGATTAAGATGTAATCCGCAACAGTCCTGCCCGGCAAGCAGCTGGTTGTTTCACCAGCCTTTCATCATTCCTCGCATACACACGTTATATAGCACCATCGCACAATGAGGCAACTAAAGATTACGAAGTCCATTACCAACCGGGAGAGCCAGTCACTCGAAAAGTATCTTCAGGAAATTGGTAAAGTGGATCTTCTCACCCCCGAAGAAGAAGTAGACCTCGCCAAACGCATCAAGCAAGGCGACCAGATAGCCCTCGAAAAACTCACCAAAGCCAACCTGCGTTTTGTTGTTTCTGTTGCAAAACAGTATCAGAATCAAGGACTTAGCCTTTCTGACCTGATCAACGAAGGCAACCTGGGTCTGATTAAAGCAGCCCAGCGTTTCGACGAAACGCGCGGTTTTAAATTCATTTCCTACGCCGTTTGGTGGATTCGCCAGAGCATTCTGCAGGCCCTGGCCGAACAGAGCCGTATCGTACGTCTGCCCCTGAACAAAGTAGGTTCTTTGAATAAAATCAACAAGGCGTTTTCCGAACTCGAACAAACGTTTGAACGTGAACCCAGCCCGGAAGAACTGGCCGAACTGCTCGAAATCACTACCGACGAAGTAGAAACTACGCTCGGCGTGGCTGCCCGTCACGTTTCGATGGACGCGCCCTTCGTGGAAGGTGAAGACAACTCGCTGCTCGATGTGCTGGAAAACAATTCCATGCCCGGCACGGATACGCACCTCGAATACGCCGACTCGCTGCGCCGCGAAATCGAACGCTCGCTCGGCACACTCACTGACCGCCAGTGCGACGTGATCAAACTGTATTTCGGTATCGGTGTGGAACACCCGATGTCGCTCGAAGATATCGGCGACAAATT
>JALHMA010000113.1:0-2121 GCA_022844265.1 Saprospiraceae bacterium | reverse complement strand
TTATTGAAACAGTGCTTTTTTTACTGACAAATATCGAGTGGCTGATATCAATAACCGCCGGCTTCAGCCGGTGGATAGTCAACCAATAATATGAAGGGGGTTTTAACCCCATTGTAACACCCGAGGGTATAACACCGATTTTTTACCGTGGCATCCCCGCCAACAACAACGTACTATTATAGTTAATTATCCTCATGCTCTCATTCCACCGTTTGTTGTTGGCTAAGACGTCAGCAACGGGCAAAAACATCCATATGAATCTACTGCTACCTGCAACATTCCACCGTTTCTTTTCAATCTGTTTATTCGTTGTTATCGTCGCTGCTGTCAGGTTGCCCGCCCAATCCGACACCCTCGCCCCTACCCTGCTCCAACCCGTCGAAGTGAGCGCTACCCGCTTCACTACCAACGATTTACAAACGGCGTACGGTCTGAGCGTACTCGGCAAAACACAACTGCAATCGGGGCTGCAGCAACTTAGCCCGGCGGAGTTCCTGTCGGCGGTTCCCGGTGTGTTTTTTATGAATGCTGACAACTTCGCGCAGGATCTGCGAGTTTCCATCCGCGGCGTGGGCGCCCGTTCGGCATTCGGCATTCGCGGGGTGCGCATCATGGTAGATGACCTGCCGGAAACGACGCCCGACGGCCAGGGGCAGATCGACAACCTCGACCCGGGACACCTGGAGCGGCTGGAAGTAATCCGCGGACCGGCCTCCGGCTTGTACGGCAACGCTTCGGGCGGCGTATTGAGTTTTAGAACTGAAGAAGTGGCCGAAAAACAATTCTGGCAACTCGGCACCCGCTTCGGATCATTCGGTTTTCAGCAGTACCAGATCAAAACCGGCGGGCGAAACGGGCGCTGGCAATACATCGCAGGCGCCACCCACGTTCGCCTGCAAGGTTTTCGCGAACAAAGCCGGATGCGCAATACCATCGCCAACTTAAAAATCAGGTATCAACTCAATGAGCGCCACCACTTGCTGCTGATCGGCAATTTCGCCGGCAGCCCTGTTGCGGAAGATGCCGGCGCGCTGACTGCCTTACAGGCTGACACCCTGCCCACGCAGGCGCGCGACGTAAACCGGCAATACAACGGCGGAGAATCGGTGTATCAGGGCCGTATCGGCGTCATTTCCGACAATAGGTTATCCGCGCGTAGTCGCGTGAAAATCAGGCTGTTCCATACGATTCGGGAATTTGAAAACAACCTGGCATTCAGGGTCGACGGCATCGTTGCATTCCGGCGGAATTTTAGCGGCGCAGGCGTCGGGTATCTGTATTCGGCCAAACCCGGCCGCGTCGCGTGGCAACTCCACACCGGCGTAGACCTGGAGCGACAAGCCGATTTGCGCAAACGATACGCCAACCTCGACGGGCTGCGCGGCGACCTGAGTTTCGAGCAACTGGAAACCTACCAAAACGCCGGGCTGTTTTTCCTGAACGACCTGCAATTCAATCAGAAATGGGCGCTGACCGCCAATGTCCGCCTCGACCTGATACAGGTGAAAGCCGCCGATCGTTTTCTGCAAAACGGCGACGATTCCGGCAGCCTGAATCGCCAAAACCTTAGCCCTGTGCTGGGCTTGCGCTATTCCGCTTCCCGGGCAGCCAATGTGTACGTCAATATCTCCACGGCCTTCGACATGCCTACTTTAAGCGAACTGAGCGCCAACCCCGACGGTAGCGGGGGGTTCAATACGGGTTTGTTGCCGCAGCAGACAGTCGGTGGCGAGATGGGCGTCAAAGGGCTGATACACCAAAAATTACGCTACGAAGCGGCCTTTTTTTACGCCCTTTCGCGCAATGAACTGATTCCCTACGAAATACAAAATTTTCCCGGACGTACTTTTTATCAAAACAGCGGACGCACGGCGCGCAACGGCATCGAGCTCGCCTTGAACTGGCTGCCCGGCGGCGGATTTCAATGCAGCGCCAACTATACCCTGGCCGCTTACCGCTATGTTGATTTTCAATCGGGCGGCAACATATACAACGATAACCGCATTCCGGGGCTACCCGAACAAACCGGGGCCGTAGAACTGCGCTACACCCATCGGAAAGGACCTTTTGCATTGATCAACACCCGCTATGTCGGCGCTATGTTTGCCGATGACGCCAATA
>JALHMA010000112.1:6428-15752 GCA_022844265.1 Saprospiraceae bacterium | reverse complement strand
TGTGCCATTTTCTGAAAAGATATTCCTACAACTTATACTAATTAAAAATTTCTCAGTTTTCGCATCCGGCAGCTCAAGCAGCCGGTACATTCAGCGTACTTTTGCTGCCTGAAATCCACCACGATATAGTTCTACAACCAAATTTTGATCCATGTTTCACCTGACCGAAGAGCACCTCGCCGTCCAGCAAGCGGCGCGTGATTTTGCCCAAAATGAATTAAAACCCGGCGTTATTGAACGCGACAGCAAAGGCTTATATCCGACCGAGCAAGTCCGTAAAATGGGCGAACTTGGTTTTCTCGGCATGATGATTCCGCCCGAATACGGCGGCGGCGGCATGGACACGCTGTCTTATGTACTGGCCATGGAAGAAATCAGCAAGGTGGACAACTCCTGCTCGGTTATTATGTCCGTCAATAATTCTCTCGTTTGCTGGGGCATTGAAAAGTTCGGCACGGAAGAACAGAAGCAACGCTACCTGCCCAAATTAGTAACCGGCGAATGGATCGGCTCTTTCTGCCTTTCCGAACCGGAAGCCGGCTCCGATGCCACCAGTCAGCGCACCACGGCGGTCGATATGGGCGACCACTACCTGCTGAACGGCACCAAAAACTGGATCACCAACGGCGCCACTTCCAAAGTGCACCTGGTGATGGCCCAAACGCATGTGGAAAAAGGGCACCGGGGCATCAACTGCCTGATTGTGGAATCAGACTGGAAAGGTGTGAGCATCGGCGCGAAAGAAGATAAATTAGGTATCCGTTCGTCGGACACCACCTCCATCATGTACAGCGACGTAAAAGTGCCCAAGGAAAACCGCATCGGAGAAGACGGATTCGGCTTCAAATTTGCGATGAAGACATTGTCGGGTGGCAGAATCGGTATAGCCTCCCAGGCCCTGGGCATCGCTGCCGGCGCTTACGAGTTGTCTGTTGCTTATGCCAAAGAGCGCACGGCCTTCGGAAAACCCATCAGCGGCCACCAGGCTATTGCGTTTAAAATTGCCGATATGGCTACCGAGATCGAGGCTGCCCGCCTGATGGTGCACCGCGCGGCGCTGCTGAAAGATCAAAACCAGGATTTTGACCAGGCGGCGGCCATGGCCAAACTGTTTGCCTCGGATGTGGCCATGCGACACACGATCGAGGCCGTGCAGATTCACGGCGGCTACGGTTTTGTCAAGGAATACCACGTCGAACGCCTGATGCGCGATGCCAAAATTACCCAGATTTATGAAGGTACTTCGGAAATACAGCGTATCGTTATTTCCAGAAATGTGCTGAATGGGGAGTTGTATGTGGCAATGCCCTGAAGAAAAGAAGTGAGAGGTGAGAAGTGAGAGGTGAGAGCCGCCAAACGGGACGCTTCTTACTTCTCACCTCTCACCTCTATTTTCCCCCATTCCCAAATCTCCCCTTCTTCCATATCCACTTTGGTACAGACAAACTGAAAGCCCAGTTTGCGCAGCACGTGAACAGAGGCATTTTCTTCGGCTAAGGTTTGGGCGATGACTTTTTTCACACCCGACTGGCTGAAGGCAAATTGAGTCAGTGCGTGCGCCGCTTCGGTGGCTAATCCGCGGTTTTGGTACGCATCGGCAATTTCATAACCGATCTCCACCTCGCCGTCGATGGAAGGCGCGCCTTTATAACCGCAGGTGCCGATGAGCCGGACATCCTGTTTGTGGACGATCAGGTAGGACCACCACATGCCATCATCAGGGTTTTCGGAAAGGTAATCGTGCATCCAGGCAAATACTTCAGGGAAGTGGTACCAGTCGTCCGCAAAATCAACGCCCCCCATGAGGCGGGAGAGTTCCGGCCAGTCTCCCCTGACGATAGCGTCCAGCATCGGGACCTGGGCCGGGACGAGAAAAAGGTGGTCAGTTTCAAGCATTCGAGCGAAAGTAGAAAAAAAAATTGGTGTACTCCGTCAAAGTTTCGACTTTAGCGGCTGCTAAGCCGGCGGTATTGTAAACGGCCTGGTAGCAATTAACCAGTTTTGCAATCCATTCTATTGTATGAACAACGCTGATTGTGGTTTTCCGCAGTCGGCGTTTTTTGTGCCGGCACGGCTGCTGTTAAAAAACTTTCGATAAGCAGCCGGTACAGCGTCTGCTCACCTCAGCAGCATTTCCGCCAGCATGACAGCCAGAAACCCCGCCGTGTAACCCCGGTACAAATCTGCCGGAATATGCGCCTTCAGGGCAAGCCGCGCCGTGCCGATAAGCCCGGCGAACAACACGGTAAGCGCCAGTAAAACCGTCAGGCTTAATTGTAACGAGCCGTCAAACATAGGTATCTCCATGCCCGCGCCGCGCCATTCGACGGTAGCCAGCAACACCATCGCCACCAATCCGCCCATACCCGTAGCGTGGGCGCTGATTTTGGTAAAAATATTGACAAAAAAAGCGAAAAACAGACCGACCGTTGCACCCAGCACGCACACTGCGAACAGGGAAGGCACCTGAGCGCCGGAGAACAGGTTTTTAAAAAGCCAGAGGTAAAAAATGCCGGTGATGATATACGGTCCGATGCGCTCCTGTTTGCTCTCCATCTCCAGGCTTTGGATAAAACCCAGCGGTTTCATCAGGGCAACCCCGAACCCGGGCAGCAAAAAGGTGGTGGTAAACACCGAAATCAACAACAGCATGGCACGATGATCGGTGATGCTGCGCGCACTGAAAGCAAAAGGATTGACAGCCAGCAGCAGCAGCAGAATATAGGTCAGCACGAGCAGCGGATGCCCCAGATACGACAAAATGCGGGCGAGGGTAAGGTTCATTTACCGGACTTTATAAGCTTTATTGATGCGGTCGAGATCGCGTTTGCCTTCCCGTTCCTTGATGGTCTCGCGTTTATCAAACAGTTTTTTACCGCGCGCCAGTTCTATGGTGAGTTTTGCAAATCCCCGGTCGCTGATAAATAATTTGTAAGGCACAATGGTGGTGCCTTTTTCACGCGTACCGCGTTCTAATTTGCGCAATTCGGGTTTGCGCAGCAGGAGTTTCCGGTTTCGACGGGTCAGGTGGTTGGTGTCCGAACCATACTCGTATTCAGCGATATACAGGTTGCGCACCCATAGTTCGCCATTCTCGAACAGACAATATGCGTCGCCGAGGTTGGCATTGCCTGCCCGGATACTTTTTATTTCCGAACCGGTCAGCATCATACCCGCATCGTATTCCTGCACGAAGTAGTATTCGAAGGAAGCCTTTCGGTTGGTTATTTCAATCTTCTGTTTTTTCTTCTCCTTTGCCATAATATACTGCTGTGCGCCGCCGATTTCAGGGCTTCAAAACGCTATAATCTATTCAAAATGACAGGTTAAAACACCGGCGTCTTCCATCATGTTCATCCTTCCATCCAATCAATCAGGGTAAATGAATCAAAGTCCAAAGTTACATTGCCTGCGCGACATCTAAGGAACTTGTTATTTCATCGTTCCTAACCATCAGGAGCGCATAGAAGTTCCTGCCTGGCGCCACGGAACTAACGTATACCAATCACAGCCATCATTCTTCCGGTAATGCCAAGCTCTTTGCGGTGTGAAAAATAATCCGCATTGTGCAGCACCGTGGAAAATGCGGATATTTCTATTTGCGCAGCAGGCACCCCGAAATCGAGGAGCTGCGCGGCATTGGCTTTTTTCAGGTCGACAAAAAACTTCTGCCTTTCAGCATCCCAGCGTTTATACGACGGATCAAATGCTTCTGCCACTTCATTGCCCACTTCAAACGAACATTCGTCGATACAAGTACCGATATAGGCATAACAATCTGTGCCGGAAGTGCCGAAGTGCCTTTTCATGTCCAGCAGGGTTTTGCCGACTACAGCGCCGCAGGTTCCGCGCCAACCGGCGTGCATCGCCGCCACTGCCTTGTGTTTTGCATCATACACCAGAATCGGCGTACAATCGGCTACTGAAACCGCCAGCACGACCCCGCGTTCGGCGCTCAACAGCGCATCAAAACCCTCGCCGCCGCCGGGCCGGGTAACCAAACGTATCTCCGTGCCGTGTACCTGTTTTGACCAGGCTAACTGTCCGGTTTCAAACCCCAGTGCCACGCAGAAACGCCGCCGGTTCTCCGCCACGCGATCAGGATCATCGCCAGTGCTTTTGCCCAGGTTCAGCGACCGGTACGGCGGTTCGCTCACACCCCCATGCCGGGTGCTTTCCGCAGCGATCAGGTGTGGAAAAGATTGAAAAATGGCAGGTTGCCTAAAAAGAATACCCATACAAATCTTATTTACATCTGCAAAAGAAGGCTTTTTATCGAATTTTGAAAACGTCGGCTCTATTTAAAGGCCGGCGGTAGCGCAGGGTGGTTACCTTTGAACATTGTTATCTGTTTACCACATAGATACATAGAAAAAACGTAGATCACATAGACAGTATGTGCCCTATGTGAAAGACCTGCTGTGAACTATGTGGTAATGCGAACTTTATACATAAATTCCTCGCTCATGCCTTTTTCCGAAATACTTAGCATGGCTTTCCAGAGCATCCGCACCAATATGCTCCGGGCTGTCCTGACCTTGCTTATCATCGCATTTGGCATCATGGCCCTGGTAGGAATTCTGACAGCCATAGACGCCATCGCTTTTTCCCTGAATGATAACTTTTCGGGCCTCGGCGCCAATTCTTTCAGCATCGAACGCAAATGGGGCGAAGTGAAAAGCAACCAGCGCGGCCGGAGGCAAAAAGTGGCCGAGGCGGTGAATTACCGCCAGGCGATGGAGTTTAAAGAGCGTTTTAACTTCTCTGCAAAAGTAGCCGTAGGTTGTTATGGCACCGGGCAGGCAGTGGTGAAATACGGCGACCAGGAAACCAACCCCAATGTGGTTTTTAACGGCGCAGATGAAAATTTCCTGGATATTAAAGGAGTTGACATTGTTTTAGGGCGCAATTTTTCCAAAGCAGAAGTAGAATCGGGCGCGCCCAATGTGATCATCGGCGCTGATATTGTCAAAAAACTGTTCAAGGGCAAAAATGAAAAAGCCATCGATCAGATTATTTCAGTCAACAACCGGCGCTACCGGGTTATCGGAATCATGGCCTCCAAAGGCTCCACGATGAACGAATCCAGCGACCGGCGCGTATATGCGCCCCTTATGACCGCCAAAGCGCTGTTCGGCAGCGGCGTGGATCGCGACTATTTCCTGATGGTAGCCGTGAACAATCCGACCGACATGGATGCGGCGCAATCGGAAGCCATTGGACTTTTCCGCCAGATCCGCGGACTTCGCCCCGGTCAGGACGACGATTTCAAGGTGTTTGCCAGCGATGGCCTGGTCGCTATTTTGAAAGAAAACACCACCAATTTGCGGCTCGCCACCATTGCCATCGGTTTGATGACGCTGCTGGGCGCTGCTATTGGCCTCATGAATATTATGCTGGTCAGCGTCACCGAACGCACCCGTGAAATCGGGATTTACAAAGCCCTGGGCGCCACACGCCGCAGCATCCTGCTCCAGTTTCTGACTGAAGCCATCGTTATTTGCCAGATCGGCGGACTGGTGGGCATTTTCCTCGGCATCCTGATTGGCAACATCGTTACCCCTTTGCTGGGCGGCAGTTTCCTCATTCCCTGGGGCTGGATGTTCCTCGGTTTCGCTCTGTGTATGATAGTAGGCGTCGTTTCCGGGTTTTATCCCGCTATGAAAGCCGCCAGGCTCGATCCCATCGAGTCATTGCGTTATGAGTGATTTAAGCGGGTGGTTTTTTTGCAAAACGGAGTGGATTAATGGTTAGCACGGTCTTCCGGCCGTCGATACAAGGGCATTTTTGCCAGTTCCAAGCGCCTTGATCGAAGTTTTTTAAAACCGGTATTAAGTGGGGTTGAAACCCCGTAGTAAGGTATCTGTACGTGCTCCCGGCTGAAGCCGGCAGTTATTGAAACAGTGCTTTTTACTGACAAATATCGAGTGGCTGATATCAATAACCGCCGGCTTCAGCCAGTGGAAAGTCGATCAATGCACTGAAGGGGTTTTTAACCCCATTGTGAAACCCAAGGTTATAATGTGGTTTTATTTTAAAACCTCAATCAGGCTAAATTCTCTCCGGTTTACAAAAATTTGGGATGGCTTCTCTTTTGCCGCTATGTTTTAACAAATTTCCACTTCGGAATCACGACCTTTACACGCCCATGGCAGATTGCTTTCGATCATCCTGACACAAAAACTGATTCTATTTTTACTCAAACTTATCACATTGCTTATGAAATCATTACTCCCGCTGGTTATTCTGCTAGCGCTTGCCTCCGCAGCGCATGCTCAAAACGCAAAAAAAAATCCACCCCCTAAAGGCGGTTCATACGAACCCTGGCAGACACAGATAAAACGCCCAAATGGTGTTTCGGTACCTGCTGCCAAACCAGCCTTCGGGCAATTGGGCGGCTTACAGCGCCAGTCGCTGCCACCTTTGCAACCCGTTTCGGGCAATCCTTCCGGGGTGAAAATAACCCGGGGCGAAAATGGACTGCCTATCGCTTTTCGCGGCAAAACAGCGGCTTCCGGCAGCAGTTCCGACACGCAGGATATGGGTGCGCGGGCGCTGCAATACGTTGCCAGCCTGCAACCGGCAACGATCAATGAGCCGTTGAACGAATTTATCGTTACCCATATCAAAACCGACGCACAGGGCAGCACCCACGTACGCCTGCAACAGGTTTTCCTCGGCGTGCCGGTGTATGGCGCTGAAATTATTGCCCACACCAAAAATGGCGCTTTTGAAATGCTCAACGGGCGCTATTATCCCACGCCCGAACTAAGCGTTGTAGCGCCTTCCCTGGATGCCGCGCGCGCCATCGAACGGGTAAAAACCTCGATTGGCATTGATAAGGTTAAAAACACCTGGACTACGGAAGAACTGAAGTTTATCGACGGACAGCCTTTTACAAGCGAGTTGGTTGTTTACCACACCGGCCGCAAACTGAATGCAGAGCGCCTGGCCTGGCATATTGTAGCGCATCCAAACCTGCTTGCCCGGGAGGTGTATTTTGTAGATGCCCTGACCGGTGAAATTCTGCACCATTTTAACAACACCTGCAACCTGGTCGGTCACCGGCACGACCACGCGCAGGCGACGGACAGCGAAAACGCAGCGCCCAACACCTTTTCACCGACGGAGGAAGACAACCCCGTTACAGCCACTGGCCTCGACCTCCTGAATATCAACCGCAATTTCGGCGTATGGCAGGTGGGTGGACAGTATATACTCGAAGATGCCGGCAAACCCATGTTTAACAGCGGGGCATCCAATATGCCCAACGATCCCGTAGGTGTTATCGTAACGCTGAACGCCATGAACACTTCTCCTGAAAACCAATCGGGTTTTGACTACGGTTTTGTGGTGTCCAACTCCACTTCTTTCAACAACCCCACTGCGGTGAGCGGACATTGGAACAGCATTAAAAGTTACGACTATTTCAAAAATACCTTTAACCGGAATTCTATCGACGGTGTAGGCGGCAATATCATCGCTTTTGTAAATGTATCTGAAGGCAACGGCTCTTCCATGCAGAACGCCTTCTGGAACGGCGCGGCGATGTGGTATGGCAACGGCGGCGATATTTTTAAACCATTGGCCCGCGGCCTGGATGTTGGCGGCCATGAAATGACCCACGGCGTGGTTGAAAAAACAGCCAACCTGGAATACCAGGACGAAAGCGGCGCACTGAATGAATCCTTCGCCGATGTTTTCGGCGCAATGATCGACCGCGACGACTGGAAAATGGGCGAAGATGTAATGCAAAACGGGGTGAATCCCAACAATGCATTGCGCGACCTGCAAGACCCGCACAACGGCGTTTCCTCCAACAGTCCCTGGTGGCAGCCCAAACACACCAATGAGCAGTACACCCAAAGTGACGATAATGGCGGCGTACACATCAACAGCGGTATTCCCAACCACGCCTTTTACCTTTTTGCCGTCAGTGCCGGCGTTGGTAAAGACAAAGCCGAACAGGTGTACTACAAAGCCCTCGATGACTACTTGGTGAAATCCAGCCAGTTTGTCGACATGCGGATTGCTGTGGAACAGGCCGCAACCGACCTGTACGGAGCAGCCGTCGCCAATGCGGCATCCGCTGCCTTTGCAGCTGTAGGTATCGGCGACAATGGCGGCCAGCCCGGCGGCAACTACCTCGGACAGTTGGCTCCAAATCCGGGAGACGACCTGGTGCTCTGCGTAACCAATAACAGTCAAAATCTTGATATTGCGCAAAACGGTATGGTCCTGGGATCTATCTACATAGATGGTCTCAGAAATCGCCCAAGCGTGTCAGACGATGGTTCGCAAATTGCTTTTGTAAATGAGGAAGGCCATATTATCCTGGTCGATATGGTGTACACACAAACCGAGATTATTCCGACAGTCAATCCGCCTTATTCTATTCAGCCCATCTGGCGCAATGTGGCCATTTCCAAAGATGGCGCCTACCTGGCGGCCATAACAGAAGAGGGTGATAATTTAATTTACATCGCAGACCTGGGTAGTCCTTTCGGCGATACATATGTGTACGAACTGTACAATCCCACGTATTCACAGAATACCATTACGGGAGAAGTGCAGTATGCGGATGTGCTCGAATTCGATTATTCCGGCGAATACCTGATGTACGATGCCTTTAATGAATTGACCAATGGCACTACCGACCTGAGTTACTGGGATATCGGGTTCCTGCAATTCCGCAAAGACGGCGCTTTTGTCCCGGAAAATAATGTGCCGTTTATTACCAAGTTATTCAGCGGGATTCCTGAGAATACCAGCATCGCCGATCCGACTTTTGCCAAAAATTCTCCCTTTATAATTGCCTTCGATTTCTTCGAAAACGATGGTTCCGGTTATGATATTTACGGCTCCAACAGCGAAACCGGCGATTATGACGTGATTGTAAGCGACAACGGCGACCTCGGATGGCCCAGCTACAACCGCCTGGACAACGGCTTGCTGTACCACAGCCCCGATATCTTCGACGACAATGACCTGTATCTCCAGGGTGTGGCCGGCAGTAAAATTGCGCCACAAGGCAACTCCAGTCTGCTGGTCACCAGCCGCCAGTTGGGCGTATGGTACGCCACCGGCGATCGGAACCTGCAAGTCAGCGCCAGCGAACCGGATGCTTCGCCGCTGGCGATCTATGTAGCGCCAAATCCGACTACCGACCGGCTTCGTGTACAACTCGACAGCCCGGCGTCGTCTTCTGCACAGGTACTGGTCAGCAATATGATGGGTGAACTGGTACAGACACAAACGGTACAATTGGCCACCGGCGCCAACCAGTTCGAACTCAGCCTTCAGGCATTGCCTGCGGGTACATAT
>JALHMA010000112.1:0-6328 GCA_022844265.1 Saprospiraceae bacterium | reverse complement strand
CTGCACAGGTACTGGTCAGCAATATGATGGGTGAACTGGTACAGACACAAACGGTACAATTGGCCACCGGCGCCAACCAGTTCGAACTCAGCCTTCAGGCATTGCCTGCGGGTACATATTTGCTGCGTATTGCGACGGACAAAACCGGCGCTGCGGTGAAGGTGGTGAAACAATAAGGAACGAATGAGCATGAGTAATCTCTAATTCGGCTCGAAAAGACTGTGAAGTAGTCAAATCTATGTGCTCTTATTTGCCGAGCGCGATATTTTTAAACCACATAGGCACATAGTTTTCCACATAGAACACATAGTATAGAGTACTCTATGCTATGTGTTCTATGTGGAAAATCTATGTGCCTATTGTGGTAAAATTACATAAAGCCGTGCTCCCGTTTTTGGCATGAGACCATCCCCGTATCAAAAAAGCAACCTATGAACTCTGCTCGTTGCCTGCTACTACTGCTTTTTATTCCCTTTCATTTATCGTCGCAAAACCCGCTTTCGTACGTAAACCCTTTTATCGGTACCGGCGGCCACGGACACACCTACCCGGGCGCTACGGCGCCGTTCGGCATGGTGCAACTCAGCCCGGATACGCGGATTGACATGATGGACTGGGACGGATGTTCGGGGTATCATTATTCTGATTCGACGATTTACGGGTTTTCGCATACCCACCTGAGCGGCACCGGCGTGTCCGATTATGGCGATATTCTTTTTATGCCCGCTACCGGCGGCGCGCGGCTGGAACCGGAAGAGTACGCTTCCCCGTTTAAAAAAAGTACGGAAAAAGCCGAAGCTGGCTATTACTCCGTTGTGCTCGAACGCGACCGTATTCTGTGCGAAATGACGGCCACCGAACGCGTCGGCGTGCACAAATACTCCTTTCCGCTCAACCAGGAAAAAGGCGCGCTGCTCATCGACCTGCGGCACCGCGACGAAGTGCTCGAATCACAACTTACCATTGTGAACGACCAGGAAATTGCCGGTTACCGCATCTCCAAATCCTGGGCGCAGGAGCAGCATGTCTATTTTGTGGTCCGATTCAACAAACCTTTTTTCAGCAGTATCGCGCTGGATATGGCTAAAAACCCGCGCGAAGCCGCCCCTGTCGTCAACAGCAAAGCCATTGTGGGTTTGCTGGGGTTTTATAATGAACAAACCCCGCTGGTGGTCACGGTGGGTATTTCCGGAACCAGCATCGAAGGCGCGCGGCGCAACCTGGAAGCCGAATGCCCGGATTTTGATTTTGAAAAAGTAAAAGCCGCCACACAGGAAAAATGGCGCAGACAACTCGCTAAAATAGAAGTGGAAGGCGGCTCCACGGATCAAAAAACGATTTTTTATACCGCCCTGTACCACACCATGATCGCTCCAAACCTCTGGAATGATGTGGACGGACGTTACCGGGGCCGCGACAACCGGATACACGACAATCCCGGCCACGAGGTGTACACCGTTTTTTCGCTCTGGGATACGCACCGGGCGCTACATCCGCTGCACACCATCCTGGAGCCGAAACGAACCGGCAGTTTTATCCAAACCTTTCTGCGACAATACGAACAAAGCGGTGTGCTGCCGGTGTGGGAACTGGCGGCCAACGAAACCAACTGTATGATCGGCTACCACTCCATTCCGGTTATTGCTGACGCCTACGCCAAAGGTATCCGGGATTTCAACCTTCCACTTGCCCTGGAAGCCATGGAAAAAACCATGCAACAAAACCGACCCGACCTGGATGCCTACCGCCGTTCGGGTTATATTCAGTCCTTCCAGTCACCCGAATCCGTGTCCAAAACCCTGGAATACGCGTATGACGATTGGTGTATAGCGCAATTGGCAAAGGCGGCAGGCAATACGGGTCTGTACCAGACCTCTATCCGCCGGGCACAACAATATCAAAACCTGTTCGATCCCTCCACCAGGTTTTTCCGGGCTAAAAAAAACGCGGGCTGGTACACGCCTTTCGACCCGTATGAAGTCAATTTCAACTACACGGAAGCCAACGCCTGGCAGTACCGCTTTTCAGCGCAGCAGGATATCAGCGGACTGATTCGATTGATGGGTGGCCCGGAACAGTTTGAAAATCAATTAGATAGCCTGTTTGCTACCACTTCCAAAACAACGGGCCGCAACCAGGCGGATATCACCGGGCTGATCGGGCAGTATGTACATGGAAACGAACCCAGCCACCACATTGCCTACTTGTACAACTACGTAGGCAAGCCCTGGAAAACGCAGCAGCGCATCCGGCAAATCCTGGACGAGCAATACGCCAATCGCCCGGACGGACTCAGCGGCAACGAGGATTGCGGCCAGATGTCGGCCTGGTACGTGCTGTCGGCGATGGGTTTTTACCCTGTGCTGCCCGGTAGCGATATGTACGTCTTTGGCACGCCGCTTTTTGATAAAGTAACCCTGCACCTGGAGAATGACCGCTCCTTTGTGGTGCAGGCGCTGGGCGCTTCAACGCAAAAACGATTTGTCAAAAGCGCTGCACTCAATGGAAAAGCCTACTCCAAAACCTGGTTTTCACATGCCGACCTGACCAATGGCGGCGAGATTACTTTTGACATGAGCGACCAGCCCACCGACTGGGGCGCCGCTGTGGGTGACCGGCCCGTTTCTTTCATTGCGGAGGGAAGGATAACGCCCGTGCCCTTCGTGTCGCAGGGCGAGCATACTTTCCGCGACCGGCAAGTCATTGCACTGAGCAGCATCGATCCGGAAGCAACGATTTATTACACCATTGAAGGTAAAACAGGCTCATTGGCAGACAACCCGTACAAAAAGCCCTTTGAAATAAAAGCGTCGGAAACCATTGTATTTCAGTCGGTTAAAGACGGTGTTGCCAGTCCGGTTCAACAGGCCGTTTTTCATAAAATACCGGACAAACGGCGTGTATTTCGCTACAACACCAGCTACAACCCGCAGTACACTGGCGGCGGCGATGAATGCCTGATCGACGGCATCCGGGGCGGCAACGATTTTCGCACTGGCGACTGGCAGGGATTCGAGGGCGTTCCGCTGGATGTGGTGATCGACCTGGGTAAAAAGCAGAAAATCAATCGTTTAACCGCGCATTTTCTGCAAGATGAAAACGCCTGGATATTTTTCCCAACCAAAGTGCAGTTTGAAACATCCGACGATGGCGAGCATTTCAGCCCTGCCGGAGAAGTGGTGTGCAACATTCCACAGACGGAAAAAGGTGTGTTGCAAAACGATTTTCAGGTGTCGCTTCCCGGCACCAAAGCCAGATATGTACGGGTCGTCGGGGTTTCGCCCGGCCAGTGCCCGGCCTGGCACAAAGGCGCGGGTTATCCCTGCTGGATTTTTGCGGACGAGATTGTGGTGGAATAAGGGGTGCTTTGCGCTAAACAATAAAGAATACGATGAAAAATTACCTGATACCTTTTTTGCTTTTAACGGTTGCGATCACCCTTCGGGCCCAACACAATGTGCTGCTGATCATCGCCGACGACCTCGGCACGGATTATCTCGGTTTTTATGAAGACCACCAGGATACCGCTGCCGTGCCGAACATCCGAAAACTACTGAGCAAAGGCGTGCGTTTCACCAACGGCATGTCCAATCCCGTTTGTTCTGCTACCCGGGCGGGTATCCTGACCGGAAGGTATAGTTTTCGCACGGGCGTAGGCGCGGTCGTGGGCGGCACAGGCGGTTCAGGAGTGTTGAATATCAACGAGTTGACCATTCCCCGGCTACTGAATATTTACCAGCCCAATGGCATTACAAAAGCCAATATCGGGAAATGGCATTTGCAGCAGGCCATGCCCATGAGCAATCTGAACAACCCCAATATCATGGGTTATGATCTATTTGCAGGTAATTTCATCGGCCAGATAAACAGCTATTACAACTGGACGAAAGTGACCAACGGCGTTTCCGCGAATGTTACCACCTACGCCACCACGGAAACCATCAACGATGCCATTACGTGGACCGCCGCGCAACCTGATAAACCATTTTTTCTATGGCTGGCGGTAAACGCTCCGCACACGCCGTTTCACCTGCCACCCGCCGGTCTGCATTCCTACACCAACCTGAGCGGTACGCAGGCGGACATTAATATGAACCCCAAGTCTTATTTTAAAGCGTCGCTGGAAGCGCTGGATCACGAACTGGGGCGCTTGTTCGATTCGCTGGAAGTCCGCGGCCAACTGGAAAACACGGACATCATTTTTATCGGCGACAACGGCAACACCATGCAAACGGCGCAAATCGCCGACACCGACAAAGCCAAAGGCACGATTTACCAATACGGCGTGCATGTGCCGTTTGTCATTGCCGGGCCTTCGGTGGTCAACCCCGGCCGCGTGAGCGATGCGCTGGTGAACACCGCCGATTTATTCGCCACGATTCTGGAATTGTTCGGCTACACGGACTGGCCTGCTCAAATCCCCGTCGATAAACCCGTCGACAGCCAAAGTATTTTGCCCATCCTGAAAGATGAAAGCATGGAAGTCCGCTCCTGGGCTTTTACCGAAATTTTTAAAACCACCCCTGATGCAGACGACGGAAAAACCATGCGCAATGCGGCGTACAAACTCCTGCATTTCGACGACGGCCACCAGGAGTTTTACCATTTAGCAGCCGATCCGGGCGAATTGAACAACCTGCTGAACGGCGCCCTGAATGCTACAGAACTGACCAATTACGTGTATTTATGCACGGAAATGACGACTTTGCTGGGCAGCGGTTCGTTCTGCAACGCGGCTGTAAGTATTGATGATGTCACTGAAAATGGAAATACTTTATCTACGTATCCGAATCCTTTTCAATCGCATTTGTACGTATCACCTGCTTCCGGGGAGGAAGTGTTTGAATTGGTGAATGCGCTGGGGCAGGTTGTTTTTTCGGGGAAAAACATCGAAAAACAGGATTTTTCGGGTTTGGCGAAAGGGGTATATTTTTTGGGGGTGCTGGGGGAGAAGGGGCAGGTGCTGAAACTTCGGAAGGAATAGAGTGGCTTGTGCGTAGTAAGGCGGTGACTGTCAGTCACCGCCTCACTGGAGCAAGCGGCTTGGCCGAAGCCCGGTACGTTCGCCGGGCTGTAGCGATGGGGTGGCTTGAAGCCAGCCTCAGGCCCGGTCAGTGTCAAACTTCCCGAAAGTTCTAAAACTTTCGGGAAGTTAAAGGTAGCAAGTAGTACCCTTGGTCAGGCGCTTGTACCCTGGCCGGAGAGCGCCTGTACCGGCGACTTTAGTCGCAGGAACGACGGTTTTCAAGTGAATTTTGCCCGTTTTCGCATCAGGCAGCTAAAGCAGCCGGTACGGCTACGACGCCTGGCCCTGCCATCCGCCCTGTTCCAGTTCCTCTTTGGTCATAAATATTTCATGGATGAGTTTTTCGCGGATGGGGTTGGAGACGTAGGCGCCGGAGGAGAGGCATTCGATGATAAGGATGTTGGCTGATAAATAATTCGTTATTTTTTCGGTAATGTGTTGATTTAAATTGTTCGACCTGCTGCCATGCAATTTGTCAAAGTCAAGGGCAAAGTCATGGTCATGTTTACGGGCAAGGACACGGGCAAGATAACGACGGTCAAGATCAAGTATAAGGACACGGGCAAGGGCAAGGGCAAGGGAACAGGTAAGGTTTAAGGCAAAGACATGATTGACACGAACACGGTCAAGGGCACGAGCAAGGTCAAGTTGAAGGGTAAAAAATACTGCAAAACATCCCCTTATAACCACTGGGTATTTCCCATTATCAGGCAATAACGAATCTTTTGCCACTAAAAACAAAGCATTTATTTCCGGCTCTTCCAACGCCTCATTCGCCTTTTTTCTCATCAACAGCAGCAGTTCTTCGGCGTTGTCCAGCATCCCCGAGACAAGCAGAAAAACCTCTTTCCACTTGCTTTCGTATAGGTATTTATCAACGACATATTCAAGTAAAGTAACAACTCCATTTTCATCCAAATTCCCATCCCAGTCCACCTTTTTCCATTGATGATCCACGATATATTTTGCGGTGAAATACTCCTGAAATGTCAGGTGTGCAAAGGAATACACATCTTTTGCCCGCTCCACAAAAATGCCATGCTGTGCAGCGATAGCATGTAAGACCGCCCGGCTATCCGGTTCGAGTTCGGCAGGATTAAAGCCAGGTAGGTGCTCGATGTATTGTTCAATCATTTTAGCTAATACTCGCTCCCGAATAAAATACTCATTCTGCGTAAACGTTGCAAACGCAATCCGGGCAAACATTGACTCTTTTCGTTTGATACTCAATTGTTTGTACACTTCTGCCCGGCGAATGCGTCGGGTGCTGTCCCACTTCGTCAAAAGGGTTTCAATAGCACG
>JALHMA010000111.1 GCA_022844265.1 Saprospiraceae bacterium | reverse complement strand
ACATGGTCGCACACTTCTTCCACAGTATTAATCGGGCCCCAAACGTTAAAGTCGATATCCGAAGCCTCCGCAGGGTTATTGGCTTCTACGGCAAACCCGAATTTCCCGTCAGCGCCTGCCACAAAATAGAAGAACGTATAGTTTTGCTGCGGAAATACAAGGCAACCCTGGTTGACGCCCTGCTGTATGAATCCGGGAGCGCCGGCGCCCGGCAATACGGTGATGATCTGGGGTGTCGCTGTACTGCATCCGCCGATATTCAGCGCTGCATCGCAGGTTGAGGCCGGCGGCAACACCACGGGGCAGGTCACCGTATTTACTGAAATATTAAAGGGAGAGCAATCGTCACCCGACCCGTATACAATGTAGTAAGTACCCGGATTTTCCAGAAAAACTGCATTGAGTGTAGGGTTTGAAATGCCAAAACCGGTACCCGCAATACAATTTGCTGTTGGACCAGATGGGCAGGCATCGTATACGCCCAAACCCGACTCGTTGTTGGTACCCGTCGTCGCAAAGGTGACGCACTCGTCTCCGGGAGAGGTGTACGTAAAGATGTAATCATTTCCCGCTAAAAACGCTTCATCCGAATCGCAGGGGCCGCCATTGATGCTGTTGCCTGAAAAACAGTTGCTCAGGTCATTGGCTGTGTAGGGCAAGGATGAAATAACAACAGGATCGGCACAAGTTGTCAACGGAGGCGAAACACAGGCGTCGGGCGAACAAACCCAGGTGATCTGAAAACCATCGCTTACAACCGATCCGTCTGAAGAAAAGTTAATCGTAGCGCAGGGCGCTGCAATCTGTACCTGAAAATCCTGGCCATTGCCTGCGATTTGGGTGATTTCAACCCCTGAAACATCTTCTCCCTGATAAAAACTTAAATAGTCGAACCCGCTTTCCGTATTGTAATTCTCTACGTTTATAATGATGCACTGGTGAAAATCCTGCGGACAAATCGTAAAGTTCAGGTTTTCATTGCTGGTATAGTCGCCATCCGGTCCGCCCGAATCCCACAAGGTACCCGAGCAGCTCTCGGTACCCGCCACATCGCCCATGTTAATATCGGGCACATATTCCTCGACACAAAGCCGGAACGTGCCGGCATTGGGATTGGCCGTAGCCGAATAGTCATTGATCCGAAGGTAGTAAGGAATGCCTGGCGTCAGGCCGAATTGTTCCAGTGACACCTGGTTTACATTCAGTGGAGCGGCTGCACAGTCCAGTTCAGCCAAACCGCCAAACACGCAGTCGCCGCGATAAATGGCCACCTGGGGCATCTGCATCGTGCCGTTGCCAAATACATTTCCGAAAACGGAAATGTTGATATCCACAATACTGCCGTCGGCAGGCAGCGTAAACTGAAACCACACATCGCGGTCTGCTTCATTGTTGAAACAGGCCGGAATGTTTTCCGCCGGAACAGCAATAACACTGGTCGTTGCATTGACATTGGTGTATTGTGCAGGATTGGAGCAAAAGGGCACAACGCCCAGGTCGATCAGACCGGCACAGTCGTCATTGACAGGCGCCTGGGCCACAGCCAAAAGAGAGCAGAAGGAAAAAAACAGGGTAAAAAAGGTTTTCATGCAGGACATAGCTTTTGTTTTAACGCGCCGAAAATATTGTGAATTTCTAAAGTTCTGCGAACCGATTTACGCTTTGTGCCCGGAAATGCTAAAATCGTCTCTAAAAACACAATTTTAACCATTTTTCGGCATTATTCCGACAATAAAAAAAATCCGTTCAGGTGGAAAATTACCGGCTTCATCTCTGCCGCTACCCTATTCGGTACATTGTACTAATTTTGCCCGAATTAAAAACGCTTGCTTTGGCAATGAAAATTATCAACACTTCCCCTTACCCCCTGCCGCGTTATGAAACGCCCGGCAGCGCCGGCATGGATCTGCGGGCAAATATCAGCGAACCCATCACACTGGCGCCCCTGGAACGCAGCCTCATACCCACAGGACTTTTTATGGAACTAAGCGAAGGTTACGAAGCCCAGATTCGCCCCCGGAGCGGACTCGCCATCAAACGCGGCCTGACCATGCTCAATTCGCCCGGTACCATCGACAGCGACTACCGCGGGGAAATCAAATGCATTGTCGTCAACCTCTCCAACGAACCGCAAACCATAGAACCCGGCGAACGCATCGCACAAATGGTCATCGCCCGCTATGAACAAATCGTATGGAAGGAAGTCAGTGAACTGAATGATTCTGTAAGGGGAACCGGCGGCTTCGGGAGCACCAGTTAGTGCGAAGTGCGAAGTCGTCAGTGCGAAGTCTGTTGCAAGTGCGAAGTGCGAAGTCGTCAGTGCGAAGTCGTGGCAAGTCCGAAGTGCGAAGTCGTCAGTGCGAAGTCTGTTACAAGTGCGAAGTCTTCAGTCCTAAGTGCGAAGTCGTCAGTCTTAAGTGCGAAGCCTTCAGTAATATCTCTATGCTTTCAGCACGATTCTTGAGCATAGCACCCATAAACCTATAAACCCTCAACCTGTAAACTCATCAACCTTCAACATTCTCAACCACTCAACTCTTAGTATAACCAACCACTCAATGAGGATTATCATCCCAATGGCAGGGCGTGGAACCCGGCTTCGACCGCATACGCTGACCACCCCCAAGCCACTTATCCCCGTCGCCGGAAAACCCATTATTCAGCGTTTGGTGGAAGACCTGGCCGCTTCCTACAAGAATCAAATTGAAGAAATTGCCTACATCGTGGGCGATTTCGGCCCCGATATTGAACGCGAATTGATCCGCATCGCTGAAAACCTGGGGGCAAAGGCCCGCATTTACCAGCAGGAAAAAGCCCTCGGCGTAGGCCATGCCATCGCCTGCGCTTCCGATAGCATGGTGGGAAAATGTATGATCGCTTTTGCCGACACCCTGTTCAAAGCCGATTTCAGTTTCGATACCGAAGAAGACGGCGTGATCTGGACCCAAAAAGTGACCGACCCCGCTTCTTTCGGGGTGGTGAAACTGGATGCGGAGGGTTATATCACCGAATTTGTCGAAAAACCGGTCGAATTCATATCCGATCTCGCTATTGTTGGCATCTACTATTTCCGGGAAGGGGAACGCCTGCGCGCCGCGCTGAAGCATATCATCGACAACGACATTAAGGAAAAAAACGAATACCAACTGACTACCGCGCTGGAATACCTGAAAAACGACGGCCTGCGGTTCCGCACCGGCGATATTGAAGAATGGCTCGATTGTGGAAACAAGGACAATATCCTGCACGCCAATGCCCGGATGCTGGAAATTCACCGCAACAGCGAACTCGTTGCCGCCAACGCTGTTATTGAAAAAAGTGTGATCGTTCCACCCTGTTTTATCGGTGAAAACGCGGTCATTCGCAATGCAGTCATCGGACCGTACGTTAGTGTCGGGCACGACTCGGTGGTGGAAAGTAGTATCATTCAGGGGAGTATTATTCAAAATAATTCACACCTCAACAATGCCATGCTGCACAACTCCATGATCGGAAATGCCAGCCGCTTCGTGGGTTCTCTGGACGAACTGAATTTGGGAGATTATTCGGTATGCTCCAGGAGATGAAAGAGGGTGAGAGAGGTGAGAGAGGTGAGAGAGGTGAGAGAAGTGAGAGAGGTGAGAGAAGTGAGAGAGGTGAGAGAAGTGAGAGAGGTGAGAGAGGTGAGAGAGAGTGCATTGCCCTGGAATTTGTTTTTGGGGATGCATAAAAATTCAAAATAATTCGGCTGAAATTTAGGTGCAACTGCCCAAAAGCGAAGCCCTCAAACCATAAAACCCTTTCAAACCATCAAACCTCTTAAAAAAAACCACCCATTCATTTAAAACTTGTCCGACGTTGAAAAATATCATTTTTACCTTATGCCTGCTCTGCTCTGCCAGCCTTTTTTCCCAGAATACCATCGGGGGAAACAAAGTCATCGTGCCGGAAGCGGAAGTGAAGCGCCAAAGCCAGTTTCTGGAAGCGGAAAAGGAACGCCTGCTGGCCCACTACGACAAAGCCATCGAGCGCTACGAAAAGTTCCTGTACAACAATCCGGAAGTGGACGCCGCCTGGTACGGCCTGGCGCGCAGTTATGCGGCCAAAGAGGACTATGTCAGAGCACAGGACGCGATTGAAAAAGCCATTGTAAATTCGCCGGACAACCAGTGGTACCGGATTTTTCAGGCCGATCTTTTTGGCAAAACAGGCCGTCATAAAGACGCCATCACCGTGTATGAAACGCTGACGAAACGCTGGCCGGACAACCCGGAATTTTACCGGCAACTCGCCTACCTCTATGTGCTCAACAAGGACCCGAAAGCAGGACTGAAAGCGCTCGACAAACTCGAACAAATCACCGGCCTCACGGAAGAAACTGCCGATAAAAAACATATCATCTATGTCGGCCTTGGCGACGATAAAAAAGCCGCCGCCGAACTCCTGCGCTTAGCCGATGCCTACCCCCGAAAGCCGGAATACCGCCACCGCCTGGCCCGTTTTTACGAAACCATGGGCGACCAGGCCAATGCCCGCCGCGTGTATGAAGATATCCTGCGCCGCCATCCCAACGACTCCGTGGCGCAATTGGCGCTGTTGAGCACGGGTAAAAGCAATTCGGACGCCGCTTACCTGAGTTCCCTGAAACCGCTGTTCAGCGACCCAAGAACGCCCATCGATTCCAAAATCAAGGAATTGCTGCCCTATTTTGAAAAATTAGGCGCCAATCCTGACCCCGCCCTGGCTCAAAACCTGCTTGAACTCGGCGCCATCCTCGAAAAAACACACGCCGACGACGCCAAGGCCTGGAGCATTTCCGGCGACCTGCTTTATTACAGCAACCGCCCCACAGAAGCACTGGAAAAATACCGGCAGTGCATCCGGCTCAGCCCGCGCGTGTTCTCTGTCTGGGACAACACCCTGACTATCCTAGCCGAACAAAAAAACTTCGATGAAATGCTGCGCTTCGCCGAACAGGCCATGGATGCGTTTCCCAACCAGCCCAAAGCCTATTTCTACTACGGCATCGCAGCCAACCTGAAAGGACAATACGATGACGCCATCAACCAACTCGAACAGGCCCTGCTGATGGTAGGCAGCAATACCGCCCTGCGCCTCGACCTCACGGATCAGATCGGCCTGTCGCTTTTGGGTAAAAAAGAATTCAGCGCCGCCATTACCCATTACGAACAATCGCTGCCGAAAGGCGGCGAACAACACCCCGGCATTCTGGAACACTACGGCGACGCGCTTTCCCTCAACGGGCAACACGACCGCGCCATCGAACAATGGAAAAAAGCGAGTACGCTGCGGAAGTCGGCCACGCTGGAGCAGAAAATCGCGGCGGGGAAACTGTAGCGCGTTTGGTTATCCGTTATCGGTTATTAGTTATCAGGGGTGGTAGCCTTTGGCGTTACAGGTTATGTTGCCATTTTGAAACCTGGCAATAGTCACATTTTAAAGTACTTGCCTAGATTAAATTGAATGTAAATACTTGATTATCAATACTAATAATTAAAACTAATAGTTGCTACCGCAGCATCTTTTGTAATCATTATTAAAGCATTCAAGAGTAGAAATACGCAATGATATAGCGAGGGGGTGACTGGCAGTCACCCCCTCGCTACGTTTGGCGCCTGCACTTCATGCCGGCTGGGCATTTTGAACAGCATTCGCAGGATTTTAAAAGATTTAAAGGATTGTTCACCCTTTGGGTCCCTAAGCGAGGGGGTGACTGCCAGTCACCCCCTCGCTGCGTTTGGCCCCTGGGTTTCATTTCGGCTGGGCATTTTGAATAGGATTCGCAGGATTTTAAAGGATTCAAAGGATTGTTCACGCTTTGGGTCCCCAAGCGACGGGGTGACTGCCAGTCACCCCGTCGCTACGCTTGGCCCTTGGGTTTTACTTCGGCTGTGCATCCATGTGTTCAGGAGAGAATGTGACCCTAGTAGCGGGGCTTTAGCATTCCTTTTGCCTGCTTGCATTTTGCACCGAACTGGGTTCGGTGGTACAACAATGGGGCGACGACTCATCCGAGTCGCCGCCCCATTTTCTATGTTCAAATCATTTTTACCAGTGCTGTATACAGATAACCGATAACAGACAACTGATAACCACTACATATTCGCAATAATCTCCGAGCCAAACTCCGAGCATTTCAGTTTGGTAGCGCCTTTCATCAGGCGTTCGAAGTCGTAGGTCACCCGTTTTTTGCGGATGCTGCGTTCGATGCCTTTGACGATCAGTTTCGCGGCTTTGTCCCAGCCGAGGTACTCGAACATCATGACGCCGGAGAGGATCACGGAAGAAGGATTCACCACGTCTTTACCGGCATATTTCGGCGCGGTGCCGTGGGTCGCTTCAAAAATCGCGTGGCCGGTCAGGTAATTGATGTTGGCGCCCGGCGCGATGCCGATACCGCCCACTTGTGCAGCCAGTGCATCGGACAGGTAGTCGCCATTCAGGTTGAGCGTAGCCACCATATCGTATTCCGCAGGGCGGAGCAGGATTTGTTGCAGGAACGCATCGGCAATGCTGTCTTTCACCAGCAGTTTACCGGCAGCAAGGGCATCGGACTGCGCTTTATTGGCTGCTTCTTCACCTTTGTCGGCTTTGATTTTGTCGTAAGTAGCCCAGGTGAACACGCGGTCGCCGTATTCGCGTTCAGCGAGTTCGTAACCCCAGTCCTTGAATTTACCTTCCGTAAATTTCATGATATTACCCTTGTGTACCAGCGTCAGCGATTTGCGCTTGTATTTGAAGGCGTGTTCCAGGGCCGCGCGCACGAGGCGTTCGGTGCCTTCTTTGGAAACGGGTTTGATGCCGATGCTCGATGTTTTCGGGAAGCGAATTTTATTCACGCCCATTTCATTTTGCAGGAACTGAATCACTTTTTCCACTTCCGGCGTACCGGCGAGGTATTCGATACCGGCGTAGATGTCTTCCGTGTTTTCGCGGAAAATAATCATGTCGACCAGACCGGGTTCTTTCACCGGGCTGGGTACGCCTTTGAACCACCGCACCGGACGTACGCAGGCATACAGGTCGAGTTGCTGGCGCAGGGCTACATTGAGCGAGCGGATACCGCCGCCTACCGGAGTTGTCAGCGGGCCTTTGATCGCTACTTTATATTTGTTGATCACATCCAGCGTTTCGGAGGGAAGCCAGTTGCCTGTTTTATTGAAGGCTTTTTCGCCGGCCAATACTTCCTGCCACACGATTTTTTTCTTGCCGCCGTATGCTTTTGCAACAGCCGCATCTAATACGCGTACCGAAGCAGCCCAAATATCGGCGCCCGTGCCATCACCTTCGATAAAAGGGATAATCGGGTCGTTGGGTACTTTCAGTTTGCCTTTGCGGATTGTAATTTCTGAACCAGTCATATGAAATTGAAAATTGTATAAATTTGAAAATTCGGTGTATTTTTCAAAAGAGGGGCGAAGGTAGGAACCTGTTCGTAAAAAACAGGAGGAATTTGTGGCAAAATTGGCAGATTTAGCGATGAGGTGTCATCTGCGAGGCACGAGCAGGTGACACCTCGAAGCAGTCACCACATGAGATATCACCTGCTCGTGCCTCGCAGATGACACCTCAAGGCTCACGCAGATAATCAATCACCTGTTCCGTAGCGCCCCGGTTTTCTTCCAGATACCCGCGCACCGCCCGGGAGGCATTTTCATAAAAACCGGGATCCTGCAATTGCAGCAACACCGCCGACAATTCATCCGCATTGCGCACCACAAACGCGCCGCCCCGCGCAACAAATTGCCTGGCTTCCTCAAAACGCTCGTATTTCGGCCCGAAAATGACCGGAAGTCCAAACGCCGCAGGCTCCAGGGTATTGTGGATGCCCTTTCCCAGGCCGCCGCCGATGTACGCGATATGACCGTAGCGGTACAGGGTATTCAACAGACCTATGTTGTCGATAATCAGCACTTTAGCCTGTCCGGCAGCAGCAGTCTTTGCCTGAGAATATGTCAACACCTCGCCCGGTATTTCGGACGGACAGGCAGCCTGCAGGCGTTCCACCGACGCCGGAGAAGGATCATGGGGCGCAAACACCCATTTCATCTCATCAAAAGTGTCGGAACGCATTACTTCTGTTAAAATGGCTTCATCGGGCGGCCAGGTGCTGCCCGCAATGAGTAAAGGGAGAGATTCACCGGTAACCGGGCTTTTTTGAAATGTATCCAGAATGGTATTGCCCGGCGCCTGTTGCGCTATGCTCAACACCCTGTCCACCCGCGTGTCGCCTGCTATGCTAACATTTTGAAAACCAATCCTTTGTAACATTTCAGCGGATGCCTCATTTTGCACAAAAAAATGGGTAAAACAGCCCAGCATGCGTCGCCAGAAAGCGCCGTACCATTGAAAAAAAGGTTGCGTTTGGCGAAACAAAGCCGATACCAGCAAAACAGGAACGCCCCGCTTTTTCAGTTCAAACAGGTAGTTGGCCCAAAACTCGTATTTCACAAAAACAGCCACATCGGGGCGGATTATATCTAAAAAATCGGCTGCATTTCTGCGCGTATCGGCTGGTAAATAACACACCAGATCGGCGTGCGGGTAGTTTTTCCTGATTTCAAAACCAGAGGGAGAAAAAAAAGTCAGTATAATCCGCCAGCCGGGAAACTGCTCCCGAACGGCCTCGATGACCGGCCTGCCCTGCTCGAACTCGCCCAGCGAAGCGGCGTGAATCCAAAAAACGCGGCCCTGTTCCGAGGGAGCAAATGCCGCCTTCGACAAGTCACTGCGCCAATGTCTGCGACCTGCTATCCAAAGTTTTGCTTTCGGGTCGAAAAATGATGCTACTTTGGTTATCAACACAAAAACCCGAATGGCTAAGTCGTATAAGTAGATGTGCAAAATTAATTTTGATTAAATTATTTGTAAATGCCTGATTATCAACACTGATAACGAATAACGGATAACTACTTAGAATGCGTAACATCAATAAAAAACTTCTTTGGCATTGCCGATGTAGAACGGAAGCGTCCAGACCGCGCGGACGCCGAAGCGCAGGTCGACGCGTTTCTGGTCGAGTTTGCGCCTTTCATTAAAATCCCAGTCGCGGCGGGTATTGGTAAAAGCCTGACCGAATTCAAAACCCAGTATCCAGTTGGCCCGGCGGTTTTCGGCGAGGTGCTGCCATCCGATGAATTGCTGGATGCCCAGGCCGCCGGTCAGCCGGTCGTAGCCTTTGAGGTAGTCGCCGGTCAGTTGGGTCACGGAACTGTTGTCGTCCTGGATGCGTATTTTATGCATCGACCAGCCGGCGCCGAGCGTCAGGCGGATGCCGCTTCGTTTTTCACTGAAAGTAAAGATTTTACCCACCAATGCGCCGGTGTACAGGCCGCGTTGCCGCAAAACTACGGAAGCGATGGCGCGATCATTGCCGATGATGTCGCCTTCCGGGGTACGCAGGATTGCCAGCGGGTCTTCTTTCACATCATTGGCATAAAAAAAATGGCCTTCCAACCCTAGGATAAAATTATTTTTTGTCAACAACTCCGCACCCAGACCGGCGCTGAAAGCCGGGCCGAACCGATCCGACAAATCGCCGCCGGGCAGGTGATAACCAAAAAGTAAATGCGTCAAAATCGCTTTACCTTTGCTGTTGCCTTCCGGCTGGGCCGGGTGTTCCCGGAATTTCTGGGCGTTCATCTGATGTGCGCCCAACACAATGAGTAGGAGGTAAATATATTTTTTCATAAGTTAATTTCAATGACAACTTCAACAATCGCGGGCAAAAGTAACGCCTTCCGGCCCATCTCCGCTTCCTGTATGGCTGAAATACGCGACATAGTGAGCGAATCCTGCCTCCTGACCGATGAATCGGCGCTCCGGGAACACGGACACGACGAAACGGAAGATTTACTTTACCTGCCCGAGGCAGTCGCTTTACCGGGTTCGACCGCCGAAGTCAGCGCGCTGATGAAAATCTGCTACCGGGAACGTATTCCTGTCACCGTACGTGGCGGCGGCTCCGGTCTTGCCGGCGGCGCATTGCCTGTCAAAGGCGGACTGGTGATTTCCATGAAACGATTCGACCGGATTTTGCACATTGACGAGCGCAATTTTCAGGTAAGCACTCAGCCGGGCGTTGTCACCGAAACCTTGCAAAACACCTTGAAAGAAATGGGCTTATTCTATCCGCCCGATCCGTCGAGCCGCGGCTGGTCATTCATCGGCGGCAATGTCAGCACCAATGCCGGCGGCCCCAAAGCGGTGAAATACGGGGTGGTGAAAGACCACGTGCTCAACCTGGAAGTGGTGCTGCCCAATGGCGAAATCATCTGGACAGGCTCCAATACACTCAAAAACTCGACCGGTTACAACCTCACGCAACTGCTGGTCGGCAGCGAAGGCACCCTGGGCGTGGTCACACAAATTGTGCTCAAACTCCAGCCCTACCCTACCCATAATCTGTTGATGCTGGTGCCGTTTCATTCCGCAGAAAGCGCCTGCGCAGCGGTGGCGGCTATTTTCCAGTCGGGCGTGACGCCTTCCGGACTGGAATTTATGGAACGCAACGCCATCGATTGGGCCGTGCGCTATGTCGGCGAAACGCCTGTGCCGATCCGGGAAGAAGATGCTGCCCACCTGCTCATCGAGGTGGACGGTTTTCACATTGACAGTTTATACGCTGATTGTGAAACGATTACAACGGTGCTGGAGCGCTACGACTGCGGGGAAATCTTTTTTGCCGACGATGAAGCCACCAAAACATCGCTGTGGAAACTGCGCCGCAACGTTGGCCAGGCCGTGAAAAGCAATTCGATTTACAAAGAAGAGGATACAGTGGTACCCCGGGCGGAATTGCCGTTTTTACTAAAAAAAGTAAAGGATACCGGCAGCAAATACGGCTTCGAATCGGTTTGTTACGGCCACGCCGGCGATGGCAACCTGCACGTCAACATACTACGCGGCGACCTGAGCGAGGAAGCCTGGAATATCGGCGTCACCAAAGGGATCCGGGAGATTTTCAAGTACGTGAAAAGTGTGGGCGGCACCATTTCCGGCGAACACGGCATCGGGCTGGTACAACGCCCTTACCTGGATATTGTATTTTCAAAAACGGAAATGAAACTGATGCGCCAGATCAAAAAGGTGTTTGACCCGAGGGGGATTTTGAATCCGGGAAAGATTCTTTAGAAGTGCGAAGTCGTCAGTCCGAAGTCGTCAGTCCGTAGAGTGCGCCGTTTCATGCAAGTCTGAAGTCATCAGTGTGAAGTGCGAAGTCCGTAGAGTGCGCCGTTACATAATTTGAGCAACCCAAGAATGTAACGGCGCACTCTACGAACTTCGCACTTCGCACTAATGACTTCGGACTTTTTAAAAAAGCGTTCCCTGTTGTCCCTCCACCTTTTTCGGCCCACGGAGCGCTACATCCGGCATCATTTCCCCAAAAACCTCCGCGCAAAAAGCCGCCAGATCGGGCGCCAGGAGGTTATCCGGTTCATGGGTGAAAAAATAAGCCGCGTGCAGGCCGGCGTCAAACCACTGTTTCAGGCGCTCTGCCCAGTCCCGAATACGCGCATAATCCGTTGGATGTAAACCATTTCCAACAAAACGGATCAGCACCTGCCGGTTGGTCAGTCGCATGTGACACACGTCGCGGCGGCCCGCCACATCTGTGATAACAGTAGCGACATGGCGTTCCTGTAACAGTTGGTAAAACATCTCTGCCGCCACGGTGGGCTGAAAAAAAGAAGGGTGCCGCACTTCTACCGCCAAGGGAATATGGCGATCAAAAACATCCAGAAAACGCTCCAGCATCGGCAGGTCGTGGGTGCTGAAATGCGGCGGCAATTGCAAAAAGCAGCAACCCATTTGTTCCTCCAGGCCGGCAATCACCTCGCAAAAAAGTGGAATCAAACCCGAGGGAAGCCCCAGGTCGCGGGCATGGCTGATGGTCTGCGGTATCTTGGGGCAATACCTGAAATCGGCGGGCACTTCCTCGCGCCAGCGCGCTACCATGGCCGTATCCGGTATGCGGTAGTGGGTGGTATTGTGTTCGATGGTATTGAATTGTGTCCCGTAATGGCGCAAAAAATCCTTGTCCTTCGCGCCGAACGGGTACCAGTGTCCTACCCAGGGTTTCATGTTGTAACCCGTCGCGCCGAGGTACAAACGCTGCTTTGCCGGCGGAACCAGCGCGGCCAATACTTCTGCATTCGGAGCAGGCTCCGGCGGCAAGGTGAAGTCGACGTTTTCGACGGAAGGGAGTTTCCCAAAATCCATTTTTGTTGTGTTTGGTGTATGGTGTTTGGTGTTTGGGGGTACTTCGCCTTTGGCATCTCAACCAAAGCCCACATTTTATGTTTAACAAATCAAATAAAAGTCGCTTTAAACCTTAAACAACTATTCACATATTGAAGCAATTTTTTTCTTCCTTCACCCGAGTACTCAAGAGCAACGCCTCTCACGACTCACGACTCACCACTCACAATTCACGACAATGTTTCTTTATTCTCTAAAACGCGTCCAGCGCCTGCCCATTTCACTCGAACAGGCCTGGGATTTTTTCTCTTCCCCGCTCAACCTGAGCAAAATAACGCCCGAATATATGCAGTTCACCGTCACATCCGACCCTGAATTATTGAAACAAATGTACACCGGGCAGATCATTACGTATACCGTCAGGCCTGTGTTGAATATTCCGCTGTTCTGGATGACGGAAATCAAACACGTGGAGCCGGGCGTGTTTTTTGTAGATGAGCAGCGCATCGGGCCTTATGCCATCTGGCACCACCAGCACCATTTTAAAGCCATTCCGGGCGGGGTGGAGATGACCGACCTGGTACACTACAAATTGCCGCTGGGGCCGCTCGGCGCTTTGGCCAAATGGCTGTTTGTCGGTCGGCAACTGGATGGTATTTTTGACTACCGCTGGAAAAAACTGGAACAACTGTTTGGCAGCCTTTCCGAAAACAAAGCGCACAAAACTGCAAGCGCCTGAGAAGAAAAATACGGACGTTGGGATGCTTGCTCAAAAAATACCCTACTTTTGCCCGCCTTTTTGGCTGTGGCCGAAAAGTGTTCTATCCATCCGTTCAACAAATTAACAAATTAACGTAAAAATGGCAACGACGGCAGATATCCGAAACGGCCTGTGCATCGAACTCAACAACGACATTCTGAAGATCATTGATTTTCAGAAATTTCAGGTCGGTCGTGGCAGTGGCAAGGTATGGACTAAATTAAAAAGCGCTACTACCGGCAAAGTAGTGGAGCACACTTTTCAGAGTGGACATAATATTACAGAAGTGCGGGTGGAACGTCGCAAATTCCAATATCTTTACCCGGAAGATGGCGGCTATCAGCTGATGAACCAGGAAACCTACGACCAGATTTCCGTACCGGAAGAGATGATTGACAATGGTAAATTCCTGAAAGAAGGCGATGTGGTGGATGTGCTTTTCCATGCACAAAAAGAAATGCTCATTTCGGTGGAATTACCTCAGAATGTCATTCTCAAAATCACTTATGCCGAACCCGGCGTGCGGGGCGATACCGCTACCAACACGCTCAAACCGGCCACGGTGGAAACCGGCGCAGAAGTACGCGTTCCGCTGTTCTGCGAAGAAGGCGATCTGATCAAAATTGATACGGCTACGGGCGCTTATATTGAGCGTGTCAAAAAATAAATCAAATTTGTTTTTTTTGCAGTTGTAAAACAATCTTTCGACATGGATTTCAACCAGATACAAGAACTCATTCGGATGGTGAGCAAGCACAAGCTCTCCGAATTTTCCCTGAAAGAAGGGGATTTCAAACTCGTTATCCGCAACCAGGTAGCTGGTACCGAAACGGTCGTGAGCGCTGCTCCTGTGGCCGTACCGGCTCCACAACCAGTTGTAACGATGGCGGCTCCGGCAGCAGCACCCGCCAAAACAGACGCCGCACCCGCCGCACCCGCAGCCGCCGACGAGGACAACAACCCGCGTTACAAACAAATCAAATCGCCGATGGTCGGCACGTTTTACCGCAGCTCCGGCCCCGAAAAAGGCCCCTTTGTGAAAGTGGGCGACACGGTAGATGTGGGCTCCAAGGTCTGCATCATCGAAGCGATGAAACTGTTCAACGAGATTGAATCCGAGTTGAAGGGCAAAATCGTAAAAGTGCTGGTGGAAGACGCCACACCGGTGGAATACGACCAGCCCCTGTTCCTCATCGACCCGAGTTAGAAGTGAGAAAGTGAGAAAGTGAGAAAGTGAGAGGTGAGAGCACACGTAGATTTCACCTTCATACTCAAGGGCTGGTAAAAAACTTTGTGTTTTTTGTCTTGCCAACTTAATTCAGCCGAAATTAGTTTACGTTATTTTATGTGCAAGTCCTTGATTATCAGCACTAATAACTGATAACTAATAACTGATAACTATCTATGTTTAAAAAAATACTTATAGCAAATCGTGGGGAAATTGCCTTGCGCGTCATTCGCACCTGCAAGGAAATGGGCATCAAAACAGTGGCCGTTTATTCCACTGCCGACCGCGACAGCCTGCATGTTCGTTTTGCAGATGAAGCGGTTTGTATCGGCCCGCCTGCGTCCTCCGAAAGTTACCTCAACGTGCCGCGCATCATGGCTGCCGTTGAAATTACCGACGCCGACGCCATCCATCCCGGCTACGGTTTTCTGTCGGAAAATGCCAATTTTGCTGAAATCTGTAAAGAATACGGCGTGAAATTCATCGGCCCGACTCCCGACCAGATTCGCGCGATGGGCGATAAAATCACCGCCAAAGAAACGATGCTGAAAGCCGGCGTACCCTGCGTGCCCGGCACGGAAGGTCTGCTCACCGATGTTAAGTCGGGTATCAAACTCGCCAACGACATCGGTTATCCGGTTATCCTGAAAGCCACAGCAGGCGGCGGCGGCAAAGGCATGCGCATCGTCTGGAACGCAGAAGAGTTTGAAAATCAATGGGATGCGGCGCGCCGCGAAGCCAAGGCTTCGTTCAGCAACGACGGCATCTACATGGAAAAGTACATCGAGGAACCCCGCCACATCGAAATCCAGGTTGCCGGCGACCAACTCGGTCGCGCCTGCCACCTCTCCGAGCGCGACTGCTCCATTCAGCGCCGCCACCAGAAATTGGTCGAAGAAAGCCCTTCTCCGTTTATGACGCCCGAATTGCGCGAAAAAATGGGTGAAGCGGCCATTAAAGCCTGCAACGCCATCAGTTACGAAGGCGTCGGCACCATCGAATTCCTCGTGGACAAATACCGCAATTTCTATTTTATGGAAATGAATACGCGGATTCAGGTGGAACACACGGTAACGGAAGAAGTAATTGATTTTGACCTGATTAAGGAACAAATCAAAATCGCCGCAGGTCACCCGATTTCGGGCCGCAACTACTTCCCCGAAATGCATGCCATCGAATGCCGCATCAACGCGGAAGATCCCTTCAATGACTTCCGGCCCAGCCCGGGCAAAATCACGTCGTTCCACTCGCCGAAAGGCCACGGGGTGCGCGTGGATACGCATGTTTATGCGGGCTACACCATTCCGCCCTACTACGATTCCATGATCGCCAAACTGATCGTGCGCGCCCGTACGCGCGACGAGGCGATCCTGAAAATGGAACGCGCGCTGGACGAATTTGTGATCGAAGGCATCAAAACAACAGTGCCTTTCCACCAGCGGCTCATGCGCAACCAGGATTTCCAGGACGGCAATTTCCACACGGGATTTTTGAATAACTGGGATTTTAAGAGTGTGGAGTTGTAGGTATGTTGAGGGGTTGAGTATGTTGAGGGTTGAGGAAGCATTGGTAATGAGT
>JALHMA010000110.1 GCA_022844265.1 Saprospiraceae bacterium | reverse complement strand
CTGGTGCGGTTTTTCATCAGGTTGTGCAGGGCTTCCTGTACCACTTTCTCCGACTCGGCATCGAGCGATGAAGTGGCTTCATCCAAAAGCAGGATGCTGGGGTTGCGCAAAATAGCGCGGGCAATAGCAATGCGCTGGCGTTGTCCGCCCGACAATTTGATGCCCCGCTCCCCAACAATGGTTTCCAGGCCTTCCGGGAAGGTGGAGATAAAGTCCCAGGTGTTAGCCTGTTTGGCTGCTTCAATAATTTCCGCTTCCGTGGCGTCGGGTTTTCCGTACAAAATATTTTCCCGGATCGTACCGCCAAAAAGGATCACTTCCTGCGGCACAATGGCGAAGTTGTTGCGATAGGAGTGCAATTCGTAGTCGTAAATATCCTTTCCGTCAATGCTGATCGAGCCGCCATCCAGGTGATGAAATTGCAGCAACAATTGCATGATGGTAGATTTTCCTGCGCCGCTTTGTCCAACAATCGCTACTTTTTTGCCGGATTCGATAGAAATGTTGACGTTTTTCAACACCGGCACATCAGATCGGGTGGGGTAGGAGAACTGCACCTCTTTAAATTCGATATTGCCATTCAGGCGGCCGGCCGGCGTAGTAGCTTGTGGGCGTTCTTCGGTCTCGGAAGGGGTGGCTAAAATTTCGCGAATACGTTCCGTCGCGCCCACTGCTCCGATTAACTCGGAGTAAAAATTACCCAGTCCGGCAATGGCAGCGCCAATCACGGCGGTAAACGTCACAAACGAAATCAGTTGACCGGCAGTTACTTCACCGGTCTGCACCATGCGCATACCCGTCCAGATCACAAAAAAGAGCGCTCCAAAAAGCACCGTAATGATAAAAACCGCAAAAAGTGCCCTGCCCGAGGCAAATTTCAGGGAAATATTGACCACCGATTCATTGGATTGACCGTAGCGCTTTGTTTCAAAAATCTCATTGGTAAAGGCCTTGACCGCATGAATACTTTGCAGGGTCTCGTCCAGAATCGTATTGGTTTCAGCCAGAATAGTCTGGCGTTGTTTGGATAATTTGCGGATATGCCGCCCAAAAATCATCGCGCCGATAACAATAATCGGGAAGGTCAGCAGCATCACACCGGCCAGTTTCGGCGTTTGCCAGGCCAAAAAAATGACCCCGCCGATGAGCAGGATGACCTGTCTGAAAAACTCTGCCAGCACGAAGTAAAACGTGTTATACAGTTTTTCCACGTCATTGGTCAGGCGGCTCACAATGTCGCCGACCCTGCTTTTTTCAAAAAAAACGATGGGCAGGGAAATGATGCGTTGGTACAGCGCATTGCGTATATCTGCTGTGCCTCTTTCGCTGATCTGGGCAAATAATAGTACCCGTGTATAGGACACAATACCTTGAAAGACAAGCACAACGAGCAATCCAAGCCCGATTTTGGACAGGTCGAGATCGAAGGCTGTTTCTTTGCCCTGGGCTACGTCCAGCATTAAACCGACGCTATAGGGAAAAATCATAAACACCGTGCTGCTGAGAAACAGCAAGACCAATCCTGCAATAAATTGCCATCGGTACGGCCTCAGGAATGCAAAAATTTTAAAAGCTTCCCGTAAACTTTGGCGGGAGATTTTGGGGCTGGATTTTTCTTTCTGCTGCATATGGGTGCAAAGTTGCTGTTGAAAACCGAATTTTCAGGTAAAAGTTGAAATCATTAGTAGTTATCCGTTATTAGTTATTGGTTATCCGTGTTGATAATCAAGCATTTGTAAAAAAATTAAGTAAAACAAATTTTGCATACCAGATTATATCATTGTTTTCAATCAATCGCCGCAGATTTGCCCCGCGATAGAGCCGTGTCTGTTAAGTTCACGTTACCCACACCCAATACACATTATAAAAAATGTTGAACAAACGCCCCCTGATCCTGGCCTCCCAAAGTCCGCGACGCAGCCAGTTACTCCGCGAAGCCGGTTTCGAATTTACCGTTCAATCCGTCGATATTGACGAAAGTTTTCCTGCCGACATGCCGGTCGAAGACGTGGCGCCCTGGCTCGCCCAGCGCAAGGCAATTGCTGCAAAACACCTGATACTTGATCAGGAGATCATACTGGCTGCCGATTCCGTAGTCATCCAGGACGGAACGATCTACAATAAACCGGCAGATTATGACGAAGCGTTTCAAATGATCCGAACCCTTTCCGGACGGCAACACACAGTTATTACCGGCATTTGTCTGCTTTCCAAAGAGCAGGAACAAGTGATGTCGGGCGTGTCTCAGGTATGGTTTGCCGATTTGAGCGATGCAGAAATCGACTATTATATCCGGCGTTGCCAGCCTTTTGACAAAGCCGGCGCTTACGGGGTGCAGGAGTGGATCGGACTTTGCAAAATCACGCGGATAGAAGGCACCTACGCCAATGTCATGGGATTGCCGGTTGAACTGGTGTACCATGCGCTGGCGGAATTTGAATAATTTAACCATGTACATCCGGCTATCAAAAAAATCCTGGAAATCAGGGTAAAAAAAGTAATATTAACTTAATATTGCTTGGTAATCTTAATTAACCAACGCGCCTACATTTGCCAAAAATTCCTAACTGTACCGTTAAAACAACAGTTTTACTACTAAAACCCTCAACTTATGGTCCTTGGCTTTATAGCAGGCCTTTCCTCCGAAGCATCTGTGATGCTGTTGGTGTGTATGTTCGCTGTATGTTTTTTCGAAGCGATCAACGGCTTTCACGACACGGCAAATGCGGTTGCTACCGTTATTTACACCAAAACACTTCCCCCGATTTTTGCGGTAGTCTGGTCGGGCACCTGGAATTTTCTGGGCGCTTTACTTGGAGGTATTGCAGTAGCAATGGGTATTGTTAAGTTGATGCCTATCAATGATTTGATGACGGTTTCCATTGGCGAAAATATCGCTCTGGTGATGTCCATTCTTGTTTCAGCCATCCTGTGGAATCTCGGCACCTGGTATCTTGGCATCCCCAATTCCAGTTCCCATACCCTGATCGGCTCGCTTTTGGGCAGTGGATTTGCCTTCTGGACAATTCACAACGGTTCCGGTCCAAACTGGGGTAAAGCAGCCGACATCGGGATGTCATTGCTCGTTTCACCTTTATTCGGGTTTAGTCTGGCGATTATGCTGATGTACTTATTGAAAGTACTGGTTAAGTCGAAAACGATTTTTAAATCGCCGGATGAAACCAAAAAAAAGCCGCCCATCTGGATACGGGCTATTCTTATCACTACCTGTACCTTAGTCAGTTATTTTCACGGTAATAACGACGGACAAAAAGGTGTCGGACTGGCGTTGGTGGTATTGATGGCATTTTTACCCATGCAATTTGCGCTGAATCCGCAGCTGCCCTCATCCGATTTGGCAGGCTCCGTAAGAAAAATCGAATCGGCATTATTGGTGCCAACAGGTGTGCCTGCGACAGATGCCCAGCATATTTCCCTTGCTACCACTGCTTCGTCAGTTGCCGCTCAGATTGATACGACTGACAGGCAGGAGAGAAAAGGTGTTTATTCCGTTCGTCTGGCATTACAAGCGCTCCATAAATCTTTGGAATCTTCCATAAAAGGCGGGGTTGTCACAGGCGAAACTGCCAAAGTGGTCAAATCGGAATTAAAAAGTTTAAGCAATTCTTATGAGTTTTCACCTACCTGGGTGGTAGCCATGATTGCGCTTTGCCTTGGCCTCGGTACCATGGTCGGCTGGAAACGTATTGTTGTGACTATTGGTGAAAAAATCGGCAAATCACACCTGACGTATGCACAAGGCGCCAGCGCCGAACTTTGCGCGGCGGCTGTAATTGGGGTGAGCAGCGCTTCAGGCCTTCCCGTCAGTACGACCCATGTGCTTTCTTCCGGTATTGCCGGCACGATGGTGGCACAGGGCGGCATCAGCAACCTTCAGAAAAAGACGATAAAAAATATTGCTTTGGCCTGGATTCTGACACTTCCGGTTACGATGGTCCTTTCTGCTTTACTATACTATCTTTTCCGGTTGTTTGTGTAAGAATCCGTGTCCAATCCCTCTAAATCCGTGTGCCGTTCATATCAAAAAGTATAACATTTAATCTTCCGCCGGTTCTGTTTGCCACCTCTGCTGCGTTCTTTATTCAAGCGTTCTTTACCACCCCCGTTTCCGAATGAGAAGCCATTGATTTTCAACCCGATATAAACATCAGCACCGCTTAGTTTTTCCCGGGTGAAAAAACTGCCGATGTTATCGCTGCCGATATAAAGCCAGCCCAAACGGGCTGCCAGACCTACGCGCAGCGACTGCCAGTCGTTTAACACCACAGGCAGGGAGAAAGACGCCCAACGGTGTTCAAAACGCGGCACGACTGCTAGTGTGGAGGGCCTTTTGAGGGAATGTTTCAACAACGGCACACGTTGTACCGCCACCGCGCTAAAATACAGATGTGGCAAAGCCTGCACGTCGAACTGAACGGAAAGTGCCGTAGGCAGCCCCATAGAAAACGTCTGACCTTGCAGCGAAGCCAACGGATCGCCCATCAATACATCGCTGATAAGCCTGGAATATCCCTGCGCATTGTCAGCAGTGATCGCATTCCCGTCGATGACGCCAATGGAATCCAGGCGAAGCAGGTGCCGCTCGGCGCCACGACTGAATCGTACAAATCCCAAATCCAGCAGAGAAACCCCTGCACGCCAGCGATAATCACCTTCTTCATCCGCCGCAGCGGCCCAACTGAAACCAATATCTACTCCGGCCCCAAAACCGCCGAGTTCGGCGCCGGCGCCGGATGCCGTTTCCGTATCCAGCAGAGCGCCTGAAAGCCCGTATTCCCAGGTAGGCCTGTTAAAAATAGCGGTATCATTACTTCCGGGTGTGTATTGAAAAGTGCCATTGGACTGGCCATAGCCGCCCACAAACCCCATCAGAAACTTGGGTTGAACACCCCAGGCAGTCGTCAGGTCGCCGTCGCTGTTGCTTCGGCTATAATGCAGACCAATCTCGGCCCAGGTCATCGCTTCTAATTGAACGGGCTGAATATCAACAGTTTGCCCGATTCTGATCTGGCTAAATTCCGAATATCTGAAAATGGAAGGAATCCGGTATGTAGAAAATTCCCCTCGAATGGCCGTTGTAAGCCCGATGACATTGTTTTCCCCAAACCGGAAACTGAATCCCGGCCCCCCGATATGGGCCTGTGTAACGCCGCGCATCGTCCGGTCTTTGTTGTAATAATCCAGCAGGATGGCATCGGATGGAGGCGGTTGCTCCGGCGCGAGGTCAGATACGGCTACTATATTGTCTGTATTGCGCAAGGCGTTCGGCAGGCTGGTATTTTTCAGATAAGCGTAATTGTTTTCTATGAAATAACCTGCGTTGAACAGACTTACTTCCCAGTTATGGGGCATAAATGCGGTATTGGCAGGATTCAGGCCAATGGAATAGAGGCCGGAATATCGTTCGAGCCGCATGCCCAACTGTTCCTGGGAAAACAGGGGCTGGCTGAAAACAAAAAACGTATAAATGAATAGAGCAGGGCGAAGCAGGTGTTTAGTATACATAGGGAGGCGGTTGGAAGTTAAGCGAGTTGATTAGGTTTTGATAGTTTGATGGTTTGAAGGGTTTGATGGTTTGTGGTGGTAACGTAAAGCCAAGGGTTACCACCACAAACCATCAAACCTTTCAAACCATCAAACGCGCTCAGCCACTTCACAACGTCCAAATTACCAGGCTGATTGAATGTGCGGGCCACTTTTTTATCTAAAACCCGAAATCTTTGCCCTGAACGCGTACTTTTTAGGACTAACAAGCTGCGGCCATGCAGAAAGTACTGACAGTCGTGCTATCTTTGGCCGTGTAATTTTTACGCTAACTATTGTTTGTTCACAAAACTTGCCGTCTTAAATGAAATTCCGACCCGGTGTCCTGCATGGCCAGGAAGTAACAGATCTCCTCAATTATGCCAACGAACAAAATTTCGCGCTTCCAGCCGTGAATGTAATCGGCACCAACACCGTAAATGCTGTTTTAGAGACGGCTGCGGCGGTGAAAAGCCCGGTAATTATTCAGTTTTCGCACGGTGGCGCTGCCTTTTTTGCAGGCAAAGGCCTTTCCAATGAGGGCCAGAAAGCCTCTATCCTGGGCGGCATTTCCGGCGCGCAACACGTTCACGCCATGGCGGAGGCCTACGGGGTTCCGGTTATTCTGCACACCGACCACTGCGCGCTCAATATCATCGATTGGGTAGATGGCTTGCTGGATGCAGGGGAGAAATTTTATGAAAAAAACGGCTATCCGCTGTACAGCAGCCACATGCTCGACCTGTCGGAAGAACCGCTGCACGAAAACATCGAAATTTCTTCCCAGCGTTTTGAACGTATGGCAAAAATGGGGATGACCCTTGAAATCGAACTCGGCGTAACCGGCGGTGAAGAAGACGGGGTAGACAATACGGATATCGACTCTTCCCGTTTGTACACCCAGCCGCATGAAGTAGCCTATTCCTATGAACACCTGCTTAAAATCAGCCCAAATTTCACTATTGCGGCGGCATTTGGCAATGTTCACGGCGTGTACAAGCCCGGAAATGTCAAATTACAGCCGGTCATTCTCAAAAATTCCCAGGAGTTTATTCGTGAAAAATTCGGGCTAACCGCTAAAACGCCGGTCAATTTCGTATTCCACGGCGGTTCGGGTTCGGCACAAAGCGAAATTCGCGAAGCCATTGAATACGGCGCTGTCAAAATGAATATCGATACCGATATGCAATGGGCTTACTGGGATGGTATTCGCGCTTATTACGAATCCAAAAAAGGATACCTGCAAAGCCAGATCGGCAACCCGGATGGAGAAGACAAACCGAATAAAAAATACTACGATCCGCGGGTTTGGCTGCGCGAAGGTGAAAAAACCTTTGTGGTGCGCCTGAAGCAGGCTTTTGAGGATTTGAATTGTATCGGGAAGAATTAGTGTTTAGTGTTTGGTGTTTTGTGTTTAGGGTGCTTCGCCTTTGGCAACTGTGTGTATTTTGGCCGAATTTCACTCAATTGCCAAAAGCGAAGCGCCCTAAACACCAAACACTACACACCAAACACCAAAAAAATAAGCCGCCGGGAGAAGATAATTCTCCCGGCGGCTTATTTTTTTGTGTTCCTGTAACGGCGTTCCCATTTTTTTACATCTTTGCTGCTGGTTTTCGGATATAAAATTTTTTACTCAAATTAATATACGGACGAATCTTCTAAAATTAGCAACAACAACAGATGGCTCTTTCTACAACAAGTTCAGTCGAAAAGGATACAAAACCCAGGCTCGCAACCCGCGATATCTGGAACATGAGTGTCGGATTTCTGGGTATTCAGGCAGGTTTTGCCCTTCAGAATGGTAATGCCAGCAGTATTCTGCAACGTTACGGCGCCGATGTACACGAACTTCCCAATTTCTGGCTGGTGGCGCCGATCATCGGCATGATTGTTCAACCCATCATCGGACACTATTCGGACCGCACCTGGACGCGTTATGGCCGGCGCAAACCCTTTTTCCTGGCAGGCGCCATTGCAGCCTGCTTCGGTATGATGTTGATGCCCAATGCCGGCGCGCTGACTGCTTTTTTGCCGCTGGTACTGATGGGGGCAGGCATGTTGATGATTATGGACGCTTCTTTTAATGTTGCCATGGAGCCTTTCCGTGCTTTGGTGGCGGATAAACTACCGGCATCGCAGCGCACACAGGGTTTTTCGGTACAAACAGCGCTGATCGGCATCGGCGCCGTCATTGGTTCCTGGCTTCCCTGGTTTTTGGCCAACGTTGGTGGCGTTACGGATACTGCCGCGGAAGGTCTTATCCCGGATAATGTAAAATGGTCGTTTTATATAGGCGGATTTCTGTTGCTGGCAGCCGTCTTATGGACGGTGTTTACCACAAAAGAATATACGCCCAAAGAACAACAGCACCATGCCGGCGGATTGGATACGGAGATTGAAAAAGGTGGCTTGGGCCTGATCTTCAAGGACTTGCTCAAAATGCCTAAAACCATGCGGCAACTGGGTTGGGTACAGTTTTTTTCCTGGTTCGGCCTCTTTTCCATGTGGGTATTTACCACACCCGCCATTGCGCACCACGTGTACGGCTGCGCCATCGACGATACTACTTCAAAGGCATACAGCGACGCGGGAAACTGGACAGGGATTATTTTCGGCGTATATAATTTAGTTTCCGCTGTTTTCGCGCTGTTGTTGCCTAGCATTGCAGGGCGTATCGGACGGAAGAAAACCCATGCCATAGCGCTTGTTTGCGGTGGACTGGGGCTAATTTCCATGTATTTTGCTACTTCGCCCAATTTTCTGCTCCTGTCTATGGTGGGTGTTGGTATGGCATGGGCCAGTATCCTCTCCATGCCTTATGCCATGCTGGCGGGTTCCTTGCCTATCCATAAAATGGGGGTGTATATGGGTATTTTTAATTTTTTCATTACCATTCCACAGATTGTAAGCGGTGTCATCAACCGCCCGATCGTGCAGCATTTGTTTGGCAACAATGCCATCTACGCCATTGTAATGGCCGGCGTTTTTTTCCTACTGGCTGCTGCATCAGTGGTTTTAGTAGAAGACAAAGACGATCCGGTGGGCATCCGTTCGCAATCGACCCTTTCTTGATTTCTTCACTTAAAACTTGCATATTATGGAACTGAATTCTCTCATTTTTACACTGATTATTGGCGCCGCATCCGGTTGGTTGGCGGGGTTAATCCGTCAGGGCTACGGCTTTGGCCTGCTCGGCAACATTGTTGTTGGTATCCTCGGCGCTTTTATTGGCAGCTGGTTATTCCGTCAAATGGGTGTAAGTATCGGCACAGGTTTGGTGAACCATATTATCACGGCTGTCATCGGTGCACTGGTGCTGCTGTTTTTGATCGGATTGTTGCGAAGGTAAGTTCACCTTTACATTAAATACATAGGCATATAGAGCACATAACGTTGACATTCAACGAACTATGTCCGCTATGTGCCTATGTATTTTTACTTTTGGGTATCTATTTACCACATAGTTCACAGTAGGTTTTTCACATAGGGCACATAGCCTGGATACCAACCCTTCTATGTGTCCTATGTGAAAAACCTACTGTGAACTATGTGGTAAATAGATACACCTTTGGAACAAAAAAATATTGCCCTTATGCTTACTCGAATACTACTTTTTTGCCTGCTATTTTCCCTTACGGCCTGTAAACACTACTTGGGAAATCCTTATAAAACACCGCTGAGTTCGCGCGTGGTGCCTGTTTCCAATAGCGACCTGCGCATGGAACCGGCCTTTTGGTGGACGGGCATGCAGCACAATCAGGTGGAAATATTATTACAACGAAACGATCTGGCTTCGTATACACTCAAAATAGGCGAAACCAAAGACGTCAAACTCCTGAAAGTAGAAACCGGAGACAGCCCGAATTATTTGTTCGTTACGCTGGAAATTGGAATTAAAGCAACGCCGCAAAAAGTCCCGCTGGTTTTTTCAAAAGGAACGCAGTCCTTTACCGCCGAGTTTCCGGTGTACGCAAGAAACACCATGCCCAAAGCGCAGGCTGTCGACAGCCGGGATGTGGTGTATATGCTTATGCCCGACCGCTTTGCCAATGGCGACCTTTCCAATGATTCCATTGCCGGGATGCTGCAAAAAGCCGATCGGAGCAATATGGAAGCACGGCATGGAGGCGACCTGGCAGGCGTACGCATGCACCTGGATTATTTACAGGATTTGGGAATTACCGCGCTGTGGCTCAATCCCGAACTGGAAAACGATCAGCCCCGCGCATCTTATCACGGTTATGCCGTGACCAACCATTACCTGGTAGACAGGCGCTTCGGCTCCAATGAACAGTACCGCGAATTAGTAGGCGAATGCCACCGCCGGGGCATCAAAATGATCCGGGATGTGGTGCTCAACCACATCGGCAGCAACCACTACTGGATGAAAGACCTGCCCACAAAAGACTGGGTGAATCAGTGGCCGACCTACACCAACACCACTTTCCGGGCGCCCACTATACTGGATCCTTATGCTTCCGAAAACGATAAAAAAATGTTCAACGACGGCTGGTTCGACGTGGACATGCCCGACCTCAACCAGCGCAATCCCCATGTAGCGAACTACCTGATCCAGCAGGCGATCTGGTGGACGGAATACGCCGGACTGGATGGTTTTCGCATCGATACCTACACGTATTCCGACCAGGCATTCATGAGCAAATGGTGCGCTGCCCTCCGAAAAGAATACCCCAATATGGCCATGTTTGGTGAAATATGGGAGCAAGGCGTTGTTGTACAGGGCTTTTTCGCCGATAACCAACCCATGGCCCGGGCAAACTTTGATTCCAACCTGCCGGGCGTTATTGATTTTCAAATGTGTTTCGCGATTCAGGAGGCGCTTACCAAAGGACCGGGCTGGCAGGACGGCGATGCGCGTATTTATTATACCCTGGCACAGGATTACTTTTACGAGGATCCTTTGAAAAACCTCATTTTTTTGGACAACCACGATATGAAACGTTTTTATACGATCGTTGACGAGCAGATCAACAAGTATAAATCCGGTATCGCTTTTCTGCTGACGACCCGCGGTGTTCCTCAAATTTACTACGCCACAGAAATCTTGAGCACCGGCACAGGCAATCCGTCCTGGGCCACTTACAGAAAAGATTTCCCCGGCGGCTGGTCTACAGATACGATCAACAAGTTCCGTGCGGAAGGGCGAACACCCATAGAGCAGGAGGCATTCGAGTACACCCGTACCCTGATCAAATACCGCCACGCCACACCGGCTTTGCAAACCGGAAAACTGATGCAGTTTACACCTAAGGATGGTCTGTACACCTATTTCCGCTATGATGACGCGAAAACCGTTATGATTGTACTCAATACTTCCGACAAGGATAAAGTGCTGGAAACAAGCCGTTTTGCGGAGCGGATGCAGGGTTTTTCTCGCGCTAAAAATGTGGTGACCGGTGCAACCATTAGTGATCTTGGCAGTCTGGTGGTTGGGGGGAATTCCTGCCTGGTCCTCGAGCTTGGTTATTAGTTATTCGTTATTGGTTATTCGTGTGGTAGCTCTTGGCTGCTCTATCAGCAAAGCCAAGAGCTACCACACGAATAACCAATAACGAATAACTAATAACGAATAACGAATAACCAATAACTAAACACGCCCACTCCGATTCACCGCCACCGCACTGGCCTGCTGCGTGGAAAACATATAGATGTCCTGAATATTGACATGTGGCGGACGTGTGGCCATGTAGTAAATCGCGTCGGCTACGTCGCTTGATTTGAGTGGCTGAAAATCATTGTAAATTTTGGCGCGTTCCGCATCGCCGTCGAAGCGGGTGATGGCAAACTCCGTTTCTTCCACATGACCAGGGCTGACCTGGCTCACCCGGATATTGTGCGTAAACAAGTCGTAACGCATCGCTTTTGTCAGCGCATCCACAGCGGCTTTGCTGGCGCAATAGAGATTTCCGTTCGGGTATATTTCTTTCCCTGCAATACTGCCTACATTGATGATATGACCGCTTTTGCGCTGAACCATTCCCTGCGCAATAATCCTTGTAACATACGCCATACCTTTTACATTGGTGTCGATCATGGCATCCCAGTGTGAAAGGTTTCCTTCGTGAATCGGCGAAAAACCTTTTGCCAACCCGGCATTATTGACCAATATATCGATGTTTTGAAAATGATCGGGCAGGTTGGAAAGCGCCGCTTCTACAGCTCCGGCATCGCGCACATCGAAAGGCAGCAACAAAACATCACTGCCATAGTCGGCTTCAAAACTGTTTTTCAACGCCACCAAACGCTCCACGCGTCTGCCGGTCAGGATCAGGCGGTATCCGTTTTGTGCAAATATTTCAGCAGTGGCTTTGCCGATACCGGAAGTGGCGCCGGTGATCAGCACCAGCGGGCCGGCGCTTTTTTCTGTTGTTGGCAGTTCGGGAACGGGTTCAGAAATGTCCTGCTCGTCGGCAACCATTTCAGGCGCTACGATGGGTTGTTCTTCCTGCGGTTCCGGCGTTTGTGCATCATGGGCAAAAAACAAACGGTCGTTTTCTTCCGTGCGGAAGTTCACATCTGCAGCCACTGCCTGTTCATAGAAATGCTGCGCGTCTCCTTCGGCTTTGTTTTGCAAACTGTGGTGCGCAAGGGCGATCAACACTTCCGCATCTTCAGGATTGTTTTCCAATGCTTTATGCAGGTAGTGTACCGCCGTTTCGCGATAATCCTGCAGGTGTTCAGAGGCCATCAAACCCAGTTTCCGGTAAATACCGGGAAAAGCCGGATCCAATTCAGCCACACGATCCCAGCAGTATTTGGCAAAAAGAAAATCACCTTTACCGACAGCCATATCACCCATCAAATCATAAGATTTGGCCTCGTTCGGATTTTCTGGTGTTGTAGAATCCACTACAACAGGTTCTGTTTCAACGGGTTCCGGCTCGTCAGGCAATGTTGTGACCGGCTGGTATTTGGCAATGGCGGCGTGGTATTCTTGCGACAGGCGTTCATTTTCAGGATATTGCTCGGTAGCGAGTTGCAAGAGTTCAAGACCACGCTCAGTATAACCCTTTTCCAGCCAGAAATGTGCATCGAGAATAGCCTGATCTACATCCGAGGTATGATCCGTTAATTCCGCCTGCTCATCCTCTTCAGGAGCAATCAGGAACTCAGGCGCCGATGCTGACTCGTGGGAAATGGTTTCCTCTTCCAGAACAAAGTCCGGCGCCAGCGCCGGCAATTCCGGCTCTTCCAAAGGTTCGGGCGCAAGCATACCACTGCTCAGGGGCATTTCCGGGAGATGGGGCGCTTCGACTACTTCGGAACTGTCTTTTGTCTGATGCACCAGACGGCGGTATTGACCATGCCAGTCGGAAAGCCCGAATCTGTCAAAGAAAATCGCGTAATCGTCGGCCTCCAATTGTGCCGCAGATACATAACCTCTATCCCGGAGCAGGCTGATAAAATCGCCTACCTGGTTGGCAATGGTGCGCACGGCATCCAGTTCGGCCTCAAAAACCTGTTTTTCTATTCCTTCCGCGTGTTGGTACTGGGTACTGATGTCGAGCCAGGCATTTTGCCAGAAATTCATGTATTGCAAGGCATTTACCATCCGGTCGATATGCGTCGGGATGGGCTGGCCTTCTTCATTGACGCCATCTGCCACTACCACCAGTAAAGGTTGTTCTACGGACAATGCCTGTACGGCTGCCAGCATACCTGTCATGCAGGAGCGGTCTTTCAGAAAATTGTCGGTCACCAGCAACAGGGCCGGTTCGCCGGAGCCTGAAATCTGGCTGGCAAGTTCGCCGGGCAGGCGTTCGCTGGCATGTTCAAAAGGGATGCCAATACGGCTCAACTGACGGTCGATATGTTGAGCCAGTCCGGCATTATGGTGGGAGTAAGCAAGGATAATTCGGTTCATTTTATTTTTTAGCGCAATTCTTGGATGAGTCTGGTAAATTTCTGTTTAAAGTCCGCGTATTTTGAAGTGGCAGGGCCATCAAATCCGGTGTGTATCTGACGCACCTGATTTTGTTTGTCGATGATAATCATGGTTGGGAAAGCCATCACTTTATCGAGTGCCGGGAAAAAGGCTGCTGCCGACTCTTTGTCTGCTTTGCCGGCATATACTATTTCAAATGGTATGCCCATTTTCTTTTTGTAGGCTGAAAGATGTGCATTTGCCTGTGCAACATCTTTATTTCGTTCAAATGAGAACCCCACAACGGCCATTTCTTTTGCTAAGTCAGGATTTTCTTTCAAAAATTCTGTGAGAAATACCTGCTCGTCGCGACAGTTGGGACACCAGGTACCCATTACGGTAAAAACTTTGATTTTATTGTCGAAGGCGGCGGACGGGAAAACGAGGTCTTTTCCTTCGGGTGTTTTTACCGAAAATTGAATCTTGCCGCCCTGTTTCAAATGGGTCATCGAATCGGCAGCGCCCAATGTATAATTCGGGTCCCGCCAGGCGGTCCAGAGCGATTGATAACGATGCCCCGAACGAAACTCGCCCTGCAAACTATCATTGCGGATACTGCCGGAAAAAAGATAGGCATGGGCGCCGTCGAAGCAGGACAAAAAGAATTTACGGCCCTGCACAGTACCTTCCAGGAATCGGTAATCGCCGGTTTCGGTGCGGAAGGTGCCTTCCAAATGGTTGCCCTGCTGTTTGAATTCCCCGATGGCTTTTTCCTGTTCTTCCGGTTTTTTTTCCACTCCGAATAGTGTCGCCCAGGAGCCGCTCAGGTCGCGCAACGGTGTTTCCTTCAACGGCGTAAAACGATACCCGCGTCCGGCATGGGCATAAAAAGGAATGCGATAATCTTCTTTTGTAGTGACCACCCATTCGCCCTGCATCACGCCGCCCCTGATTTCAGCATGAATATAGGACTGGTATTCGGGAAACCAGATGTTCATGGTATCCCGGGCCTGGCTGCGGTCGCGTCCGTATTGGATACTGTCCAGGCGGATACGTTCCGTGCCGTTGATAATTTCCACGTAAAATCGTTCGTCGTCGATATACGTTACTTCAAAATTGAAAGGGAGTTCGCCCGGCTTGAACTGATCGTATAATATCATGACCGTGTCTTTGTCATTCACGGGCACCCGGTATTTTTCCAGTTCCAACACACCGCGCCAGACGCCCGGCGCCACCCTGGTATAGGAAGAATCCGTAGTGACACAGCGACCGAGGATTAATGTCGAAAGAATTAATATAAAACTGTTAATCAGTATTTTGTGTATCATTATTTATTCAGGTTTGAATGGTTTGACCCTCCTTCACCTTACCTCCTTCGCCTATGGCTATGGCGGTCAAAAAGGCTTCGACGAGTAAAGAGACAAAAGTAGCGCAGTTTATGTGAACCACGACAACTTCAAATGTATGCGAATTGTTTTGGAACAAAAGAAACACCCGGCATGAATCGCGGGAAAGTCGACCATCCGGGCATTTCAAAAAGACTGATTTCGTTCTCGGCAGGATTCAGGAGCGCTTTGACAGCGCGTTGGATAAAGTGATGAGGCCGCTTCCCACCAGGAAAAGCCCCATTGTAACACAAAGGATTAACATAGATTAGAGGATGTAAAAGAATGAAATAATGATTACAATGTGCTGATTTCAAGAATGATGCCAACTCATTTCTCATGAAGATTCTAAAACTAAATTAGAAAGGCATCAAAACCAAAATTCCCGTATTTTTGCAGCGCCTAATAAAACAAGAATTTCATGCTTCAACACTGGCTCAAAGATTTGGTAGAACGACACGCCTTCGGTGCGTGTCAGTATTTGGGTGAAAAAATGCACCTGTCGCCCGCTGTGGTGCGGAAATATTTTATTTATACCTCTTTCATTGGAATGGGTTCTCCACTCATTGTGTACCTGTTTGTTGCCTTCTGGGTCAATATCCGGCGGTATATCCGCAGGGGAAAGAGTTTGATCTGGGACTAGTTTTCGTGTTTGGTGTTTCGTGTATAGTGTTTGGGGGTGCTTCGCTTTTGGCCGCCCCTCCCCTTCAGGTGTGGTTAACTCATAAATTGGGGTATCCTGTGAATGCTTTTGGATTGGTTCTGCTACGCCCCTCGTAGAGCAATGGGAACACGGATGACACGGATTTGGGCGGATTAAAACGGATTCTTGTGGCCTTACGGCCACTTTTCTGATTGATTCTCACGGATTTTACCCCGCCTTCGGCGGGAGCGGGCTGATGGAAGAACGGCTGAGATAAAAAATGAAACCTGCAAAATGAGTAACTACATGCTCTGTATATAAAAAATGCTGCCTTGATCTACGCTCCCGCCGATACCGCCGCGTATCGGCTACGCATAATTATGTAGATTTGTTCTTTGAAAAATCGGTAACCATGAAATTGTACTTAGAAGAATCGATCGATTATCGGGATAAGTTGGTTGTAGAAGCTA
>JALHMA010000109.1 GCA_022844265.1 Saprospiraceae bacterium | reverse complement strand
TGGCTGCGCGGACTGATCCACGGTCACGACATCCGCAGGGCCATGCGGGTGCGACGGCGCTGGGCGCGGCGGCTACTGCCTGCTGTAGGTATACAGATCGAAACACAGGGCGAAATACCTGATTTCCCCTGCCTGCTGGTCGGCAACCACCGCTCCTACCTCGATCCGATTATCCTCCTCCGCGATGTGGATGCCTACCCGGTAGCGAAAGCCGAACTGGCGGGTTGGCCGGTAATCGGAAAAGGCGCGCGCATGGCCGGTATCCTATACCTGCAACGGGAAAATTCAGCCAGCCGCAGCGACATTCTCCGCCTCATCGGCCGCCGCATCGAAGCAGGATTTCAGGTAATGATTTTCCCGGAGGGCACTACTTCCGGACTGCCCGGCACCCTGCCCTTCCGAAAAGGCGCTTTCCAGTTGGCGGCACGTTCGGGCTTCCCTGTTGTGCCGGTAGCCCTCTGTTTTGCCGATAAAGCAGACTTCTGGATCGGAAAAGACACTTTTCTGGGCCATGCAGGCAGGCGTTTCCGCGAAAAAAAAATCCGCGTAAAGGTGTGCTACGGCCCTACCCTGCGCCATACGGATGCGGATGTGCTGATGGAGGAGGCGCGGGGGTGGATTGAAGGGAAGTTGAGCGGCTGAAGGTTGTTGAGGGGTTGAGACTGTTGAGATTGTTGAGGGTGGTAACGCTGGAGAATTGTTGATATTCTCCAGCGTTACCACCCTCAACAATCTCAACCCTCAACAACCTCAACAAACAAAACATGCTCAGGTGTTTTGAAAAACCCCACCATTGCTTACCTTTGCGCCCGCTACACAGCGATGGCTCCGTAGTTCAACGGATAGAATATAAGTTTCCGGAACTTAAGATAGTGGTTCGATTCCACTCGGGGCTACAAAATAACGGCTAATTTCCTGAACTACAGGAAGTTAGCCGTTTTTGTTTTTTTAAATGCATCAAAATTTTAAGATTTTTGCACCTTTGTTTCGTTTTTTCTGCAATAATTGTAACCCATGCAACACAAAGCCCTCTCCATCCGCCCCTTTATCGGATGCCAAAACTTTGAACTGTCCCGGAATTTTTATCGCGATCTGGGTTTTCAGGAAAGTATTTTGTCCTCCAATATGTCCTATTTCAAAACCGATGCAGTAGGCTTTTATTTACAGGATGCTTACGTTCAGGACTGGGTAGATAATACCATGATTTTTCTGGAAGTGGAAGATGTCGAACACTATTGGAAAGAACTTTCGGCTTTAGACCTGCCTTCTAAATATAAAGGTGTAAAACTGGTTCCCATTCGCACGTTAGACTGGGGCAGGGAATGTTTTTTGCACGACCCATCTGGAATTTTGTGGCATATTGGTGAATTTCATAAATAATGCCATGCAGCAAAAACTAGCCCATTACATCTCCAATTTCGGGAATCCGCTTTTTACCATTTCGGTGTTCGCTGTCATAGCGCTTTTTAGGACGGAGGAACCCCGAACCGCCTTGTTTGCAACGCTGCTCATTGTTGGCGGCGTGGTGATTCCCATATTGATCAAATCCTACCGGGGCGTTCAGGATGGCACCTACACCAATTACGACATTTCAAATAAAAAGCAACGGCAATCCTGGTACCTCTTCCCTACCCTGCTGCTGGCAGTGATAACGATTATTTTATTTGTAACGAATCAAAGCCAGCCCCTTCGATTCGGCGTTTTAGGCGCTCTGGTGTTGTTTGTACTGGCCCAAATCGTAAATATTTATATCAAAACCTCCTTGCATGTGGGGTTCAATACCTACCTGGCCTTTTTGGCTTTTCCGTTAAGCGCAGTGGTCGGTGCAGGCGTTTTGTTGTTTTCTATCCCCCTGGGTTGGTCCAGGGTGGTGTTGAAAAGACATACCTGGATGGAGGTTGTTTCAGGAGCGGCGCTGGGATTGGTGGTCGGGCTGGCTCTACTTTGTGGATTAAGGCTTGGATAGGTACCTTGCACTTCCGAGTGAGCAGGATTGGAGAACGGATGAAACGGATTTTAAAGGATTAGAACAGATTTTCGAAAAAAGGTGTAAAAATCCGTTCTAATCCTTTAAAATCCGTTTCATCCGTTCTCCAATCCTTCTACGCGCACAATCTACGTTACACATGGACAAAATAAGAATCGACTTTTTTGACATCCTCGGCTACCTCGTGCCCGGCTCGGCGCTGCTGATGGTGCTCTGGGTATGCTCGGACAGTCAGGTTGCTTCCGTTTGGCATATATTCCCCTCCTTACATCAGATCGATCAGAAAGCCCTGCTTCTGGCCCTGCTGCCCGCTTATATTGCCGGTTTTATGCTCCATGCTTTGGGCGCAGCGCTGTACGATTTATACCTGCATAAAAAAATCAGAAAATACGTACCCAGCCAGTTCCAGGACAACTGGGCGCACATCCGGGAATATGGCGGAAAACATATTGCCATTCTGGAAAGATGGTATGCGCTGCGGGCCTTCTCGCAGAATCTGGCGGCGGTCAGCCTGATAGCGGGCGGTGTCAGTATCGTCAAATGGTGGCGATACGGTTATACGGAGTGGCTGATTGCTTTCCTGTGTCTGATGGCCTTGTGTTTCCTGGCGCTCAAAAGGTCCGAAATATTCCACCGCTACCTGAATGAAGATATTGCGGCTGTTTTAAGGCTGGGTCTGGGTAAATAAGTGGTTATCCGTTACTGCATCACTGAAATTAATTCTTTCCGATAGGCTTGTATACGGAGAAAAATTGCTATACATTTGGCCGAACAATATATTTCCCCAACGATAGAGTTGTGTTACCAAATAACATATTGAATTTGGATTCTTGCCTGATGACCCATCAACCAACTACACACTATGTTCCAACTCAAACCTATTTCCAAACAGGGTATTCCGGAGGCTTTGCTAAAAGCCGAGCGCTACCGCCTGCTCAACGAGCCGCGCCTGGCAGCCAGTATTTGTCAGGACATATTAGATGTGGAACCGGACAACCACCCGGCACTGATAACCATGTTGCTGGCGATCACCGATCAGTTTGCCGATAAAACGGCCACAATCAACGCCGCCCGTCAACTGATTCCTTTGTTGACCGATAAATACGAACACCACTACTATTCGGGCATTATCTGCGAACGGCAGGGCAACGCCATTCTGGGCCGAAGAACGGCCGGCGACCATTTTGCCGCATATGAATGGCTGACCGAAGCGATGGAGCATTATGAAAAAGCGGAAACTGTACGTCCCGCAGGAAATGACGACGCTCTTCTGCGCTGGAATACCTGCGCCCGGCAAATTATGAGCCACCGGTTGCAACCCCGGCAGGAACAGCATGTGGAGCCGTCGCTGGAGTGAGCGGGTTGATGAGGTTGATAAAGTTTATAAGGTTGATGAGGTTGATATACATTTACTCGAAAAAAGTAAAATCGCTTCATTTTCGAGCGGATGTATATCAACCTCATCAACCTTATAAACTTTATCAACCTCATCAACCTATTTCACGCTATCCGCTTCCATTTTTTTCCGCAACAGAATATACTCAAAATTACCCGGATCGGTCTCTACCGAATCCAGGTAGTATTGAGCGTTCAGGTAGCCAATCCCGATAATAGAATCGCGTTGTACGGGGTTAATCGCCTCTAGCCAGCGAAAGTCAGGTACCACAGCGCTGTCCAGCAAGGCTTCCCGCATAAATGACCGGCGCAGGTCGGAATCACTGAGGTCGACCCCGCGCAGGTCGGTGCCATAGAGGGAGGCGCCGCGGAAGTCTACATCGGTGATAAAGGTTTCCCGCAGATCCGTTTCACTCAGGTTGGCTTTGCGAAGGTCCGTTCCAGCCAGAATAGCGCCGCTCAGGTCGGCTTTATTCAGGTCAGCGCCAGACAGGCGGGCGCCATTCAGATTGGCTTTACTCAAATCGGCATTTCTAAGGTTGATGCCTTCCAGAAATTCACCAGCCAGCGCCGCGCCCTGAAGTTCGGAAAAAGAAAAGTCGGCAGACTGAAAAATACGCCGGAGCGTGCCGTTATCAACTTCACTGCTGAGAATAGAAAGCAATAATTGTCCGCGTTCGGGACTGATTTCCTGTGCGATGAGCGAATCGCTTTCCAGATAGCGGTACGGTTTCAACCCGCTGCTCAGCGCAATGATCCGGCCCACCAGTTGCGGTGATAAATCACGTGTGCCCTTTTGTCCAATATCGTCTTTCAGTTCCTTATCCAGGGCATCCAGCAAATTGCCCATCAACAGGATCAGGGCGCTGCGGCGTTCGGCTTCCTGCAGGTACGTTTGTTGCGTGAGGCGGATGTTCTGATTGGTCAGCAGTTCGTTTTGCCGGGTAAGCAATTTATTTTGGTTGTACAAAAGCAGGGTACCCAACAGTCCGCCGAAACCGACAAAAAGCGTTTGAAAAACCATCACAATCCAGCGCCGGAAATTCATCCAGGAATACCAGGCGAACAGCTTGGTAAACAGGGCATTGAAGGTTGTTTCGGCGGTTTTAAAGTCTTTTTCCCAGACATTCATAAACAGCACCTGCGCCAGTCCCTTCACCTGACTCAAATCGGCATCCGACACGCCGAACAGGCGTTTGAGTACCGCTTCTTTGTTTTGAACAATGACAAAGGCAAGCACTGCAGCTAGCAGGATCAGCGCAATAAACCCTATAATGAGATAGGGCAGGTATATCTCCAGTGTATGTAATCCTACCAATGAAACAATGGCGCCTATAAGCACCCCCAGCAGCAGCGCAACAATGGTGCGCGACCTGATGTCGAGGCGATTGGAAGGACTTTGTTCTTTCTCGGGTTGTTCCATGAAATAAGTGTGTTTGGTGTTTCGTGTTTAGTGTTTGGGGGGCTTCGCTTTTGGCATCTGTGAGTAGTTTAGCCAAACTATATATATTAATTTGGCTAAACTACTCACAGATGCCAAAAGCGAAGCCCCCCAAACACTAAACACCAAACACGAAAAACGAAAAGCAAATGTAGGTTTATTTCTCTGGCTGCGATATTTGAACCTTTACTTCAAATTTGACATAACTTCGCGGCTGAAATCACACAGTATATATGACGGATTTATCTGAAAAAATGAAGGGATTTATTTTTAACCTCGATGGAGTAATCGTGGATACCGCCAAGTACCACTATATCGCCTGGCGTCGACTGGCAGATGAGATGGGGGTCGACTTCCCACCTGAACAACACGAAAACCTGCGCAGCCTGAGCCGGATGGAAAGTTTGGAAAAAATCCTCGAATGGGGTGGATTATATATGACAGAAGCAGAAAAACTACACTGGGCTGATGTAAAAAACAACTGGTATCAAGGCCTGGTTGCCAATATGACACCTGAAGAGGTGCTCCCGGGCGTAGTCCCTTTCCTGAATGCAGTGCGCAACAGCGGCGGACGAACGGCGCTCTCCTCCGCTTCCCGGAATGCCCGGGCAGTTTTAAAATCCACCCGGCTGGAATCCTACTTTGATGTGATCCTCGATGGGAGCGCTGCACGAAAAGCCAAACCGCATCCAGAATGTTTTTTACTGGCCGCCATAGCGCTTCACCTATCGCCATCCGAATGTATTGTATTCGACGATGCCGTACTTGGCGTTCAGGCTGCGCGTATCGGCGGGTTTCATATTGTTGGTATTGGCAAACCCGAACACCTTCCCGATGCAGAACTTGTTATTCCCGGCTTTGCGGATTGCAGGCTTTCGGATATTCTTATCGCCGTTGAAAAGATGTCGCCTGCGGTTACGGTGGGGTGAGAGAAGTGAGAGGTGAGAGGGTGAGAGAAGTGAGAGGGTGAGAGGGTGAGAGGGTGAGAGAGGTGAGAGAGGTGAGAGGGTGAGAGAGGTGAGAGGGTGAGAGAGGTGAGAGGGTGAGAGGTGTCCCGTTTGGTTAAGTTAAATAGTTTTTAAATATGCTTTTCAGGCAAATAATCGAATAAAAATACACTTTTATAAACCACTCACTGTTGCCTAAGACGGAGCGCCCCAAACACGAAACACCAAATACCATACACGGCCTAAGGCGGAGCGCCCCAAACACGAAACACTATACACGAAACACGAACCATGCTTCCTGACACAAAACAACCATTCCATCACTTAACTCATCCACTATTGATGAAAGTCAATATTTTTATCGGTATCGTTTTACTCGCAGTGATTTACCTCACGTGTAAAAGTTTTCAAAAGGATAAAACAGCAGATACTTCTGCTGTGGCCCCGTATTCGGCACCGCCGCCGGATGCCGGCAGGATATTAAAAGTACTCGGAGATCGGGCGGATTCAACCGCTTCCATACAGTTTAGCGAGCCGCCGCCCCGGGTAAATGTACCCTGGGATAAAGTGGCTAAACCCAGTACCAGCCGGCGGGCATTTATGACAACCGGATGGTGGAATCCTACCACAGCCCTGCAACCGACCGACACAACAGTTGCCCGATATTTCAAACCCAAATGGCTGAAATTCCGGGAAGACCAGACCTTCGACATCCTGGTTCAAAACAAAGTAGTGGACACTGGGCACTGGGCTTATGATGAAGCGAAAACGACGCTGTATCTATCTTGCAACGACCCCTATTTCAACAATACCTGGAGAATTATGGAACGCGGTTTTCGTATGATTATGGTAGGAAATACCGAATTGAACATCACCGGGATTCAGGTAAGACTTGATAACCAAAAAGAATTGCCCGCAAATTAGTGTTTGGTGTATGGTGTATAGTGTTTCGGGCACTTCGCCTTTGGCAATTCTGGGAAGTTCGGCCAAAACACGCACATTTGCCAAAGGCGAAGTGCCCGAAACACTACACACCATACACTAAACACGAAAATGATTGTGTTATGAAATACAGAGGCATTTTTATCCTGTTTTTATTTTTGTACGCTTGCCAGCCATCCACTTCCGACGTGCAACAGTCATCTAAGTCCAACACCCCCGGTGAACGGCCTAATGAGCCGGAATGGGCGCGGAGTGCCGTATTGTACGAGTGTAATACCCGGCAATTTTCTGCTGCGGGTAATTTCGCCGGCGTACAGGCACAATTGCCGCGACTCAGAGATATGGGTATTGATGTTTTGTGGTTGATGCCCATTCATCCGATTGGAGTGGAACGCCGCAAAGGCACGCTGGGAAGCGCCTACTCCGTGCAGGATTACTACGCCGTCCATCCCGATTACGGAACCATAGACGACTTGAAAAAACTGGTTGCCGAAGCGCATAAACTCGGCCTGAAAGTAATCCTCGACTGGGTGCCCAATCACACCTCCTGGGATGCGGAATGGATGAAAACGCACCCGGAATATTACACCCGGTATAATGGCGCATTCACCACGCCCATCAATGAACACGGCGTGCCGATAACAGACTGGTCAGACATTTGTGACCTCGATTATAGCAAACCGGCTACCCGCCGTGCAATGATCGAAGCCATGCAATTCTGGCTTAAAACGGCAGATATCGACGGCTTCCGGGTTGATATGGCCGGATTGGTACCCAATGATTTCTGGACAGAAGCGCGCCCAGCGCTGGATTCTGTAAAACAGGTGTATATGTTGTCCGAATGGCAGGATGAGCCGGGGCATTTTTTGTCATGTTTCAATACCAATTACGGCTGGAAATGGAAGGATGTTACCAAAGACATCAGTTCGGGCAAACAAAATGCACAGTCGCTCGATACCCTGCTGAATTTCCTCGACGGTTTTTACCCGAAAGACTATGCTCAATTGTACTTCACCCAGAACCACGATGAAAACCATTGGGCGGGCCATGAAAAGGAATTGTATGGCGATGCCGCCGATGTATTCAATGTGCTGATGTTCACCTGGCAGGGTATGCCTATGTTGTACAATGGTCAGGAGGACGGATTGTCGCAGCGTTTGTCTTTTTTTGAAAAAGATCCGGTGCAATGGAAAGATTATGCTAAAACTGCGTTTTTCCAAAACCTTTGTACGCTCAAACACAGCAACAAAGCCGTTTGGGCAGGTAAACACGGTGGCAAATTAGAAAAAATACCCACAGACAAAGACAATGAAGTATATGCTTTCACCCGCGAAAAAGATGGCGACCGGGTGGTAGTGGTACTCAACATGACAAAGCGTTCGCAAGCCGTCACCCTGCGCACAAATGACAAAGTATTAGGTGCTTACCTGAGTGTGTTCGGCGCCAGTACCGTTCAGGTAACCAAAGAAATGCAACTCAACCTGAAGCCCTGGGAGTATCTGGTGCTTACGAATAAATAGAGGTGAGCGCGTATCTGAAGATTTGAGTATTCGAGTATCTGACTGATAACGAATCATTTATACTCAAATACTCAGCTCCTCGAATATTCAAAAATTTAGAAAACTCAGTACTAATAACGGATAACTGATAACCAACTTGCAGGCAGGTAATTTCATTCATTTTCTCCTGATGTTTTTCCGACTACAGGCTGCGCAGGGTGCTGGTAGTGAGCGTCACAAAAGAATTGCTATGATTCTCAGGCGCTTGCTGACCGCACTGATACTCATGTTGTCGTCGGTTTTGGCAGGCACGATCGGATACGTGGTGATAGAAGATTATCCATGGTTTGATGCCTATTATATGGCCGTAATTACGTTGGCCTCCGTAGGTTTTGGAGAAGTGCATCCGCTTAGTACTGCAGGAAGAATATTTACGACCTTCCTGATCCTCTTCAATGTAGGATTGTTTGCCTATGCTATTTCAACCATTACAGGCATCTTTGCAGAAGGTGGTTTCCACCGGTTAATCCATGATTTTCGCATGAATAAACGTGTTAAAAACATTGAAAAACACACCATTGTGTGTGGGTTTGGGCGACATTCCGTAGAAGTAACCCAGGAATTGACCAAACAGAATATTCCTTTTGTAGTGGTTGAAAACAGCCCGCATAAAATTGAGTTCCTGCGCTCGGAAACCTCCTATATGTTTGTGGAAGGAGATGCCACCCAGGATGCTGTACTGGAAGAAGCGGGTATAAAAAAGGCAAACGCTATCGTCATAACGCTGCCTGATGATTCTGATAATCTGTTTATCACCATGTCGGCGCGACAAATCAATCCTTCCTTGCGGATTATCAGCCGGGCCAATAAAGTAACGGATGAGGTAAAAATCAGGCGCGCCGGCGCCGACCATACCGTGGTACCGGAGCGTATCGGAGGTTTTTACATGGCCAATTTAGTCAACCAGCCCGATTTGGTGGAATTTTTTAACCTGCTGTCCAATATGGGGCCCAGCAATGTGATGTTTGAAGAGATAAGTGTTTCACAATTACAAGCGATTTATCAAAACAAGGCTATTGAAGAAAGCAGGCTCGCTCAAGTGGCCGCTATTGCTATTGTGGCAGCAAGACACCTCGACGGACAGTACGAACTCAATCCTCCGCATTCACTCAAATTACTGCCCGATCTTCGACTGGTTTTGCTCGGCAGCCCCGAACAAATAGCCGATTTCAGAAAAAAAGCGCTGAATTGACGCTCACTTATCTCTCACTCTCTCACTTCTCTCACTCTCTCACTTCTCTCACCCTCTCACCTCTCTTGAAAGTCCTGATCCTGCGTTTCTCCTCCATCGGTGATATTGTTCTGACGACACCGGTGATCCGTTGTTTGAAACAGCAGGCGGGCGCAGCAGTGCATTTCCTGAGCAAACAGGCTTTTGAACCCATCCTGGCATCAAATCCGTACATAGACCGCGTTTTCAGTTTTCAAAAAAAAGTGTCGGAAGTGATACCGGCTCTGAAGGCGGAACAGTATGACCTGGTGATCGATCTGCACCACAACCTGCGCAGCCAATGGGTGCGCTGGCAATTGGGTCGGCCTTCCCGCGCCTTTGACAAACTGAATTTTGAAAAGTGGTTGCTGGTCAATTGGAGCATCGACCGGCTCCCCGACATGCATATTGTGCAGCGATATATGGCAACAGTTGCGCATCTGGGCGTGCAATACGATGGAAAAGGGCTCGACTTTTTTATACCGGAAGGAAAAGACTGGCGCCATGGCGAACAGGCGGACAAAATACCTGCGACGCCATACATTGCTTTTGTGCTGGGCGCCACGCACGCAACTAAACGACTGCCGGAACAAAAAATAATGGATATTTGCAGCCAATTGCAACAGCCGGTAGTCCTTTTAGGCGGTAAAAGCGAGATGGAAACCGGTCGGCGCATTGCGCTGACAGCAGGCTCGCACATCATCGATCTTTGTGGAAAACTGAGTTTGTACGAATCGGCTGCTGTGGTGCGCGATGCAGCGGTTGTGCTTACCCACGATACCGGACTAATGCATATTGCAGCGGCTTTCCAAAAAACCATCGTGTCGGTTTGGGGCAATACGGTGCCGAAATTCGGCATGTATCCCTTGTACCCAACCGGCATACAACGAAACACGTCTTTGGAGGTATTGGGACTGTCTTGCCGGCCTTGTTCCAAAATCGGTTTCGACCGCTGTCCGAAAGGCCATTTTAAATGTATGCAAGGCATCCCGACCGAACGTGTAATTGAACGATTAACCACCCCAAAAACCTGAAAATATGACAGCCAAGTACCAAATACCGGTTTTTAACAAATTCAAGGGCAAGAGGTAGGTTGGTATTTCCAATTTTGCCCTAATTTGCCTCCCAATTCGACAGGTTCCAGAGCAGTGACCCTTTTTACAAAACATTCCGATATGTACGTTAGAAAACTACTAAGCCTTTTTGCCTTTGTCCTCACCCTTTGCAACCTTGCTGCGCAGGACATCCACTTTACCCAGTTCTACATGTCTCCAATGACATTAAACCCCGCCATGGCCGGGAAATTTGAAGGCACTGTTCGCATCGGCGGTATTTACCGCGATCAGTACAGGAGCGTCATCAATCAAAAAGACATTGAACCTTCCGTCAGAAATGCCCAGTATAAAACGCCTTCGTTTTTTGCGGATGCGCCGATTATTCGCGGATTCCGCAAAAATGACTGGGTCGGCGTCGGCATCATGTTTTTCTCTGACAAGGCCGGTCAGGGTGGATTGACCCATACCGGCTCCAAAATTGGCGCTACATACCACTTAGCCGTCGATAAAAAAGCGAATACCGTACTTTCCATCGGCGCGCACTACGGGGGCGAACAACGCAAAGTAGACAATGGCCGGTTCTTCTTTGAACGCGGTTACACCAATTCCACCCGTCCAAACAATCAATACGATCCGGCGCAATCAAGTGAGAGCCAGACCAACACAAACGACAAATACAGCGACATCGACGCGGGGGTCATTCTGACTTCCAAATTGAACAAAATGATGGATTTCAACATCGGTTTTTCCATGTATCACATTGGACAGCCCAACTATTCGCTGATTGGCGCCGCAGGCACCGGCGGCGGCGGCAATACTGAGGTAGCGCGGCGAGCAGTTCTGCACGGACAATTCAATGCAAAACTGACGGACAAGTTCTCTATCAACCCGGCGTTCCTGTTCCAAACCCAAAAAGGCGGGCAGGAAATTGCCCTGCAGGGCATGGCCGGCTATCTGTTCGATGAACAAAAAGATATTCACCTCAATTTTGGTGTGGGTTACCGCATGCGCGATGCCGTGCAAGCACTGGTAGGTATGCGCTACAAAGCCCTGAATGTCGGATTAGCCTACGATATCAATGTGTCCAACCTGAACACCGTCAGCCGCTACCGCGGAGGCTTTGAACTCGCAGCCAATTACATTATCAAAATCTACAAGCCGGCTATCATCAAGCCAAAAGTGTTGTGTCCACGATTCTAAAAATGAATATTTGAGTAATTGAGGATTTGAATATCTGAGTATTTGAGTATAAATGTTTCCTTACCAGTCATATACTCGAATACTCAAATCCTCGAATACTCAATTACTCAGATATTCAAATCCTCAATTACTCAATTACTCACGAATTGGGCTACGCCCACTGCATGATATGAAAAAACTTTCCATCCTCTTTACACTGACGGTATTGTCCGGTTGGATGCTACAGGCCCAACCTATCAACCGTTCCACACCGGAGACAAATTTGAAATCGGCTAAAGAAGCCGAAGAGAATGGCAATCCCTACGAAGCGCTCGATTTATATGAAAAAGTATACGAAGCGGGCAAAGACAAGGCAATTGCCGTCAAAATTGCAGAACTGGAGTTTACACTGCGCGATTATGAAAAGGCAGAACGCGCCTATAGCCGCATCGTAACCCGCGACCGCAAACAGGAATATACAGAACTGAAATACTGGTATGCCATGAGCATGAAGCACAACGGTAAGTATGCCGAAGCAGCCGATATGTTCAAACAGTATATCGATGCCGGGCAGGACCCGGCACTCATCCAGGCCAGCAAACGCGAACTGGCGGGCTGTGAAATCGCCAAAAAAGCCAAACAACCCGACAACCTCCTGGTGTCCAACCTCGGCAAAAAAGCCAACAGCCCGCAGACGGAAGCCTCTCCTTCTTACAGTGGCGGAGAACTCTACTACACCTCCATGCAGTCCAAAGAGGTCATTTCTCCTGACGGGAAAGACCAGGACTGGTACATGAAAGTATACACCGCTGCCAAGGGTGGTAAAGAATATGGCGCTCCGACGGTGTTGGGCACACAGATCAACCGTGAAGGCTGGCAACAAGGCAACGTAAGCGTTGCGCCGGATGGAAAAACCATGTACTTCACCCGCGCTTTGCTGGCTGAAGAAGGCCAGTCGCTGGCAGAAAGTAAAATTTACTATAGCGTTAAAGGATCCGACGGCTGGAGCGGCGCCAATGAAGTAAGTGGTGTTAATGGTGACTATATCGCCAAACACCCCTGCGAAGGAGAACTTTTTGGTGAAAAAGTCCTGTTTTTTGTCGCCAATATGCCCGGCGGAAAAGGCGGCTACGATATTTATTACGCCCCTAAAAAAACAGATGGCGTTTTCGGACTGCCGGTCAACCTCGGCGAAGTGATCAATACCGTAAATGAAGAAAACAGCCCCTTCTATCGCGACGGGAAACTGTATTTCAGCAGCAATGGCCGCCCTACCCTGGGTGGTCTCGACGTATTTGAAAGCCAGTGGAACGGCTCCAACTGGAGCGAACCCAAAGGATTGGCACTGGGCGTCAATTCCAGCGTGGATGATATATACTATACCCAGACACCGGACGGCATGAGCGGTTATTTTGTCAGCAACCGACCTGGCCCGAACAACCTGAAAAGCAAAACCTGCTGCGATGACATTTATGCCTGGGAAATAGAACGTGTTAAAGTCAATCTCCTGGCCAAAACTTTCCGCTTCAAACGCAAAGGTGAAAAAGAAAACCAGCCACTGACCGGTTGCAGCGTACAGGTATTCGATGTGACGGATAAAAATCCGGCTAATGTAGATTCTAAAACCAATACGGCTGCCAACGACTTCACGTTCGAACTGCTGCCCGAAAAATCATACCTGGCCATCGCTACCCGCGACGGCTACAAACCCGATACCGTCAGTTTCAATACGGTGGGCGTGAAAAAAAGCCGGGATGTGGAAAAAACCATGACCCTGCGCGTTGTTCGCAAAGAGCCGGAAACACGTATTGTAAAAACCAACGAGCCTATCCGCCTGGATAATATCTTGTACGACTATGACAAATGGGATATTCGTACGGATGCCGAACCGGATTTGCAGTACCTCACCGACCTGCTGAAAAAATACCCCGATATGAAAATCGAACTGTCCTCCCACACCGATTCGCGCGGACAGGATGCTTACAACGAATCGCTTTCGCAAAAACGCGCTGAAAGCGCCAGAACCTGGATCCTTGCCAAAGGCATTACTGCCGACCGCATTGTAGCCAAAGGTTACGGCGAAAAACAACTGCAAAACGGCTGCACCAACGGCGTGGAATGCACGGAAGAACAACACCAGCTCAACCGCCGCACGGAATTTAAAATCATTTCAGGCCCCACCAGCATTACCATCGAACGCGAGGAGAAGGTGATGCCCGGAGGGAATTAGAGAGGTGAGAGGGTGAGAGAGTGAGAGGGTAAGAGGGTGAGAGGTGAACGTCCGTAGAGTACACCGCTTCGCTTTTAGCCATGTAAAAAATAGTCAGTTATTCATGCGGTAAATTCGGGTGCGCCCGGTTTACCGCATTTTTTATGAATGCGAAACAGGTTACCACAAACCCATTATTTGCATTACTTAACCCAAGTTGTGACCTATGGCCCAGAGGGCCAATATCTTTGTAGAAATTTTCAGTGCCAAATTGCACCCGGCCCAGCGGGCCGGTATCTTGTAAAAAATGAATTTATATAGCGGCCCGCTGGGCCGCCAAATGCTTGGACATTTATGATGCTACAAAGATATTGGCCCTCTGGGCCATAGGTCACAACTTGGGTAAATTATAATTAGAACCCCACTATATCAGATAGCCCCTTCATAATACAAACTATACCCAATGTAGTCAGCACATACATGGGAGTACTGAAGGATTTATCCAATTGAAAAAGAAAGAAATTGATGGCTAAACTGATTGCCATTAAAGAAGCACCTGCGCTAAGCCACAATAATCCCCGCTTAAAAAGGCGCTGATGTTTTTCTTTCAGTAATGTGCTGTCATCGGACGTATTGTCTGTAACCGGCTGATCGACGACGTGGTATGGGTTAGATTGATGTGCTGGCTCCATTTTCAAAACCGTTGAATTGTATTGAGAAAATACGGAATACCAAAATTACAATTGGCATCTACAGCACAATAGTAACAATAATAATTATTATTAGAGATTTATTTTTTCATCGAATCAGGGTAACCGTACCTGCCTTGATATAGTTTGTCCCGTCTATACGTTCCATTTCAGCATAAAACATATACGTAGCCACGGGCGCCACGCTGCCGCGAAACATGCCGTCCCAACCCTCATCGGGGTCATCGGGTAAAAAATCTGATTTGTCAAACATCAGCTCGCCCCAGCGGTCGGCGATGAACAGGCGGATAATACGTGCGGTACCCCTGTCGGCGCTCAGGAAAAAGCGGTTATTGGGCCATGGCGCGTCCGGTGAGAACACAGTCGGCGCATAGGTCTTGTTATCTACATCAACTGTGATGCTGATATCGTCGGTCAGTACACAGCCAAATGCATCGGTTGCGGACAATTGAAATGTAATATTTTGAAGGGGTTGGAAGCAAAAAAGAGGGCAATCCGGCATATCGCAGGGCGGTAGCGGCGACCAACTGACGGCTACCGGCGTAAAACCGTATTCCGGTTCAATACAGGCAATGTCTCCTTTTGTAATCGCCTGGTCCTCCCCCGCAAGCAGGTAGATTTCCCGGAAATCAAAACGGATGGTTACCAAAGAATCGCAGCCGGTAGAAGCTGCTCCTTCCAGTATTTCAAAACCCGCCCGGTTGTTGACATCGTAGCGGCGGCCATTGATAATCCTGAATTCTTCCGGGCATAAAGTGTCCTGAATTTCACTGAAGGGCGGTGTCAGCACTTCTAATTCCACCCGGATAATACTGTCGCAGCCGCCAGGATTCAGGATCATCTCTTCTCCGTTGGGGTGCAGGGCGTGATAGGCCGTATTATTGATATAAATGGTGTCGCCTTCGCAGATGGTAGATTGGAAAACACCAAAAACCGGCTGAAATTGAAGCGCCACATGGATGAGGCTGTCGCAGCCGTTCGCGGCGCCACCTTCTACAATTTCTTCGCCCAGGTAAAAATTGGCGTGGTAAGGCGTGCCATTGATGATGAGTGTATCGCCTTCACAGATACTTTGCGAGATAGTCGTTTCCGCCCTTTGCAGAAAAGTCAGTTGTACCAGCACGACACTATCCGAACCGTCGGCAGCGGCGCCTGGAAAAACAACTTGCCCGCCGGGGTTGTCGGGACCAAAAAACTGATTGCCGATCAGAATGATCTGACTGTTGCAAAAGGTGTCCCGGAGATTAAAATAAGCCGTATCCGGGGCAGCCGACATGGCGCCCAGGAAACAGGGAAAAGCGATTACAAGAGCAAAAATCCAGTTTTTAGGACAAAAAAGCATGGTAAAAGGGTGGTTGATTATGGTGCGGAGATTAAAGAGGATTGAAATGGTTTGATGGTTTGAAAAGTT
>JALHMA010000108.1 GCA_022844265.1 Saprospiraceae bacterium | reverse complement strand
TGGCGCGATTTAACTCCATTTATTTGTAGGGTGTGGACTATTTTCCCCTCGTAGGAATAATAGTCGCACGGATGACACGAATGCGACGGATTTATACGGATTTTTCCGCTTTAGAGTTGACCGAATTTTCGCGGATCGCGGATTTCATCCGCCCGTAGACCCGTGCATTTGTTCTTCGATTTTACAGGGGAATAAAATTCGGGATGACTTATGTTTTTTTGTGCAATGAAACCAGATTACCTGATTTTGGGACGTATTTACCCGCCACAGTGGGCTGCTTCCATACACCTTTGCCCCATCTGTAGTTCATTCACACCATCAAATTATCTGCACATGAAAAAAATGATTCTTGCCTATGTGGCCTTGTTCCTGACCATCAGTTTTGCCCACGCCCAGGATGGGGCTCAATTGGCAAAGCAAGCCGGACGCGCATTATCTGAATACGCCACCGACCCCATGAACAACAAGGTTAAACTGGACGAAGCCAAACAAAAAATAGACCAGGCGCTCCAGACCCCGGAGGCGCAGGCCTTGCCCTCCGCATGGCAGTTGAAAGGGGAGATATACTCCACCATCTATGAAAAGGACATGGTCCAAAAACAGTTCAACCCGGAAGCCAGAATGTCGGGCGACAACGACGCCCTCGAAGCGTTTAAAGGCTACTCCAAAGCGCTGGAACTGGCCACCAAAAAATATGAAAAAACCGATGCCCTCAAAGGCTTGACATCGGTGCAGGGCGGGTTGATCAACAACGGCATTTTCAAATATGAAGCCCGGGAATATTTCAAAGCGTATGAATCCTCCATAGCTGCCGTAGAATGCCACGACCTCTTGATCGCCAATGCACAGAAAAGTATGATTCCCGACACGAGCGTAGCCGATCGCCTCTATTTTGCCGGTTATTGCGCCCTGTTGGCCAATAGGAACGCCGTGGCCATTTCAGTTTTCGAGCCCATGATCCAGAAAGGGGACGCCAAAGAAGAAGTGTACGAGGCTCTAATTACGGCCAAAACAAATCTGGGTGATAATGCCGGCGCCAAAAGGGCACTGGCGGAAGGCCGCAAAAAGTACCCCGACAACGCGGGCCTGCTGTTCGCCGAAATCAATTTCTACATCAAGGAAGGCAAATTAGACGAATTGATCTACAGCCTGGAAACGGCCATCCAAAGAGAACCTAACAACGTGAGCCTGTACATCAACCTGGGTCGCGTGTACGATGATTTGTCTCAACGCGAGCGGAAAGCCGGCAATGCCCCCAAATCGGCGGAGTACTTTGATCGCGCCAGGGAAAACTATATGATAGCCACCCAAAAAGACCCAAACGGAGTGGACGTCCACTACCAGTTGGGGCAATTGTACTACAACAAAGCCGCATTGATCATCCAGGAAATGGCCGGACTCGGCAACACCAACCAGGAACAGCGCAAATACAATGCGCTCTACCAGGAAGTGAACGAACTGTTCGACCAGGCGCTGCCGAGCTTCCAAAAAGCGGAAAGCATCGACGCCAACGATATGAATACCCTCATCGCATTGATGGAAATTTATACCCGTAAAGAAGATGGCCTTTCACAGGAATTCAGCAATCGCCTTGAGGTGGTGAAAGGTGGGGGTAAAAATCCGGCTTCGTATTTCAGGTAGTTATTGTACTTCTCCGCTGGCTCCCAGGTTGCCTAACCCGCCATCGCTCACCCGACGCTATTTTCAGCCCCATGCGGCCTATCCGCGCCGGCTGTACCGGTAAACGTATCACGAGCCGCAGTACAACAGGTAGCATTTTTCCTGTGGGAAAGCGGGCAAGGGCCCTGTATTCCCACCGTTTAAAACGTTTTTTGAATGTGTGAATCCTGCAACTCTTTTCAATAATTGTGTAATGCTTCCCATACTCAAACATGTCACTTTTGCACTGTTGTGAAAATATTTTCATACTTAATTTTTACACTCTTAACCCTGAAATAATCAAAATGAAGAAGCCAAAGCCAAACTGACGCTTTTGGGGCCAAAAAAGTTTGCGTGTGGGAACATTATGCTACACTATGAGGCGGAGAAAAAATAATATGAATCGTTGTTGACAAGAGAGCCCGACAAAAGCCTGAAAACCACCACTACGCATGTCCATAACCATACAAATTGCCTGGCTTTTTTTGCTCGCCATCCCCATCGCCTGTGTGGCGTGGACGGTCACGCATGAAGAGATATTCAAAGAGCCGAGAGATTATTGTGTCAAGCGGTGCGTGGCGGGCAAATCCTTATTGGAGCGAAAATTTTTCTATCTCTTCACCTGCGAGTATTGTTTCAGCCATTACGCCACTATCGCGTTTCTGTGTCTAACGGGCTACAAATTGCTATTGGACGATTGGCGCGGATACGTGATTGCGGGTTTTGCGTTGGTGTGGATCGCAAATGTCTATATGAGCTTATTTGCATTTATTCGGCAGGAGATCAAAAAGGAGCAAACCGCGATCGAGGTTTTGGAGCAAAAAGTCAAAGACTGAACCGCTGGCCTTGATGCTGTCTAACCCTTAACCCGAGCGGCGCTGGCGCATCGGCTGCGCCGCGTGCCGCCTATCAGCGCCGGCTTTGCCGGCAAACGTACAGCACAAACCGTCACACCTGACTGATCGCCTCTCCCAGTTGGCCAGTCTTTTTGAAGCGGGAACGCCGAGCGAGCTGGGAAGTAGTTTTTATACCCACTTTATTTGGCAGGCATCTCAAATATTTTTTCATCCACCGCCTCATTGATTCTGATGGCCGTAACCGATGTAACAGAGGCGCCCATCATAGGGTTGTTTTGTTCAATGGTGTAAGGGAACACAACGCCGGCTTCCTGTTTAAAATTGGAATAGATGGTTTCGGCTGATATTTCTTTGCCATCGACGATGGAGGCCGTAATATTTTTGATTTGATACCAGCTTTGGGGGTCGATCAGGGCGTACTCGATTTTGGTTGGGCTTTTGACAATTTTGATTTTGTGCAGCTCCGTGCCCTCCAGGTCTTCTTTGCCCATGTATTCCACCGAATACCCTTTGGCTTTGTAGTTGTAGAGGGAACCGCTCAGGTCGGTCATGTCTTTCATTTCCATCACCTGATCGGAGGTAAGGGCCTGTGCGTCCATTTGGCCGGCAAAAGGGTTGTTCGCCCAGCCTTTATCCCCATTGACGCAAGTGCTTTGGGTCATGCCCATCACAGATACATCGACCCGCGCGGCTTTTTGATTGACCACCGTCATTGTCATGGGTATTTCCATTCCCGGCGCTGCTTGTACGGATACTTTGGATTCCATTTTCATGGTTTTAACGGTTTCCCATGCGTTACCGCCCATGGCCTGGAGGTGGTTTGCGATGATCTCATCGGCTGTTTGCGTTTGTGCGGTAAAAACCAAAAGGCATAAAATTCCTGATATGAGTGCTTTGTTCATGGTTGAAATTGGTTTTAAAAAAGTGGCAAAGTTACAAGTTACTGTACTACATCAACCGCCTCCGGCAGCAGCATCAAAAACGGAAGTGCCTTTCCATAATCCAGGGCCTGGTATTCTAAACCCAAGGCCCTCAAATGGTTATAATAAGTCTGGTGTTGCTGATAATAGTTTTTTTCCGATTGTACAAACCAGGCGTTGCCCCCTAATTTTTGGGCTAAAAACCATTTTTCCAGCAGTCTGCCCATGCGGCCGTTGCCATCATTAAACGGGTGGATTTTTACAAAAACCAGGTGTAACATGCTCGCAAAGAAAAACACCTCGGACACACTCAATGGAGTAGCAATCAACACCTCCATATCCGCATACCATTTCTGCATTTCGCTTTCTACTTCAAAAGGTGAGGCAGCGACATATTCTATTTTGCCATCAGGGGTGGAAACGTACATATTTTGTGTGCGTATTTTCCCCTGTTGTTGTTTGGCCACAAGATGTTTGCTCAATAGTTTGTGCGCCGCTTCCAGGTTCTTTTGATGCAGCGGATGGCTTTTGGCAAAGGTGTAGGCATTGTACAGGTCATCTGTCTTTTGGGTGTAGTCGGGCAAAAACTCGATGCCGAATCTCTTATGCTTGATATAGGAATCCAGTTCAATTTCTTCACCTTCTATTTTGCTTGAAAAAACGGAGGATACCGAGGTGTAAAAACTAAAAGTATCCGTCGATAATTCGGCATCCTGCAAGCCCTCCAGGGAGGCCTGCAAGCCAATGCTGACTTGAAGCAGGTAGGTTTCAAGTAGATCGATTGGGATGATTTTTAATTTGTCAAGCATTGGGGAAAGGTAATGCTGTTTTGAAAGATCGCAAACACAGTTTATCCCGAATTTCATTTTCTTTGCCTCCAAATACGCCGCATCTCGTGACAGAACCCACCCAACCGCTTTCCATACTACGCCAATACTGGGGATACGACGCCTTCCGGCCCATGCAGGAAGACATTATCCGCTCGGTACTGGATGGGCGCGATACGTTGGCCCTGCTGCCTACCGGCGGCGGCAAATCGGTTTGTTACCAGGTGCCCGCTTTGTGTCATGAAGGTATTTGTATTGTGATTTCGCCCCTGATTGCCCTGATGAAAGACCAGGTGCTCAACCTGCAAAAACGGGGCGTTCCCGCCGCTGCCATCTATTCGGGTATGAGTCGCCGCGAGATCGACATCCTGTTTGAAAATGCCTGCAACGGGGCGTATAAGTTGTTGTACCTCAGCCCCGAACGCCTGTTGACGGAACTGGCCCGCGTGCGTATCCAGCGGATGAACGTGCGTTTGCTGGCTGTCGACGAGGCCCACTGCGTGAGTCAATGGGGTTATGATTTCCGTCCGCCCTACCTCCGCATTCCCGAACTGCGCGAGATACTGCCCAACGTGCCCATTTTAGCATTAACCGCCACGGCTACGGCGGAGGTACTGGAAGATATTCAGGAAAAATTAGCCTTTCGGAAAAAACACGTTTTCCGCCAGAGTTTTGTCCGCTCCAATTTATCCTATTCCGTTTTGTACGAAACAAAAAAGCGGGACAAACTGCTGGACATCCTGAAAAACGTTCCCGGCAGCGGCATTGTCTACGTCAAAAGCCGGGGCGAAGCAAAAGAAATCTGCCATTTTTTGCAACAAAACAAGATAAATTCGGGCTATTACCACGCCGGATTAAGTACCGATGAGCGCAATACCAGACAGGCGGAGTGGATCGACGGAAAAACCCGGATCATCGTTTGTACCAACGCTTTCGGTATGGGTATCGACAAACCGGACGTGCGCATCGTGGTGCACCTGCACCTGCCCGACAGCCTGGAATCCTATTTTCAGGAGGCAGGACGGGCAGGGCGCGACGGGCAAAAATCGTATGCCACGCTGCTGTATTCGCCTGCCGACGCCGACAGCCTTCGTTTTCATTTGCAGGCTGCATTTCCATCCATTGAATTGCTGGCAAGGGTGTATCAGGCGCTTGGCAGCTACACACAATTGGCCGTGGGCGCAGGCATCGGAGAAACTTTCGATTTTGACCTGCCTTTTTTCTGCGCCACGTATAAACTGGAGCAGGCGCAAACCCATGCCGCCCTGCGCATCCTCGAACAGGACGGCTGGATTGCCCTCAGCGATACGGCGGCTACGATGGCCCGCGCGCAGGTTGTTGCATCGCGGGAAGCGATATACGATTACCAGTTGCGGAATCCCCAGGCCGACGCGGTGATCAAGGTTTTGCTGCGTGCCTACCCGGGCATTAACAGCCATTTTTCCGACATCAGCGAATCCATGCTGGCCCAATACGCCAAAATACCTGTTGAAAACATACGCCAGGTGCTTCAAATGGCCAATCAGGAGGGGCTGCTGTTGTACGAACCGCAAAAAGACAAGCCGCAACTGACCTTCACCCACGAACGGGTATCTTCGGAAAATCTCCTGATCGACCACCAAAAATTAGCCTGGCGCAAACAACGCGCCGCCGAACGGGTGGAAAGGGCGATTCACTATGCCGAAACGCGCCAATGCCGGAGCCAACTGCTGCTTTCTTATTTCGATGAACCGGAAAGCCGGCGTTGCGGCATTTGCGATGTGTGTACCGGCCGAAATAAAAGCGAGGTGTCGACCAATACTTTCGAGGCCTACGAACGAAAAATAAAGGAAGTCCTGCTCAAAGAAGCACTCCCGCCCGAAGAAGTGCTCAAGGCATTTGCCTTAAAACGGCATGAAATGGTCGCCAAAGTGATGGGGTATCTGCTGGATGAGCGGAAAATGCTGCTGCAGGAGGATGGTACGTTGCGATGGAATATGGATTGATTTTTCTCGTAGAGTACTGGCACACGGATTGAAGGGATTGGACACGGATTTTTTCCCTCGTAGCATTGACCGGATTTTCGCGGATTTTTGCGCTTACGCGCTCGTAGAGTAGCCCTCGTAGGAATAATAGCAACACGGATGACACTGATGACGCGGATTTACACGGATTTTTCCGCTTTAGAATTGACCTGCTTTTTTCTAAAAATATACATTGTTTGATTCGTGTCAACTCTAAAGCGGAAAAATCCGTGTAAATCCGCGTCATCAGTGTCATCCGTGTTGCTATTATTCCTACGAGGGCTACTCTACGAGCGCGTAAGCGCAAAAATCCGCGAAAATCCGGTCAATGCTACGAGGGAAAAATCCGTGTCTAATCCATCCAATCCGTGTTCCATTTTTAAAAATTTTGCACCATGAAATCTTTTCACCCATTTTCCGGTTAACACTCTCTCACGATTCACGTCTCACGTCTCACGCCCATGGTTCGCCAATTCGCCATTTCCGACATGCACGGATGCAGTAAAACCTTCATCGCCCTGCTGGATAAACTCGCGTTGTCCACATCGGATGAACTGTACCTGCTGGGCGATTATGTGGACCGGGGACCTGATTCCAAAGGTGTACTCGACACCATTTTCCGGCTTCAAAAAGAAGGCTACCAGGTACATTGCCTCTGCGGCAACCACGAAGAACTGGTGTTGCAGGCTGCAAAGGGCGATTTTACAGGACTGGAACGCTGGTTGCTGACAGATGGAAAAGATACCATGGACAGTTTCGGGGTTGGATCGATCGCAGATATTCCCGCTGAACACCTGAAGTGGATGGCTGCCCTACCCTATTACCTGGAAGTCGGTCAGTACCTGCTGGTACATGCCGGCCTGGATTTCAGTTTGTCCGATCCTTTATCCCGGAAGGAGAAAATGTGCTGGATACGGCATTGGTACGACGACATTCGCTATGATTGGCTGAAGGAGCGGATCATCATCCACGGGCATACGCCGATTTTCACACAAACCATTGAAGATCAATTATCTGCGTTGCATAAAAACCGCTATCTGGATATTGATTCCGGTTGTGTTTTCTCCCACGAACGATTTATCAATAAAGAAGGACTGGGTTATCTCTGCGCTTTCGACATGGTGAACCAGACGCTGTTGTTTCAGCAGAATGTGGATTATTAAATAAAAGGCAAGGGGCAAGGGGCAAAGGGCAAGGGGCAATGTACGCTCGTTAAACGGTGTGTTTGCGCCTTGCCTTTTGCTTTTTGCCCTTTTACTTAGTGCGAATCTTCCACCTTCACTACTTTTTCCGTAAAGGACAGCCTTCCCGATTTAAAACGCAACGCATAAAACCCAGTAGCAATAGAGAGAAAATCCAGCCTGAGTAAATCATTGCTAAGCCATTCATATTGGTCCGAATTAAACCCTACCTTTTTCCCATCCGCAGCAAAAATTTCCACGGATAAAAAGTCCTGTTGCAAAGCCTCCGAAAATGAAATAAACGCGCTGCCCCGGTTAGGGTTGGGAAAAAGCGTGTATGTGAGCGGTAAGTCCGGTTTTGGTAAAAAGAAAGAGTCGATCCTGGTTCCAATCAACGTAGTATCTATCCACGCCAGCGCATTATTGGAAAAATGATAATAGCCATGTATGGTGTCTGTCAAAATCCCGCCGCAGGTACTCCGTGTAAGTAAATGAATCGTATCCTGATAGGTAGTCGTTTGTATCCAGTTTTGGTTGATTTGCAATGTATCCGTCCGAACAATGCGCACATAGTCGATCGTATCCGTGCTTGTTTGCGTCTTGATGGATTGGACAATCATTGTAGTATCCATTTGAGTTGTTATATGGATACCTTCAAATGTGATCACAGAGGTAGTTGGATTAAAAATCGAATTTTGCCCGTTGTTATACAGCAGCGCGATGCCCGTATTGCTACTTGCGATGGCGACGTCTTTCATACCATCCTGATTGAGGTCACCTACGGCCAGTCCTTTGGCGTTGAAATGTGATGAATTAGGTACATCAAATTGCGTATAACTATTGTACTGACCGGCCGGTGTGCCGTTATAAACCGACATGCGAAGCCAACCGCCGTGTACCACGACAATCTCATCACGTCCATCACAGTTTACATCGGTCACTACCACGGGTTCAGGGATGTCATAGGCTTGCCGGACGGAAGGAGGGCCAACAATTCCATTATTTCCTTGTATCCACAGGTTGAGGTTTGCTGCGGGCGTGTTCCAGGGCGAGGTGGTGACCAGATCGCTTTTACCATCTCCATTTAGATCTCCCACCCCGATTCCGTACGGTGTGGTAGGAAAGCCCGGCTGTCCCGTCGGCAATAAAAACGCGGAAATCGACAGTGATCCATCATCCTCTTGGGAGTACAAAACCAGCCCTCCACTCGGATAGGCGGAAATAAATACCAGGTCATCCAACTGGTCATTGTTGAGGTCGGCAATTTCCACGTTTCGGAAATCACTGAAGGGCGTAGTCATCTGTTGCGTCATAAAAGAACCGGCAGGCGTTCCGTAATGCAGCGTTACAAAAAAATCGCCTCCATTGGTTACGGCAATATCTGTAAATCCGTCATGGTTCAAATCACCTTTCGCAATGTTCCCGGCATACTGGCCGGAAAAAATATTTACAACGGGGTCGAATCCGCCGGAAATTCTACTGTAAAATATCCCGATAGAATCGCCATGGGTAAATATGATATCCGGCCGGCCATCATAGTTGAGATCGTCCGAAACCATCGCACGATTCCCTTGAAAAGTTTCGGGAGCGGAAAATACCTGCAGCGTATCGAGTACCCGTTGCTCATTCTGATAATAAATGAACAACTTAAAATCGGAATCTCCCAGAAAGGAATAACCCGTCATAGCGGCCAGGTCATTCCTCCCGTCCTGGTTAAAGTCTGCGATAAGCACAGATTCCGGCGGGGCGCCTGTCGGAATATTCCGGTATGCCTGAAAGGAGATTTGTGCATACAAACCCGGTGTCAGAAAAATTAAACACACAAAAATGTACAAAAAACGGCTCATAAGTAAATGGGCAAAATTGCAAAAGACAAAGGGCAATGTTAATCAAGGAGTTAAAGAAGATTTCGCACATCTACAACAGATGAATAGTGCATAACGCTGATATTTAACGAAGCAGCGTCACATTCCCTTTTTTAACCAATTCCTGTTCATTGGCGCAACGTACCCGAAGGTAATAACCATACGTTTCAGCCGGTTGCGGCGAACCCTCGAAAGTACCATCCCAGGCGTCATCAGGCGTAAAGGCTTCAAACATTTTTTGCCCCCAGCGGTTGAAAACGGCCCAGTACACCTCTTTTACATAACTGCTTTCTAACTTCAACACATCGTTTTCGGTATCGCCGTTGGGTGAAAATGCTGTGGGGAAAAAGATAAACGGTTCGCCGCACTCCGGAAACAATACCCGTAGGGTTACTTCGCCGCGCACCTCGCAACCGCTTGATAATAAAGCCCTTACAATGTAAGTGGTGGTATCGGTCGGCGTGGCGACCGGGTTAGGTATGTTGGTGGAAGAAAGCGTCCCGGCAGGCTCCCATACAAATCCGGTTGCGCCGGGAAAAGAGGCTTGCAGTTGGGAGGACTCGCCAATCAGTAACGTCGTCGGATCAGCCGTTACGGTGAGCGCTCCTGGATTCAGTACGGCTACTTTTATGTCTTTCTCCGCCAGACAAGGGCCGTTTCCCGATATTTGCACGCTGTAAATGGTGGTATTCACGGGAAAAGCGAGCGGATTGGGCGCCGTGGCATTGGAAAGTGTAGCAATCGGCGACCAACTGTACGTAAAATCAAGATCAGCATCGGGAAACAATGAAATGGTGTCACCTGCACAGATAGCCAGGCTGTCGGCCAGCATGTCAAGCGGCGGAACGGGCGATTTAAAGGGCAGGGTCACAGAATTGGTGCAACCATTCGTCGAAGTGACGGTCAGCATCAGTTGATAGACGCCGGGCAAGGTCACTGTGAAATCGGGGTTTTGTTCCACGGACTGCTCTAAAGTGCCACCGGGGCCGCTCAATAGCCATTGCCATGAAGCGATTCCATACGTATCATCGACACTCAGATCGGTGGCTTGTACCAGTGCGCCCGTTTCGTCGCAATCCGGGAATTGAATGTCGAGGTCCGCATCCACAAAAGACTGCGTGAGGTGTATTTCTTTGAAAGTCGTATCGCTGCAAACGCCGCCGGGATTGGCGATCAGAGCAATGGTATAAACACCGGTATCGGGATAAATAAACACCGGCGCAAAAGCGCTGGATGTCTGGCTCTGGTCGCCTTCCCAGTCAAAATACCAGTTGTAGGATGTTGAAGATAAACTTTGATTCTGAAAGACTACCCGCAAGGTGTCGCACACCACTTCGGGCGTAAAAAACGCAGCGACCGGTTGTCCACAATCGGCGACATTGTACTGAAAATCGCGGCGGGTAGTGGACAATATCTGGCCGGCCCGGTATTCATCTACACATATTCCAACCACATAATTGCCCAGCATATTGGGTATACCCGTCAGAAAACCGGTATGGATATCAATGGTGAGCGGGTCGCCGCCCAACATATTGGAAAGGTTGTAAGGAGGCTCCAGCCAGGTGACTTCTTCGTAGGGGCCCGGATTGGGCGGCTGCGGAATCGGCCAGGTATCGGAGGCGCCGGTCAGGGGTGTACAAAGCCGGTAAACCAGTGAATCGCCATCGGCGTCGGAGGCGGAATGATCGAAATCAATGGGTTCATGCACACATATAGCCACCGGTGGCCAATTGTTAAATACGGCGCTCGAATTACATTCCATCAAGGCGCGTTCCGATATTTCGGCCGTAAAAGACGCTCCGGTGGCTAAAGGTTCAACAATATTTCGAATCAGAAAATTGCGGCAGCAGCGTTGGTACACAATGGTATAACCGCCAGAAACGGTTTGCAATGTCACCACGCCTTCGTACGTTGTTCGGTGCACGCATACGTTCGGAGGAGCGATCAGGCAGGGATTGGTGAGTGTAACCGGCAGCGTATCATCCGGACTGACCAATATTTTCAGTGAATCCACAAGATTCCATTGCGCATTGTAAATACCGATATATGCCGGATTGTCAAACCAGGGCTGGCCATTGTAGCAATCGCGGTAAACTGTCAATCTTACCCTGAATTGCTGATCGCCCAGACACTCGTAGGTGATTTCACCGCCCACAATATGGGTAGCATACAAGGCAGGAATACATCGAAACAAAAACAACAAAAGAAACAGGCTCAGGCGCATAACAGATTATCGTGGTGAGGAAGACAGGCGAAAGTAGTTGAAATACGAGATACCGGAAGCGCAACAATCGCTTTCCAATGACTGTTTTGGCTAAAAAATTACTTATGCAAATATTATATCCCGTCCTGATCTCTTCTTTATTGAGTTTTGCCTGTTGCACACACCTGCCGGAAGAACCGTCCACACCTGTTAACCCACCCTCCAACGATACAACTGTGATTACGCCGCCACCACCGCCACCGCCCAGCGAACCCGAAAACATTGACATCCTGGCAATCGGAGATTCCTACACCAAAGGAGAAAGTGTATTACCTGCCAAAAACTTCCCCAACCAACTCCGCGACAGCCTCCTGGCCGCCAACCGGAAGGTAACCGGCCTGCGTATCATCGCACAAACGGGCTGGCGCACCGACCAGTTGAAAAACGCCATTGCCAATGCGCCGGAACTGAGCGACAGCACGTTCAGCATCGTCACGCTTTGCATCGGGGTGAACAACCAGTACCAGAACGGCAATTTCGACACCTATAAAACGGAGTTTGAACAACTGCTTCAGACCGCCATCGCCCGGGCAGGCGGACGCAAAGAACGCGTGTTTGTCGTATCCATTCCCGATTGGGCCTATACGCCATTCGGGCAAAATTTCCCGGGCGGCCCTACGCAGATTTCCCTGAAAATTGACCAGTACAATGCAGCCAATTACTCCATTGCACAACAATACCAGGTCAATTACGTCAATATTACCGGCATATCCCGCCAGGGCATATCTCAACCCGACCTGGTTGCCACTGACGGATTACATCCTTCCGCAAAACAATACACGGAATGGGTACATTTGCTGATGCCGGTGGTGCAGGAGGCGCTGGGGCAATGAATATTTACCACATAGGCACAGTAGGGTTCACATAGAACACATAGTTTTCAAAGTACTCTACGCTATGTTTTCTATGTGGTAAATCTATGTGCCTATGTGGTAAAAAACTACGAAATTTGTCACTCATTAAAAAAAAACCACACGCGGGGCAACCCGTTTTGCTAAAACGCCATCACTATATTCATTGAGAGCCTCATGCAACAGTTGGATGATCAGGAATTGGTAAGGGGAGTGCTTCAGGGAAAACCGACACACCAGTTGGCGCTCTACAAGAAGTTCAGTGTCCCGATGTTTCGTGTGTTGTTGCGCTTTGCCCGCGACCATGCGGAGGCAGAAGATATGTTGCAGGATGGATTTATACGGGTGTTCCGCGATATGGTGCAGTTTAGAGGGGATGGAGCGCTCGGCGGTTGGATTCGGCGGATTATGGTGAATACGGCATTGAGTCATTTGCGCAAACAACGCGACTTTTTGCGCGATGTGTCCGATTTTACACCGTTTGAAAACCAATTTCATACGGAAGAGGATTTTGCCTCCCAGATGGATGCGGAAACGCTGATGAAAACACTCCAAAAATTACCGCCAGGTTATCGTACTGTGTTCAATTTATATGCTATCGAAGGGTTCAGCCATGAAGAAATTGCCGATCAACTGCACATTTCCATTGGCACCAGCAAAAGCCAGTTGTTCAAAGCGCGGGAGTACCTGAAACGCATTATTGACAAATCGTTTATTCTGTAAACTCATCCTGATAAAAGGCTGAATATCACACCAATGACTGAGCCACAAGATTTTAATTCGCTGGACGAATTGTTCCGCAAAACATTTGATAATCTACCCGAAACGCCCGCGCCATCCGGTTGGGACCGCCCCTCCGAACGCGTCTGGCAACACGTGCAGGCCACTGTAAAACCACCAAACAGCGGCTGGAGTGCAAAAGCGATTTCCTTAGTGTCAGCATTGGCCGTTACGGTTGCTATCGGATTATATCTTTTTGTTATTCGCCCGGAAACGCCCGCTGAAACCACTGCCCCTGCGGAACAAGCCGTTATGACTGCCCCTGTTGTTGTAACTCCTGCAGAAACAGTTGCAGCGATACCCGCGCCGGAACAAACGTTTGTTCAAAAACAAACAACTGCACCGGCCATTCAGCCGAAGCAAAAACTAGTACTTTCAGTGCCAGATACCCGCGAAACGGAACCCGCTGTCAGCCAACGCCCGACCGGCAGTATTCCGCTACCGGGCAGCAAGTCCGCGCCGCCGAACAATACCGTGGAAAAACTGGAATTGCTCTGGAAAACGCCACTCGAAACATTGCCGGTACTACCCGAAAGCGTCGACCGCCTTCCCTCAAAGGGTTTGGAAAAATATTGACTTTTGATTTGTGAATAGTATGGCCTCTTGCTGCTTCGGTAGCAAGAGGCTTTTTTTATGGTACTTTTGCCCTTTCAATTCGCCTCACATGAAGTTCGACGACTACCGCATCTCCCCAGAAATCAAACGAAATCTGGAGGACATGGGCCTGAAACGCCCGACCGATATTCAATATAAGTCCATTCCACCTATTCTAAAGGGCGAAGACGTGCTGGCCATTGCCCAGACCGGTACCGGCAAAACGGCGGCATTTGTTATCCCGATACTGCACATGTTGCAGTCCAAAAAACGATCGAGCCGCTCCGACGGCATCCGGTGTGTAGTGATGGTGCCTACCCGCGAATTGTCGATCCAGATCACAGAAGTATTTGAAAAAATCGGGAAACACACCAAGGTCAAAACCATGAGCGTCTTCGGCGGCGTGGAGCAGGACCCGCAAATTGCCCGCCTGGAAAAAGGCATCGACATCCTGGTGACCACGCCGGGGCGTATGTTCGACCTGGTCAGCCAGGGCCACATGAAACTGGACCAGGTAGACATCCTGGTTCTGGACGAAGCCGACCACATGCTCGACCTCGGTTTTATCAAAGACATCCGCGACCTCATCAAATTCCTGCCCCGCCACCGGCAGACCCTGTTTTTTTCCGCCACCATCAACGATACGATTAAAGACCTGGCTTACTCGCTGGTACGCAATGCCATCCGCATCCAGGTTTCGCCCAAAGACCCTGTGGCTAAAAACATCACGCATTCCGTGGCTTTTATTGAAATGGACGACAAAAGGTTCTTCCTGGCGCGCCTGATCGACGAAAACCCGGACAGTAAAGTACTGGTCTTCGTGCGCACCAAAGTGCGGGCCGAACGGGTGAATAAAGCCCTGGAAAGAGCGAACGTTCAAAGTATCACCATACACGGCGACAAAGACCAGCAGGATCGCCTGAAAGTGATGCAGCAATTCAGGGAAGGAACGGTGAAAGTGCTGATCGCCACAGATGTCAGCGCCCGCGGCATCGACATTCCCGATGTGGACTACGTGGTCAACTACGACCTGCCCGACGTGGCGGAAAACTACGTACACCGCGTGGGCCGCACGGGACGGGGCACCAAAAAGGGCCTCGCCGTTTCGTTTTGCAGTGCCGAGGAGCGACCCATTCTTGACGAAATCGAGTCTTTCCTGCAACAACCTATTCAAAAACAAACCATCCACAAGGACGAATACTCCGACACGGTAGTGCTGCACGACGAACGCAGCGACAAAATGAAAGCGTTGATGGCGGAAATTGAGGAGCAGGAGAAGTGGGAAAGGAAAAGCAGGAAGAAGAGGAAAGCGTGAGTGGTGAGTAGTGAGTGGTGAGTAGTGAGTAGTGAGAACATCCCCTTCGGCCTTTTTTATAGGTTTAGGTTGGGTTTTTCAGGCCTGTATTCTTCATGACTCGATAATTCCTCTAACGGGATGCCACTCACGACTCACAATTCACGACTCACGATTACAGGCCTGAAAAACCCACCTAAACCTATAAAAAAGGCCGAAGGGGATGTTCTCACTACTCACTATTCACTACTCACAAAAAAAATCCCCACCCCCATCAGGGTAATCCCACCTTCATGTGTCTCAGTTGAAAATACTCAACTTAAACATGAATGTTATGCAAACAAAACTGTTCTTTTTTGCCCTGATCCTTTCTTCTTCTTCCCTTTTTGCTCAGCAACAGGATGAAACCCTGTTCAAAAGCAGCCGGGTACGCGGCGGTTTCGGCGGCCCCATTTTTTCCTGGAGCAACACCAACAACAAAACAGGTTACGGCGCAGGCGGCGGCGGCGGCGTGGTGATGGACCGCTTTTTTGTCGGACTTTTCGGTATGGGTGAAACCTTCGACCGGATCAGCATCGGCGGCAATAAACAACTTGCGCTCGGCTATGGCGGCCTGTGGGTGGGCTACACCATTCCCTCCCACAAACTGCTGCACCTGTACACTTCCGTCAAAGTAGCCGGCGGCGGCGTGGGCGTTACCAATTTTCAGGACGACTGGGAATTTGAAGATGACTTTAACGACGCCACATTTGTTGTAATACCCGAAGCGGGCCTGGAACTCAACGTCGCCCGCTGGTTTCGCCTCGGCGGCACAGTCGGCTACCGCTTTGTCGACGGGTTTGAAGGCTGGAATAATTACGGCAAAAAAGACCTGAATGCGCCGGTGTATGCGCTGACGCTGCGCTTTGGCTGGTTTAGGTAGTCCGAAGTGCGAAGTCGACAGTGCGAAGTCCGTAGAGTACACCGTAGCAAGTGCGAAGTCGACAGT